>NZ_VPEB01000002.1:0-296506 GCF_013417415.1 Acinetobacter sp. YH12254 | reverse complement strand
TATAATTAAATAGACAAAGATGATAAATTCTTCAATGGACATAACTGTAATTTTATTTTCTTGGTCGAAATTAAAGTGAGGTTATGTCCTTCTCATTTCAATGACTTAAAAAGTTGAGATTGGCGTACTTTTTAGCGCAAAGAATGCTGTCAATAAATCCAATCTTGCTGCAGGTTAAGGTTCAGAACTCTCATGCAGGAAAAGAGTTAGCGGTACACCTGAAATGTTCTAGGGATTAACACGAAGTCGCTGCTCTAGGTTTATAGGGGATAAAAAGGGTAAGCAGAACTTAGCTTGAATCTCATTTTAAAATGCTTGCGGAGCGCTCGAGAAAACCAGTCTTTTCACATTTTAAACAAGACTAGATAGTGAAGGAATAAAAAATGCTCAAAATTTTAAAAGTTAAAAACTTTAACGCCAATTCAATAATTTGATTTTACTTAAATTGGTCATGATTTCTAAAGGCTAGAGCAATATTTATAAAAAACTGCAGAAAGTTCATGATCGAAAATGCAAAACTTCATGCTACAATACGCGCCAATCTTAGCACGGCTTAAAAGCCCTAAATCAATAGGACCTCGCTAATGTTTGCCAATATCTCTATTGCTGAATTTGATCCAGAATTAGCTCAAGCAATCTCGAATGAAGATGCTCGTCAAGAAGCTCATATTGAGCTAATCGCTTCTGAAAACTACTGCTCACCAGCAGTCATGGAAGCTCAAGGTTCAAAACTCACTAACAAATATGCGGAAGGCTACCCAGGTAAACGCTACTATGGCGGTTGCGAATACGTAGACGTGATCGAACAATTGGCGATTGACCGTGCTAAAGAACTCTTTGGTGCTGATTATGCTAACGTTCAGCCACATGCTGGTTCACAAGCAAACTCAGCGGTTTACTTAGCGCTTCTTAACCCTGGCGATACAGTTTTGGGTATGAGCCTTGCTCACGGTGGTCACTTGACTCACGGTGCAAAAGTAAGCTTCTCTGGTAAAACATATAACGCGATTCAATATGGTTTAAACCCAGAAACTGGCGAAATCGACTATGAAGAAGTTGAACGTTTAGCGGTGGAACACAAGCCACGTATGATCGTTGCAGGTTTCTCTGCATACAGCCAAATCGTAGACTGGCAGCGTTTCCGTGACATCGCGGACAAAGTGGGTGCTTACCTGTTTGTTGATATGGCGCACGTTGCAGGTCTGGTTGCTGCTGGCGTTTACCCAAGCCCAGTGCAAATTGCTGACGTAACAACGACAACGACTCACAAAACACTTCGTGGTCCACGTTCTGGTTTAATCCTTGCGAAAGCAAACGAAGAAATCGAGAAAAAATTACAGTCTGCTGTATTCCCGGGTAACCAAGGTGGTCCTTTGGTTCACGCGATTGCAGCGAAAGCGATCTGCTTTAAAGAAGCGATGGCGCCTGAATACAAAGAATATCAAAAGCAAGTTGTGGTGAATGCAAAAGCCATGGCTGAAGTGCTAATCGCTCGTGGTTATGATATTGTGTCTGGCGGTACTGAGAACCACTTGTTCTTGTTGTCGTTAATCAAACAAGATATCACAGGTAAAGAAGCGGATGCCTGGTTAGGTGCTGCGCACATTACTGTGAACAAAAACTCTGTACCAAACGATCCACGTTCTCCGTTCGTGACTTCAGGTATCCGTATCGGCACACCTGCAGTAACAACCCGTGGTTTCGGTGAAGCTGAAGTACGTGACCTTGCAGGCTGGATTGCTGACATTCTGGATGCGAAAGGTGATGAAACGGTCATTAACGCGGTGAAAGCGAAGGTTGAAACTGTATGTGCTAAATTCCCAGTTTATGCATAATCGGTTTTAATCGGAAAGGAGCTCCCAACCGGGAGCTTTTTTTATAGCTGTTAAAATGACGAGACAAAAATCAGGATTTGGTTTAGCGCAATTCGAGTTGAACTATATCTATATCGCACCATGATTCAGGCTTAATATTTTATAGCTGATGTTGATAGGACAAGAAAATGAGTCATCAACAAAATCATATTGCGTTTTTCTGAATCTGGCTTAAAGTCTTTTATAGACCAATCTCATTTTTAAATATTTAAAAGAACTGATTTATTCATTGCCAGCTTTTTAGATCCACCCTGTACATTCTGCTTAGTACCTGAAAATTTTTATGCAAATTTCAGACGAGCTCAAGTGTTGGTGCAATAAGCGCTGTGAATGAGATCATTTTCTTTAAATTTGAACATTGTATTTATAGGAATCATTCAAATATGGGCACAACCTGTATTTGGTGTTCCTGTTGGCTGTTGATTCATTAATTTTTTATTTAGGTATCTAACAAAGGTAATCAGGATGAATAAAACCACTATTATTTTATCTCAGCAGGATTTAGATCGTCTGGAAACCATGCTTGAGCATCAGACCAAGCTGAGCGAAACCATGATCCGTCTGGAAGATGAACTGGCACGTGCTGAAATAGTTGGCCCCGCGGAGATCGCAAGTAATATTGTCACCATGCATTCGCGTGTGTTACTGACTATTGCACCGTCTCCAGAGCCTGTGGAAGTCACACTGGTTTACCCACATGAGTTTAAAGGTGATAAAGGTCAGGTGAATGTGATTGCACCGATAGGCGCAGCCATTCTGGGCTTAGCCGAAGGTCAAACCATTGAATGGCCACAACCAGATGGCCACACCATGAAAGTGACCATTGAAAAAGTGCTTTATCAGCCAGAGAGTACCGGGGATTATCTCTGATATTGTCTTGAACGCATGCTCAAAAGCCATAGTAATATGGCTTTTTTCATCTATGATTTATGATTGATGTTCAAGAGTTTCATCAGACTAAGCTAGCAGTACAGCAAAATTTATCAAACACATTTGCTTTCATTGCAAAAAATATAATTAAAATAAAGATAAAACATGGATTTAGTTAAAGTGATGTAACGAATTTCTGGATAAATATACACAACGTGGTCTGTTTTTTTGCTACATTCGAGGATATTCAAGATTTTTATTTAATCTCTCTAAAAGGATACAGTCTTCGTCATGTCGCGATTTGAAGCTTTACCCGCCTTGACTGACATGTCTTTTGATCGTGAAGAAATACTGGCGATCAAACGTAATGAACTTGTGCCTGTACTGAGCCATCAATATGGACTGAATCATTATGCGGATTCTCTGATTCAGGCACAATCGGTGTTATTAAATGGGGTCGATCCGCATTTGACCCAACAGCTGAGCCAGACCATTGAGCAATTGATTCAGGCTTTGGCAGAATCTAAAAAATATCTGAAAAAACGTAAATTTAATGCACTACAAAAATGGCTTGGGATCGATCTGGATTATGGTTCGAGTCAGGTTGAATATTATCAGCGACTGGACCGTTTACTCGATCAAGCAGATCACCTAAGTCGTAAGTTACAGATTGAAATCCAGAAATCTCAGGCCCGTTTTCAGCAGCTTTTGGGTCTACGTGAGCAGATGGCCAAGCATATTGTCGCGGCAGACGAGTTTTTATCAGAATATCCGCTGTTCATCAAAAACCAGCATCCACTGGATAATTTTTCTGAGCGGCTTTCCAAGAAAATCAATACACTGCGTACCTTGCAAAGCAGTAATGACATTGCCATTACCCAGATGCAGCTTTCACAGCAGCTGTCCTTTAGCTTATTAGACCGCTTTAAAGAAGCGCAACAGGTCTTGATTCCGGCTTGGCAATATCATGTCCAACAAAGCCAGAGCAAGCACTCGACAAGTGATCTGGAAAAACTTGATAATAGCCGTGAAAGTCTGATTAAAACGTTAAAAAAATCCCTCGAGAAACCCTCGAAAACATAACAATATAAGGTGAACCATGACCAAGTCTGATTTAGTAAATTTACCTGTTGAAAGCTCGAATGAACTGGTCGAACAAAAATTTCAGCAAATGGATCTGAAAGAACTGGGCTTGCAACCTGCTGACTTTCAGGAAGTACTGGCAGCACGTAAAGAATTGCAGGATATGAGTCATAACAGCGTGGCTGAGTATGGTAAAAATATTGCGACCAAAACCTCGACCTATACTGATGAATTACTGAATCTGGTCCAAAATAGAGATCTGGATGCGACAGGGCAGAAACTGAATCAGGTGGTGCAGGTGGCCCAGCAACTGAATACCAGCAGCATTTTAAGTCAAAAGAAAAGTTCAGGTTTTTTTGGTAATCTCCTGAGCAAGTTCAAAGGTGCAAAAGGTAACTTTGATGCACATTTCAATACCACCAAAGAGCAGCTCGATGTGCTGGTCAAAGAAATTGAAACCTCGCAGTCCGGTTTGAAAGCGCGTGTAGATACCCTGGATAAAATGTTTGACGGGGTACAGGATGAATATAAACAGTTAGGCGTACATATTGCAGCCGGCCGTTTACGTGAGCAGGAGCTGCAGCAGGAAATCTCCGCTTTAACCGCTTTGCCACAAGATCAAACCACAACACAGAAAATTTATGATCTGAACCATCTGGCCAATAATCTGGAAAAACGGGTCAGCGATTTGCAGGTTTTACAGCAATCTGCCATGCAAACCTTGCCGATGATCCGGATTATTCAGTCCAACAACCTGATGCTGGTCGACAAGTTTTATGCCATTAAAAATATTACTTTACCGGCATGGAAAAACCAGATCAGTCTGGCCATTTCTCTGAGCGAACAAAAGAACAGTGTCCAGCTGGCCAATACCATTGATGATGCCACCAATGAACTGCTGCGCCGTAATGCAGATCTATTGCATCAGAACTCTGTCGATACCGCAAAAGCCAATCAGCGCTCGGTAATTGATATCGAAACGCTTGAACATGTGCAAAACACCCTCATTAAAACAGTCAATGATGTGATTCAGATTCAGAAAGAAGGTGTACAAAAACGCACAGAAGCAACCGTGCGTTTGAAGGCTTTACAGGATAATCTGAATCACTTGGTGATTGAATCAAGTACGAGCGGATCAAAGCCCAACTAAACATTGTGGTTGAAGATCTAAAAGGAGTAAAGATTGCCTCCCTTAGATGAATATGCGGTGTCTCCTGGTGAGATCAAGCAAGGCGTGGTTGCGCTCAAGAAACGTCAACGCAATTTGATGTTATTAGGTATCACCAGTTCTACGGTATTTATTGCCTCCATCATTGGTCTGTTTTTTCAGCAGGATCTGGTCTATGGCTTTTTTGGCCTGAGTACCGAAGTGCAGCAGTTACATTTACCGGTCAGTGTAGATGCCACGCTGGCCAGCATTGGTGATAGTCCGGATTATTTTTTTAGTTTGCTGAGCTGGTTTGGCTGGCTGATTATTAAAATTTTTGCTTCTTTTATCGGTGCATTTTTTATCATTGGCCTATTAAAGAAACTGCGTTTCTTTTATGTGCGCTTTCAGTCTTTTGTGCTGAAATTTGTCGCCTGGCTAATTGCCTTTATCGTGATCTGGTCGGGATTAACTTACTGGCAGCATGATTTACGGAATGACCGGCATGATGCTTATCAGCAGGTAGTGTATTACGATAGCAATATCAATGACAGTGAAATTGCACGATACCTCGCCGATTCAGAGATTGCCGCACCGGTAAAATCTTATTTACTGGCACAAACAGCACTTTTGCATAAACCGCAAGATTTATCGGCTGCAAAACCTTATGTATTCAATCTGGTAGAAGCAGAAAAGCAGGATTCAAAATTTGAGCAATATGGCTTTAAGCCGGAACAAATTTGGACTATGCAGCAACAGATCTATGGTCAAGCCATGACACCGGTTGCCAAGAGTGTAAATACGCAAGTACAACAGGCAAACCAGTTGAGTCAGATCACTTATCTGGTGATTATTGGAGTGGCCATTTTATCGGCATTTCTGAGTTTGGTTCTGTTCTTCTTGGCCAATTCAATCAAAGGCCGATCCTTGCGTATCGAGCAACGGATAAATTAATGTTTTAGAAATGCTCCTGTTTAGGAGCATTTTTTATCTGCTGATGAAACAGTATAAAAATTAAAAGCTGAAATACCAAAAATAATTATCAAACCAGTGATCTAAAAAAACGATTTATAATATAAAAACAAACCGTTTTACCTATTTTGATTTATGCACTAATATCGCTTTATCAAATAAATATTTATTCCTTTGGAGACGTTAGCCATGTTAGACCAAAATACTTCAGCCCAATTAAAAACACTACTCGAACGTCTGGAAAGCCCGATTGAACTGGTTGCGACTTTAAATGATTCCGACAAATCTGCAAAAATCAAAGAACTTGTAGAAGAAGTGGCTGCATTATCTGATTTAGTCACTGCACGCTTTGATGGTCAGAACCAACGTGCACCAAGTTTCGGTATTGCCAAAGCAGGTGAAGAACCACGGGTCTACTTCGCAGGTCTGCCAATGGGGCATGAATTCACCTCACTGATTCTGGCTTTACTGCAAAGCTCTGGTTATGCACCGAAAGTATCTGCTGAAGTTTTAGAGTCGATTAAAGGCTTAGGGATCAAATCTGATTTTGATGTATTTGTATCACTCAGCTGCCATAACTGTCCGGATGTGGTTCAAGCCTTAAACCTGATTGCAATTTACAACCCGGGCACAACAGCCACCATGATTGATGGTGCCTTCTTCCAGGATGAAGTGGAAGAACGCAAAATCATGGCGGTGCCGATGGTGTTCCAGGACAACCAGCATATCGGTCAGGGTCGTATGACTTTGGAAGAAATCGTGGCAAAACTGGACACCAACTCTGCAGCAAAAGAGGCTGAAAAGCTCAATGCCAAAGATGCCTTTGATGTACTGGTGATTGGTGGTGGCCCTGCAGGGAATACCTCTGCGATCTATGCTGCACGTAAAGGCATTAAAACTGGAATCGTGGCTGAACGCATGGGCGGTCAGGTCATGGACACCATGGATATTGAGAACTTTACCTCGATTCAGAAAACCCAAGGACCTAAGTTTGCTGCTGAAATGGAAGCACATGTACGTGAATACGGTGTTGACATCATGAACCTGCAACGTGTATCCAACATCAAAGGTGCTTCTGAGACTGCAAATGGCTTGGTTGAAGTCACTTTAGAGAATGGTGCCAAACTTGAATCAAAAACCGTGATTCTGTCTACAGGTGCGCGCTGGAGAGAAATGAACGTTCCGGGTGAACAGGAATACAAAACCCGTGGTGTGGCCTACTGCCCACACTGTGATGGTCCTCTGTTTAAAGGCAAACGTGTTGCGGTAATCGGTGGGGGTAACTCAGGTGTAGAAGCTGCGATTGATCTTGCAGGGATTGTAGAGCATGTGACTTTGGTTGAGTTTGATAGCAAGCTTCGTGCGGATCAGGTACTTCAGGACAAATTAACAAGCTTGCCAAACACCACGGTGATTAAAAATGCCTTGTCGACTGAAGTGGTGGGTGACGGTTCACAAGTGACTGCACTGAAATACAAAGACCGTGTAACAGATGAAGAGCACACTGTTGAATTGGCTGCTATCTTCGTACAGATTGGTTTGTTGCCGAATACCGATTTCTTAAAAGCAACAGCGGTAGAACTTTCAAATCGTGGCGAGATCCTGATTAATGAGCGTAACGAGACCAATGTGAAAGGTGTATTTGCGGCGGGTGACTGTACTACTGTTCCTTATAAGCAGATCATCATTGCCACAGGTGAAGGCGCGAAAGCATCACTGTCTGCATTTGATTACATCATCCGTTCAGGTCAGTAAAAATAACACCAAGGTTCCCCAAAACCTTGGTGTTCGATCTCGATTATCTTTGTTATACCTTTTTATAGGAACTCCGGACGCTAACACCAGAGTTCCTTTTTTTATTGTTATATTTGCTTCCTTTTTTAGATCAGCCAGAAGCATCCCCAATTGCTTCTGGCTGTTTCTTTCCTCTGTACTGTTTTTGTTCTGACTCTTATTATTCAGCCTTCCCCAAGGTTGTCTTTATTCAATGCAATATTTATTCCAATGTTTGATCAGTACTTAAGACTGGAACAAATTCAAGACTTTAAATTTTTCTAACAGTTGCTCTTGCGTCTCTACATGCTCAGGATGTGGCACAATGCACTCAATTGGGCATACATCTACACAGGTTTGGCGCTCATAAAAGCCGACACATTCCGTACAACGGTTCACATCAATCTCATAGACTTTCGCACCCTCATAAATCGCATCATTTGGACATTCTGCTAAACACATATCGCAATTGATGCATTTGTCGGTAATCAGCAGCGCCATGTTTAACTCCCCTGATAAGCCAGTGACGATGCCGAAATATCTATAGTCGATGTCGGCAGATTGCGGATGAGCAGTGCATATTGCATATCTACATCTGCTGGAACCGGAATCTCGACGATATGACCTGAGCCTTTAGCCTCAGAAATCAGATTGCCTTTTTTGTCTTTCATTTCGGTTAAAACAAAGCTGATATTGCCTTGAGTCGTCATCAGCTCTAAGGAATCACCCACGACAAAACGGTTTTTTACATCAATTTTGATGGAGTTACCGTTACGTTCTAAGACTTCACCGCAGAACTGTTGATGGTCAAAACTTGAAGAGCCATTTTCATAATTTTGATATTCACTGTGCACATGACGGCGCAGGAAACCTTCGGTATACCCACGATTGGCCAGACCTTCTAATTGCGTCATCAATGCTGGGTCAAATGGTTGGCCCGCAAGCGCATCATCAATGGCCTTACGATAGATTTGTGCGGTACGGGCACAGTAAAAATAGGATTTGGTCCGGCCTTCAATCTTCAAGGAATGTACCCCGACCTTGATCAGACGCTCGATATATTGTACCGCACGTAAGTCTTTAGAATTCATGAAATAAGTGCCATGTTCATCTTCTTCGGCAGCAAACATGTCTTCATCATTACGCTGTAATAATATCGGTTCATCAAATTGATGCTGTGCTTGCATATGTGCTTCGTCGGCATCTTGAGAGCAGCAGCCTGAATCCAGATTTTTCACCGGAATCACATCACCAATTTCATCTTCCTTCGCATCCAGAACTTTGTATTCCCAGCGGCAGGCATTGGTACACGCACCCTGATTGGCATCACGTTTATTCATGTAACCAGACAGCATGCAACGGCCGGAATAGGCCATGCACAGCGCACCATGTACGAAAACCTCAATCTCCATATCCGGTACTTGCTGTTTAATCTCAGCAATTTCTTCAATCGATAATTCACGTGACAGAATCACGCGCGTGAGTCCCATATTTTTCCAGAATTTTACCGTTGCCCAATTCACTGCATTGGCTTGCACAGACAGATGAATATCCATTTCTGGAAAATGTTCACGCACCATCATGATCAGGCCCGGATCAGACATGATCAGCGCATCCGGCTGCATCGCCACCACAGGTTCCAGATCACGAATAAAATTTTTCAGTTTGGAATTATGCGGCTGGATATTGACGACCACATAGAACTTTTTACCTAGCTCATGGGCTTCTTGAATGCCAATCGCCAGATTGTCATGATCAAATTCATTATTACGAACGCGCAAACTATAACGCGGCTGACCTGCATAGACTGCATCTGCACCATAGGCGAAGGCATAGCGCATATTTTTCAGTGAACCGGCAGGTGAGAGGAGTTCAGTAACGGTCGTCAGGCTCATGATGGAATCGAAAGACATATAAAAAGTACGGCTTTATTCTAACCATCTAAAATTTGGATTCAACCCAGTAAATTACTCGGAAATAAGCCATTTAGAATAAAAAGAATGTTTTATTTTGAGTGAAATGAAGCACTAAAATTATTCAATATTCAATTATTTTCAGTCTGTTCGAGCATTTTTAAAATCTGGCAATGATCAATGGTGGTCGGGACATTACAACTTTTGCGAAGTGCAATCAGCTGTTGTTCGAATAGCTGTAATTCCCTAATTTTTCTGGAGATATCCTCTAAATGCTGGTCAATGAGCTGATTCACTGCACCGCATTCCTGCTGCGGATTCTGTTCGAGTTTAATCAGGGCTTCAATCTCTTTTAAGGACATGTCCAAAGCACGACAGCGTTTGATAAAAAGCAGCCTTTTCAGGGCTTCTTCACCATAATAACGATAGCGATTACTTGCTCGAAAATTCGGCTGTATCAAGCCTTTCTTCTCATAAAAGCGAATGCTATCTGTGCTTAAAGCAGTCTTTTTGGCTATTTCTGAAATTAAATACACTGACATTGCTCGCTCCTGCTTGACCTTGGAGTTAGTCCATAGTTTCTAATTATTTTAACTCATTTTTTGCACGAAAGTATGGAAGATCAACATGGCCTGTAGCTGTAGTCATGAACCTGCTCCATCCAAACCTGACAGTAAGTTTAGAACGGCGTTATGGATTGCCTTGGTGGTGAACCTGACTTTATTTGTGGTAGAACTGATTGGTGGGGCCTATGCACATTCATCGGCTTTGTGGGCAGATGCCTTGGACTTCTTTGGTGATGCCGTCAATTATGGCGTCTCTTTGGCGGTCATCGGTGCAAGTCTGTACTGGCGCGCAACAGTCGCTTTACTCAAGGGAATGACCATGGCCTTATTTGGCCTGGTGATCATGGGAAAAGTCATTTATGCCTATCTGCAAGGCATTCCGCCAGAGGCACTGACCATGGGCTTGATTGGTGTGCTGGCATTGCTGGCAAATGTATTTACGGCAGTCATTCTTTATGCCTTTCGTGAAGGTGATTCCAATATGCGGTCAGTCTGGCTGTGTAGCCGAAATGATGCCATTGGCAATGCTGCCGTGATTCTGGCAGCAGTCGGGGTTTTTGGTACAGGCAGTCTGTGGCCAGATATAATAGTGGCGATGATTATGGCGAGTCTTGGTTTAACTGCGGGTTATCAGATTGTGAAGCAGGCACTGGCAGAACGGGCATTAGGACATGAGTCAGCCTGATTCTGAATATTTAAGTTTAATCCTAAAAAAGCTGCTTAACGGGCAGCTTTTTTATGGCCTGTATATTTTAAATAGATGAAAAATAAAGCTTTACAAATCCACTAATTTTAGAAAGAATCATCCGCGAAATTTATAGAATAGCAATATAACTTAACCATTTAATTTTTATTGTTTTTGAGGGGGGACAATGAACTTCATAAAACTACTTTCACTTGCGGCCATGGTGCTGATGACGGGCTGTAGCTCTATGGTCATCACTTATGATGCCACCGGTCAGGTGATTGGATCATGTAAAGCAACACGCGGTCTGCTTTCAACTGCAAGTGCCCATTGTGGTGGTTCAGGTAATGCGATGGGTGTGAATTACAATAGCATGGATGCCAAGACGGGTTTGTTGCCAGCACTGCCAAGTCAAAACCAGATTAATTTAAAGCCATAAAGAATACAGGGGAATATCATGAAATTATCAGCACTTATTGCACTGGCACTGGTATTAACAGGCTGTGCATCGACAGTGACTACATTTGACTCACATGGCCTTATGATCGGTTCATGTAAGGCAGAAAGCGGTTTTATCATTGGTGGTGGCGCAGGCTGTTCAGGTTCTGCCAATCAGGAAGGTCGTGATCGTTAATTTTTTAACGCCGATTCAAATAAAAAACCGAAGCTTCAAGCTTCGGTTTTTTTAATTCTGATCATCTAAAATCAGATTTTATTTTTCCACGAATGCACGTTCAATCACGTAATCGCCTAGAACACCCATTTTAGGTGACTCTTTTAGACCGTGTTGGTCTAGAAGTGCAGCCACATCGTCGAGGAAGGCCGGGCTACCACACAACATAGCGCGATCCGTTTCCGGGTTAAAACGTGGCAGACCAATTTTTTCAAACAGTTCGCCGGTTTCAATTGCAGTCGTAACGCGACCTTGGTTCGGATATTCTTCACGGGTTACGGTTGGGTAGTACACTAATTTTTCTTTTGCACCAAGCTCTGAGAAGAATTCGTGATTTGGTACTTCATTCAAAATCAAATCTTGATAAGCCAGTTCAGAAATGAAACGGGTACCATGCACGATAATGATTTTTTCAAAACGTTCATAAGTTTCAGGATCACGGATGGTCGCCAAGAATGGTGCAAGGCCAGTGCCTGAAGACAGAAGATACAAGTTTTTACCTGGGTTCAGGTCATCTAGCACCAAAGTACCTGTCGGTTTTTTAGAAATCAGGATGTCATCGCCGACTTTTACTTTTTGTAGAATGGAAGTCAGTGGGCCATCCGGCACTTTAATTGAGAAAAACTCTAACTCTTCTTCGTAGTTGGCACTTGCAATTGAATATGCACGCATTAAGGGCTTGCCATTGACTTCAAGGCCGATCATTACAAACTGACCGTTTTTAAAACGTAAAGCAGTGTCACGAGTCGTTTTAAAAGAGAATAAAGTATCATTCCAGTGGTGGACGTGAGTAATCTTTTCGACGTTAAAAGCAGCCATTAAAGGTCTCAATAAGTTATCAAATTAGAACAACTTGCTATTCTAAACTAAATCCATTCTCTATAAACTGAATATATTTAATTGAGCTTATCAAAAAAAGTGATGATGACTGAAATTAAGTTGCCGATTATTGGTTATATGCAATCACCCTATAAAGAAAAATTTGGTATTCCACGGCAGCCCAATCTGGTGCAGGTCGAAAGTTATATCGAAATGGTCGGCCCCTATAATGATTTGCTGGCATTTGAAGGAATTGAGGCTTTTAGTCATCTCTGGCTGATCTGGCAGTTTCATGATAATAAATATCAAGAGAATGCGAAATTCCGTCCGCAAGTACGTCCACCACGTTTGGGCGGCAATCAGAAGATTGGCGTTTTTGCGACACGGAGCATGTATCGTCCAGCACCGATTGGCTTGTCAGTCGTTCAACTCAAAGAAGTCAAGAAGATCGGCAAGAATGTACGTGTGTATCTAAATGGAAGTGATTTAGTGAATGGAACGCCGATTGTCGATATCAAACCCTATATTCAGTATTCAGATGCCGTGATTGAGGCACAAAGTGGTTATGCACAGGATGAGCCACAACGTAAATCGGTAATTTGGACAGAAGAGGCAGAGCAGCAAAAACAGCAGTTCATGAGTAAGGGAAAAGTTTCTCCACAAATACTGCAAGAACTCGAAAAAGTTCTCTCTTTGGATCCGAGACCTGCTTATCAGGATGATGAGGAACGGGTTTATGGAATGAAGTTTGCGGATTTAGATGTGAGGTTTTTGGTAAGAGAGTTATCTGTTTATATATCAGAAATAGAATATACTGAATTGTGATTGAAGAAACTAAGATAAGCGTATCTTATATACGCTTATCTCTAGTCATATTTTTACTTCAATTTACGATATTTATCAATTTCTTGACTAGCAGTAGAGTTGAAAACAGTACATTCTTTTTGTAAAGATTGAATATATAACTCTTGTTCTAAAATTTCCTCTGCATCTGTAAGATTATCAGACTTAAGGTCTTTTAAAATTTGTGTTTCAATTTCAATTTCTTTATTTAAAGAGTAATAGATACCTGATTTATTGTACTCGCCCATACGATATTTATTATCAACTTGCACAAGAGCACTAATATATTCATTTGGGTAAATTGAATTCGAGATGAAAGCGTTATAACTACCTAAATTTATAGTTTTATATCCCTCAGAGAATATGTTCTGGAAACTATCATAAGTCTCATATGGATTTTTATACATCATAATGAAGTCTTTACTCGAAGATAAACTTAATCCTCTTAAGCACTTTGAGCCATTTGGAAATGTCTTGCCTTTAAGTTTGGAAAGATAAAATTGTGCGAAATCACCATAATTATCCAGCTTAGGTTCTAAAGAGACTAGATACAGATGAGTATCTATGTATTCACCCAATAGTTTACCCGATAGATCGACTAACTCATATTTTTCAGTTAATTGAAGGCCTGTATGTCCAATTTTAGAGGATGGAATATAAGTTTTCTCAGTCACCGAGTTTTTTAGAAGTGATCCAATTTTATAGCCTAATTCAGGATCTTTATTTAACTCTAATTCGTACAGACCTTCATTGGTTAAGTAATCACCAAAAATATACAGTTCATTTATATCAAGATTTTCCATATCTTTTAGGTTGCTTAAATAGTCTACACGGACATACTGCGTATCTCCTTTACTCGTAAAAGTGAGTTTGTCGAATAAATAATCGGAGCCAGTAAAATATGAAGGAGAATAGGCAGACCATTCAGAATCATTTGTTGTAGTATTTCCAGTTCCAGTTCCAGTTCCAGTTCCAGTTCCAGTTCCAGTTCCAGTTCCAGGGTTTGAATCAGAAGAAGAGGATCCCCCACCACAAGCACTTAGCATGAATGCACTAAAAATTGCGAGTGATAAATTCTTAAATTTCATAAAAATCCCTATAAAAAATCGTAGTAATAAAATTGTTTTTTAAAATAAAGCAGACTAATTATAGCGAATAAATATCAAAATTAAATTTGCAAAATATATAAAAATTAAATATTTAAATATACTTAACAATCAAAATGTCATCCACCACAAAATACCAATCAACACCGCCATATGCAAAATCTGTACTGGCGCAAAGTACAGGGAAAATTTGAAACCACCTGTTACAGCAGCATTGACTGACTTGGCTACAGCATGTGCGCCCAGCCCTAAAAGCAGGGCATAGATCAGCCGGGTATTGGATGGATCTCCTTGAATGACCACGCTTGCCATTGCGGCATGAATTTCAAATAAAGATGCGAACAAGGTACCTGCCAGCAAACCCGCATCTCCTAGTAATAGCTCTAGCCCATAAATTCCAGCCTGAATCAATGTCAAGGTGACAGCAATAATTACCGCCTCCTTCAGGCTAAACATCTGACTATCTTCTTTCTTTGCACAGTTCTCCGCTGGCTTGGCTTTACGTAATAGCAGAAATGCACAAGCAGCCAAAATGGCCATCGCAACCAGGGAGGGTAAAATCAGAATTTTCAGCCAGCTCCACGACACCCCTCCAACGACAATAAATAATAGTATCAGGGTCGAAATACAGGACATGAGTGCTGCGCCTGCATTGGATTTAGCATCGACCTCACCTTTGCGTACCTGTAGACCTAAATGGGCAATGGTCGCAGTACTCGAGACAAAACCTGAAGCGAGGGAGGATAGCATGAGGGCATTTTTACTGGATAAAAGCCGTTTGGCCACGTGAGCAAGTGCCTGTACCACCAGAATCAGAGTGAGTAGTCTCAAGATCAGGTGCGGGTTGAGGACTTCTCCCCATAAAGGCGTGTCGGGTGTTAGTGGCAGGCCGATCAGAATCAGGGCAAGTAATAATAGCCCATCTTTAAACTCTGCTTCGGTAATCCATTGTCCGGCAATATTATGCAGGGAGTGTTTGGCCATCAGAATAGTCGTCAGCATGACCGCGAGCCCTGCGGCCAAGGGGATATTCCAAAGACAGATTGCCCCAATAAAATACGTCATGAGAAAGGCGAGTTCTGTGGTAATGCCAGGATCTTCAGGCTGATTTCGGATTGAAAAAATCACCATGCCACCCACAATCAGCGCACCGGCAAGTCCAATACTCATACCGAACAGGAAGCATAGCGCACCCAATAAGGCACAGATGGCAAAAGAGCGTAAACCGGCAAAACTGGGTTGATGTTCACGTTGTTTATGACGCTCTCGTTCCAGGCCAATTAACAAACCACAGCCTAAAGCCGCCGTCAGGATGGCCAGAAGCTCCTGAAAAGAGCTACTGCTATTCAGGGGTACCGCGCTAAAATCCAAGTTTCACCTCAGCCACCTAACAAAACATGCTGTTTGAAATATAGGCGATTCTTCTAGAGCGCGGCAAGCTGGAAATACAGTAAAGATTGAATAACGGTCGAGGCATCTCAGTATTTTTAAATCCATTCAGCAAAAGTCACTGACATTGCTAACTGGGTAATGCGAAAAATAACAAAAACTTGTTATAGTGAAGGCAGATTTGGGGATTGATAACAATGAAATTTGACTTTGAAATTGATACTGCCTGGTGTTTAGACCAACTGTTTAAAGATGGTAAAATCAGTGAACGTGACCGGATGCTGGTACAGACCACCCATCGTCAACGTGAACAATTAAAATGGCATCCTTTACAGTGGCTGGCCAACTTCAATCTTATTGATCAATCCCATCCGCAAACCACATTGACCTTGAACCGCTTATGTCAGTGGCTGGCCGAAAAAACCGGATTAATGTTCTATATCATCGATCCTTTAAAAGCGGACGTACAGGCATTGACCCATGTCATGTCACAGGAATATGCACTACGCAACCATATTCTGGCCGTTGAGATTCAGGCCGATAAAGTCCTGATCGCGACCGATCAGCCGTATAAGACTGAATGGGTCTCTAATCTTGAACAGAATATTTCCCCGAAAAAAATCCAACGGGTGCTGCTGAATCCGGAACAGTTACAACGTTATATTACTGAATATTATCAGGTCAGTCGTGCAGTCAGTGGATCGCAGAAATCCTCTGCCTATGACCGGGAAAATAAGGGCGTCGAAGCCTTGCTGCAACTGGGCGATTCGCAAAATCCGGATGCCAATGACCAGCATATTGTCAAACTGGTGGACTGGATGCTGCAATTTGCCTTTGAGCAGGGTGCCAGTGATATTCATATGGAACCGCGCAAAGGTACGGGCAAGATTCGCTTTCGAATCGATGGGGTGTTGCATACCATTTATAACATGCCGGCCAATACGCTGACAGCGGTGATTTCCCGGATCAAGATTCTGGGCCGGATGAATGTGGCAGAAAAGCGCAAGCCACAAGATGGCCGTCTGAAAACCCGAACGCCGAAAGGACAGGAAACCGAATTGCGTCTGTCGACCTTGCCGACCGCATTTGGCGAAAAACTGGTGATGCGTATTTTTGATCCGGAAGTTCTGGTCAGAAGTTTTCAGCAACTCGGTTTTGAAGGGCATTTACTCAATGACTGGAATAATCTGACCAGTCACAGTCACGGCATCATTCTGGTCACCGGGCCAACTGGTTCTGGTAAAACCACAACACTGTATTCGACCTTGAAGCAGCTGGCGACGGAACAGGTCAACGTCTGTACCATTGAAGATCCGATCGAGATGCTGGAACCGAGTTTCAACCAGATGCAGGTCAATAATGGTATTGAACTGGGCTTCGCCGATGGCGTGCGCGCGCTGATGCGTCAGGATCCGGACATTATCATGGTCGGTGAGATTCGTGATCAGGATACGGCCAATATGGCGATCCAGGCGGCACTCACCGGGCATCTGGTGTTATCTACCCTACATACCAATGATGCGCCGTCGAGTCTGACCCGTTTGCATGATCTGGGCGTGCAACCTTTTCTGACCGCAGCCACCATTCTCGGGGTATTGGCGCAGCGTCTGGTGCGTAAACTCTGCCCACACTGCAAGCAGGAAAGCTTCCTGAATGAACAGGAATGGCAGCATCTGGCGGCAGACTATCCTTTACCGCGTCCGGAATTTGTTTTTAAAGCCGTAGGTTGTGAGGAATGCCGTCATACCGGTTATAAAGGCCGGATTGGTATTTACGAATTTATGCCCCTGAGTCTGGAAACCAAGCAGCTGATTGGGGCCGACGCTAACTTAAACCAGCTACGCCAGCAGGCAAAAAAAGAAGGGGTAGAACCGCTGCGTATCGCGGGTGCGCGTAAGGTCGTAGAAGGAATGACCACACTGGAAGAAGTATTGAGAGTGGTTCCTTTAAATTAATTTTTAAAGATGAAGCAATCTTAAGTTTCAATTCATCTTCGGCTGTTTTAATAGCATTATCGAAACAAAGCACAGATACACAAAGAGGTATACGCCATGAAAATGATGATGAATACAGTTTTAGCAGCCGCACTGATGGGTTCAATTGCGACAGCCGCAGTTGCAAGTAATGAAGCCGTGAATCAACCCGTGGTAAATCAGGCTGCTTTTGCGAAAACGATGACAGTGCAACAGGCCCTAGGCATGAAAGATGATAGCAAGGTTCAGCTTAAAGGCTATGTGGTTAAAGCGGTTGGTGATGAAAAATATCAGTTCCGTGACAGCACAGGCAGCATTACCGTAGAAATCGATGATGAACTGTGGCAAGGCAAACCGATTTCAGCCAAAACGCCAGTGACCATTATCGGTGAAGTGGATATTGACTATAAACCGGCAAAACGTGTTGAAATTGATGTCGAGCAGCTTCGTTTCTAATTCTAATATGAGCAGAGGAATTGAATCTGAAGATTGCTCTGGATTCTAAAATTGTAAAAAACCACATGCAAATCATACAAAAAAGCATGTGGTTTTTTTGAGGCTGGAGATTTTTCAGGGCAAGATAGAGAGATTGGCAAAGCGGAGCACAGCATGCGTATTCTTTTGGCAGAAGATGATCAGTCTCAGGCAGAAAGTATTCAGACCTGGCTGGAAATGGACGGCTATGTGATTGACTGGGTCGAGCGTGGCGATCATGCCATTTTGGCGATCGAACAGCATCAATATGACTGCGTATTACTGGATCGCGGACTACCACATGCGACTGGAGATGACATTCTAAAAAGCTTACGCAGCACACAGAAAGATACACCGGTGATTTTTATTACCGCCCGGGACAGTATTGATGACCGGGTTGAAGGTCTGGATTTGGGTGCCAATGATTATCTGGTCAAACCTTTTAGTCTGGAAGAGCTTTCTGCCAGGGTGCGCGCGCAGTTAAGACTGAAACAGCAAACGCCAAATCATATTCTGAAATGGCAGGATTTAAGTCTGGATACCCAGGCCAAGGCCCTGAACAAGGCTGGACAGCCGATTGATCTGACTGCGAAAGAATTTCAGATTTTATATAAACTGATGCAGCAGCCGGAACATGTCATTACCCGCGAGCAACTGGAGGAATCGCTATATGCCTGGGGGGATGAAATTGAAAGTAATGCCATTGAAGTGTTTATTTACCAGTTACGTAAAAAAATTGGCAGCCAGATGATTAAAACCATCCGTGGTTTGGGTTATCGCATGCATAAACCCGAGGCATAAATATGTCTGCACCAGTCTCCCTGCAAACTCGCCTGATCAAGAATGCCATGCTGAGCTCCATGCTGGCAGGATTGTTGGCGTGGTTGCTGTTACTCGGGGTTTCAAGTTATCAAGCCATTCAGCTGCATGATGATTTGATGGAACAGATTTCCGAGCTCTTACTTGGTGATATCAGACAGGCCAAAGGTGATCAGGTCGATGAAATCAGCGAGCAATTCGATATTCAATATGCGCTATTGCTCAATCAGGATATTTTGACCACGTCCATCGATGATGATTTGATTAACAGTGTGCGGGTTAATGAACACAGTGGCTTTCAGTTTGCTTATGAAAATGGCCGTTTTATCCGGATTTTAACTGCTAAAGAGGATGGCTTGCAGGCCAAAGTACTGCAGCCTTTATCGGTACGTTTTAACGAGTTATGGCAAACCACCTTCAGTTTTGCCGGAATTTTACTGATACTCTGGTTATTGCAATGGCTGATTTTACATGTGGTCGTGAAACGTCAATTACAACCTCTAAATAATATTTCCCGCGCCATAGGTTCCAAGTCGGCCGAAGATTTAAGTCCGGTCAACAGTCCAGATCCTGAAATCACGGAATTGCAACCAATTGTGCAGCAGTTAAATGCCATGCTGAATCGGCTGGAAAAATCACTGCTGGCCGAACAGCGCTTTACTGCCGATGCATCGCATGAATTACGCTCGCCGCTTTCTGCCATTCAGATGCGTTTGCAGGTATTGAAACGTCAATATCAGCATGATGCCCAGTTGCCGCAAGCCCTGCAACTGATTCAAAATGATGTCAATCGTGGTACGCAAGTGCTGGAGAATTTACTCTTATTGGCACGTCTGGATCCTGAAAAAGCAGAGCAGTTGCCGCAACAGGCCGTAAATCTGAAAATGATTGTTCAGGAGGTATTACAGGCCTTGCAGCCTTTTGCCGCAGAGAAACAGATCAAATGGCAGCTGAGCATAGACGATGGCCAGATCATGGCAAATGCAGAATTAATTTTTAGCTGCATTCGTAACTTGGTGGATAATGCAATTCGCTATAGCCCAGAACAAGGTAGGATTGAGATAAAAACAGATGTTGATGCCGCAGGGCGTTTGCGCTTAGTGATTGAAAATTCGGGAACAGGCATAGCAAGGGAAGTATTGGTACATCTGGGAGAACGGTTTTATCGTGCTTTAGGCACACGTACCTCAGGATCGGGTTTGGGGCTGTCGATTTGTCGTAAGATCATGCAATTACACGCAGCAGAAATTGAGATTGCGGCCTCTGATTTGGGCGGACTGAAAGTTATACTCAGTTTTGCCAAATCGTAATTCAGTTCGCTAAAAAAGCAGTATGCGCTGATTCATACTGCTGGTTCCCACGTTTATTATGATTAGAGTGTTATCGTTATTTTGTGAGGATCAGGCGATTATTACGGGTCAGGCGTAAACGGTATTCTTCACCAGCATGCATGATTCTAATTTCACGCCCAAGTGCGAAAAGATTATTTGAGTGCAGCATGGGTAGTGCATGATGGCTATCGTTATTACGGCTAAACAAGCTAAAAGGTGCGTTCATTCCATCGACTCCGTGGTATCTGTTTTGGATTGATTTAAATGATAATCATTATCGAATAGGTCTGTCAATGAATAATTCTGTAATTTATAAAATAGAGCAATTTGCTTACAATCTGTAAAACTTCGAGTGCAGTAAAATGATGTCTAAACCCAATATTCATGTTGCGATTTCAATCTTATTTCATAAAAATCAAGTGCTTGTGGGGTGGCGAGAAGCCAGTCAGCATCAAGGCAACAAATATGAATTTCCAGGTGGAAAAGTAGAATCGGGTGAGCAACCGGTTGAAGCCTGTCGACGTGAAGTGCTGGAAGAGGTCGGGATTGATCTGGATCAGTGGCATGCATTCGATTTTATCTGTCATGAATATGAAGATGTCATTGTCAACCTACATATATTTCATGCGTCAGTGTCTGAGTCACAATTGTCAGGAATTCAACCACCCTGGAGCTGGTATGCGCGTGAACAGCTGAGCAGTCTGAATTTTCCCAAAGCCAACCAGTCCATGCTGCAAAAGCTGCAATGGCCACAACGTATTAAGATCGCAGATGATCTGGCGATTTTACATCAACTTGATCCAGATCAGATGCTATATTGGCGCGTTGAAATCACACCTGAACGGGTCATACAATTACAACAGCTTCCGATTGAACAGCTTTCCAAGCTCATGATTAATCAGGAACTCTGGTCACAGCTCAATGAATTACAGCAGCAAACGATTCGAAGCATTCACTTGAAACAATCGCAATTAATGGCTGTGCAACCCGGCCAGTTGATGCGAGGTTATCGTTATATTGCAGCCTGTCATGATCTGGCGGCATTACAGCAGGCTGAGCAGGTGGGCTGTGAAGCGGCTTTGCTCAGTCCTGTACTTGCAACACAAACGCACCCGGATACTTCGCCACTAGGCTGGGAACAATTTAAACAGATGGCAGCACAGGTACAGATTCCGGTTTTCGCTTTGGGCGGGCTGAAAACAGAAGATCTGAGCTATGCACAGAGCCAGCATGCTTACGGTATTGCCGGTATACGCAATATCTAGGTAAGCTGCTTTCCATTAGTAAGCATTTAGACAGAGACTAAAGTCCTTTTAAAGCCTGCTGGGCGTTTTGAATTGCTTTGGTATTTTTTTGCTGTTGTGCTGCTTTTAAACGGACCTGCCAAAGCTGTTTCTTCATCGCATTCGATTGTGCATAACTCAAGCCACGCAAGGCAAATGCATCTGCACGTGTAGCTTGATTTTTACGATTAGCGATCATACCTAAATACAGGTAAGTTTCAGGCGCTTGAGGTGCTAGGCGTTGGGCTTGTACAGCTGCGGTTTCAGCTTGAGAAAATTGCTGTTTGGCATAGGCCTGCTGGGTTTGCTGCATAAGACGCTTGAAAGCAGGCAGATTACGGCCATCATCAAATTTCTGGTTTTTAGGCTTTTGCTCAGGAATTACAATTTTCTGGCGTTTGATTTCAGGACGGTCATAAGGCGTAATCACGACGCCGTCTGGGGTCTGTGGTTTAGGCTTTTCTGTTGCAGGTTTGGCTGGAGCAGCTGGCTCTGGCTCAGGAAAGCTTTGGCAGCCCACCAAACTGAGGATGAGCAGGCCAGGGATGATTTTTTGTAACATAAACATAGACTCAATTAATGGCTATAACTTCCACTCGAGATAATACGGGTTTCATTCGCGAGATCTCGTTCTATTTCTGTTTCACTTTCTTGTATATAACGACTGATATCGTCCTGTTCGGCATCAGATGACTGAGGTTCTGAATCGATATCGTAAGGTTCAGTCACATATTGGGAGATACCGCAGGCGGTGGCCTGATTTGGCAAGGCATGACGTGAAATCGGAATATACATGGCACCTTCACAACCTTGGGCAGATAAATGACCGGTATAACGATCCAGCCAATACCATTGAATTTCATTGGGTTGTGGCAGATTGACAGGTTTCTGGCGGAGCTGTTTCATGACATTGATCCAGACCGGAAGAGCACCCGAGGAACCGGTTAGGCCAGTGACTTTATTGTCATCCAGACCGAGCCAGACCACCGTCATATAGTTACCTGAATAACCGGCAAACCATGAATCACGGCTATCATTGGTGGTGCCTGATTTACCTGCAAGATTCAGATTACTCGGCAGACTGTTATAAGCTGCGCGGCCTGTACCACTCGACATGACCTGTTGCAGGCCATAATTCAGGGCATAGGCTGAAGCCGGGTCAATGGTCGGTTGTACGCTTAAGCTATAACGGTCGAGTATCCGTCCATTGGCATCGACCACAGAACGAATTGACTTGGTTGGATATTTAAAGCCACCTGTGGCGAAGTTACCATAAATATTCATCACCTCCATTGGCGACATATCCACCGCACCTAAATAAATAGACGGATAGGATGGAATATCGGAAGTGACGCCAAATTTTTTCAGATGATTAATAAAGGTAGACAGACCAAATTCTTGTCCTAAACGTACAGTAGACAGGTTATAGGATTGTGACAGCGCTTGTGACATCGGTACGACACCATGTCCACGGCCACTGTAGTTTTTCGGCGTCCAGGTCTTACCATCACTTTGTACACTAATTTCACTGTCTTCAATCGGACTGGCCCAATGGTAACGATTTGATTCCAGTGCACTCAGGTAAATCACAGGCTTTAATAATGAACCCACCTGACGTTTGGCATCTACTGTACGGTTAAAACCGGTAAAGTCTTGAGTCGAGCCGACTGCTGCAACCAGTTCACCATTTTCCGGATGCGATACCAAAACTGCACCCTGCAAGTCTTTTAAACGGCCCGGATTAGATTTGGTTAAACGTGCGACTGTCTGCTTAAAACTGTCCTGAATTCGGGTTTGAGCCAAAGGATCCAGCGTGGTGAAAATACGCAGACCCTGATTGGTCAGGTCAGTTTCCTGATAGTCAGTGCGTAATTGACGACGCACAATATCCAGGAAGTCCGGGAAACGTGCAGGGCCCAAGGTTGGTTTTGAAATCACGTTCAATGGACGTGCGGTTTCTTTTTCATATTGTTCTTGGCTTAGATAGCCCATCACCAGCATATTATTCAGGACGATATCACGGCGTTTTTTCGCACTTTCAGGATTACGCCATGGGTTATATAGACTCGGGCCTTGTACCAGACCGACTAAAAAAGCCTGCTGGGAAATATTCAGTTCACGCAGTGGCAGACCAAAATAAAACTGAGAAGCCAAGCCATAACCATTAATTGAATAGTTACCATTTTGGCCGAGATTCACTTCATTTAGATAAGCTTCCAGAATTTCATTCTTGTCATAATGTAATTCAACCAGCATGGCCATAAAGGCTTCATTGACTTTACGCTTTAAGGTACGCTCAGGCGTTAAATAGAAATTTTTCACCAGTTGCTGGGTTAAAGTCGAGCCACCCTGACGTTTGCCACCGGTAATATTACTGACAACAGCACGTGCAATACCGCGTGGAGATACGCCATGGTGTTCATAGAATTTACGGTCTTCAGTTGCGATGAGCGCTTCGATCAATGGTTTAGGCACTTTATTCAGTTTGATCAGTACCCGGTCTTCGTTATGCTGTGGATAAATTCCACCAATCAATAAGGGTTCCAGTCGGGCAATACCGCTAGAAGATGGCTTGGTGGCGCTGACCTCAGTCACTTGGTTAGCATTAAAACTCACTTTCAGAACTTGTTCCGGTTCAACCCGATCACCAAAATCAAAGCCACGGGTATGTACATATAAAGTATTTCCCGTAGTGACAAAATTGCCCGACTTGGCATAACTATCCGAGTTTTTATAACCGAGTAATTTTAATTCTTGTTGGAAATCCTGCTGACTGACTGGGGCATTGACGTACACTTCCATTGGACGTGCGAAAACTTTCGCCGGAATATCCCAGCGTTGACCTTCAAATTTTTCGCGTACAATATTATCTAATTTAATCAGGTAAATACTAAATACGACAAAGATGGAAATGACTAAAGTCGAGAAAATTAAGGCAAAAAACCCCATGCCACGTTCAGATTTCATAAATACTTATAAGATCCTGTGAAATTGTGCTAATCATGCGAAGCTTTTAATCATTTTGCAATATTTAATCAATAAATGCGCTTAAAATTAAAATCAAAGCCCACAATTTCTCCTTAATTCAAATATATTTCAAATAATTTGCGACGAGCTAGCATCCTGTTATAAATTATCATCCAGGTATAGCTTAATGCTATGATATGCAAGATCCGTAGCGGAGCGACGACACTGGTGCAAATTTCCCATAAAACCTTTCGAAATATCGGGTTAATAGGACGTCCTGATAAATCATCGGTGGTTGAAACCTTATGTCTTATTCATGATCATCTTCTGAATTTAGGCTTACATCCTGTTTTTGATGCAGCGACAGCTGAACTCGTTCCATATAACAATACCCAAACTGTCAGTCGTGCTTTACTTGGTGAAGTCGTTGATCTGGTCATTGTGGTAGGAGGGGATGGTTCGCTTTTGCATGCAGCACGCGCACTGGTCAAGTACAATACTCCTGTGATCGGCGTTAACCGGGGGCGTCTGGGATTCTTAACCGACATTAAGCCAACCGAAGTCATCTTTAAGTTGGATCAGGTGTTAAAAGGTGATTTTCAGACTGAGCGACGTTTTTTACTCGAAGTCGAAATTCGCTCCAAAGGCGAAGTGATTTACGATGCGATTGCACTGAACGATGTGGTACTGCATTCAGGAAAATCGGTGCATATGATCGATTTTGAACTGAATATTGACGGACAGTATGTCTATCGTCAGCACAGTGATGGCCTGATTGTATCGACGCCGACCGGCTCTACGGCTTATGCACTTTCTGGGGGCGGGCCAATTGTCCATCCGAGTATGGATGCGATTGCGCTGGTGCCGATGCATCCGCATACCTTGTCTTCACGCCCGATTGTGGTCGGTGGACACAGCGAAATTAAATTACTGATTCGTGAAAATCGCGTACTGCCGATGGTCAGTGCGGATGGACAACACAGTGTGTCTTTGAATGTTGGCGATAGCGTCCATATTCGCAAGCATCCCTTTAAACTGAATCTTCTGCATCCACCGGGCTATGACTTTTATAATGCCTGTCGAACCAAACTGGGGTGGAATCAGGACTTTGATTATTTTAAGCAGGATTAAATCATGAATATTGAACAAATGCTTGCCGTACTCAATCCTGAGATTGTTGAACGCCTAAGAACAGCAATTGAAATTGGAAAGTGGCCAAATGGTGTAGCCCTAACTCAGGAACAACGCCAGACTTGTATGCAGGCAGTCTATGCCTGGGAAATGAAAAACTTGCCTGAAAATGAGCGCAGCGGTTTTATCGATCGCGGTACTAAAGAAGAAGGCGAGGAATGTGATGATGATCATCACAAGAATGAACCGGAATTCAAGCCAATTCGTTTTGTCTAAGCACTGAGGTCGAGTCAGTCGAAAGATATTTAAAAAAGCATTGTTCAATGAAGGAACAATGCTTTTTTTCTACACATTTCAAAGTTTAAACGGTGTGACGATTCACCCATAATTCTTTGGCTTTTTGCATCGCAACTTCATAGCTTTTACATGCACCCATGCTATACAACGCAATGCCCATGGTTTCCGTAACCGCAATCTCGCCATATTCATGGCTTTGCTGACCATCCCATACTGCTTTAAATAAGGCCAGATCCAGTTCTTCCTCAACCGGACTACGATTGTCAGTCAGTTTCGGTAGTTCATATTCGTACAGTTCGCCATCTTTAATACCGCAGATCAAAGTTTTGGCATCCGGATTACGCTCAAATTCGCCCCCTTCACCTTTAATTACCGCACTATTTTTATAACCTAAGCGGAAAGCCGCCTGTTGGTGCGAACCCCGATACGCCGGATGGAAAATTGCTTGCAGCGTTGCTTTGGCATTAAACGGGTTAATTAAACGAGCCAGCGTATGAATCGGGGAGCGCAGTCCCATTACATTTCGTAGGCCAATCAGATCTGCCAGAATCGGAGAAATCACCTCTAACGGGATATAGGCAAAATGTCGTTGCTGTAATTGCTGCTCCACTTCATCATCATTTTGACAGATTGGATAGCCTAAGCAAGTTAACACTTGTTCGGTATAAACCCGGTTCATGGTATGACCAGCGGCACCATGCATCACAATAGTATAACCATGCTTGGCCAACGTCAGTGCTGCCAGAATAAACCATGGATAATGCTTGCGCTTGCCTGCATAAGAGGACCAGTCCAGATCGACATCCAGCTGCTTAAAGTCAAGCTGGTCGCGTGTGGCCTGAACAAAACCGGCTAACTCATCTACAGACTCTTCTTTGACCCGCAATAACATCAAGAACGCCCCTAGCTGCACATCGAGCACTTCATCTTTCAGAATCATGCTAAAGGCTTGATAGGCTTCATCATAGCTGAGGGAGCGGGCGCCATTTTTTCCTTTCCCCACGATGCGTACATATTGGGCAAAGGGATGTTCGAAATCTTTATAAATATTTCTTTTGGTATTCATAACTTATACAGCTTGCAGCAAATATTGGGGTCAATGAGGAGGGTCTAAAATTAACAAAGCTTTCAGTATACGGAAAACAGGCATTTAAATCTGATTATCGACTAATGTCTAATTCAATGCGAGCAAAAAGCAGGCAATTGCATAAGACTTTATGCACATTTAATGGGATTTTTCAGTAAAATTCAGACAATTTTTAGAGTTTGTTTAAGTTTTCTTAATCTCTTTCTCCCATTTAATACTTTGGTCTGATGCTGCGCGTCAGATTGAATGCGTGGCTGATTTTCATTTTGAACATTCTCTTGAGCCTATTGAGATTTGATCCAGTTCATCTTCAGAGCAGATGAACAGATCAGTGCATTTCTCAAAATGGTCTTTTTATTTTCAGATATCGTTCAAGTAGATTTATTATGGCGAAAAAACCGATTTATAAGTCACTGTATTTTCAGGTGATTGTGGCTATTATTGCAGGTATTCTGGTCGGGCATTTCTCGCCGAGTGGTACGCAAATTATCAATGGTGTAGAACAGTATGTTCCTGGCTTGGGTGAACAGCTTAAACCGCTGGGTGATGCATTTATCCGCCTGATCAAAATGATCATCGCACCGGTGATTTTCTGTACCGTGGTCAGCGGTATTGCGGGTATGGAAAGCATGAAATCAGTGGGTAAAACTGGTGGTGTTGCTTTACTTTACTTCGAAATCGTCTCCACGATTGCGTTAGTCATCGGTCTGGTGGTGATTAACATCGTCAAGCCAGGTGTAGGCATGAACGTTGATCCTGCATCACTGGATACCACGGGCATCAGCAAATATGTTGCTACAGGTGAGTCACAGTCGACGATCGACTTCCTGATGAATATCATTCCAAATACGGTGGTAGGTGCATTTGCGGAAGGCGAAATTCTACAGGTTCTGTTGTTCGCGATCATTTTTGGTTTCGCGCTGCATAAGCTGGGTGATCAAGGCAAGCCAGTCTTGAAACTCATCGACCAGATTTCACATGTATTCTTCAATATTGTGAACATGATAATGAAACTTGCGCCAATCGGTGCATTTGGTGCGATGGCCTTTACCATTGGTAAATATGGTATTGGTTCGCTTGCTCAGCTGGCACAGTTGATCATTTGTTTCTATATCACCTGCGTACTGTTTATTTTCATCGTACTGGGTTCAATTGCGCGTTTTGCGGGTTTCAGTATCATGAAGATGATTCGCCTGATCCGTGAAGAACTGCTGATTGTACTGGGTACTTCTTCTTCAGAATCAGTATTGCCACGTATGTTGAAAAAACTGGAACTTGCTGGTGCTGAAAAATCAGTGGTAGGTCTGGTGATTCCAACCGGTTATTCATTTAACCTAGATGGAACTTCAATCTATTTGACCATGGCTGCGATCTTTATTGCGCAGGCGACCAATACACAACTTGATTTGTCTCATCAGATTACCCTTCTTCTGGTACTGTTGATTTCATCTAAAGGTGCGGCAGGTGTCACGGGTTCTGGCTTTATTGTGATGGCGGCAACCTTGGCTGCTGTGGGCAATATTCCTGTTGCAGGTCTGGCCTTGATTCTCGGTATTGACCGTTTCATGTCTGAAGCGCGTGCCTTGACCAATCTGGTGGGTAACTCTTTGGCGACTTTGGTTGTTGCAAAATGGGTAGGCCAGCTCGATATGGACAAGCTGAACTATGCATTGGCAAATCCATCAGAAATTGATGAAAAAATGGCGCAAGAAGGCAATAACGCCCATTAATTCTAATGTTTGAAAGAAAAAGGAAGCTTCGGCTTCCTTTTTTATTGACTGCAAAGTTAGTAAAAGATAGATGCCAGTACATGACAGTAAAGCTGAAAGTAGATAGTCTGTAAAACAGGAAATAAAACGATAAACAGTATAAGGACAACAGAATGCTTGCCTACGATGCCGATCTAGAATTATTCCGCGACAATTTTAAACGCTTTATGAATGAACATGTCGCACCGTATTATCAACAATGGGAGCATGAAGGCCTGATGCCACGTTCAGTCTGGAATGCACTTGGTGAAAATGGTTTCTTGTGTGTCGATGTTCCGGAGGAATATGGCGGCTATGGGGTGCCAACCGATTATTCATTGATGCTGATTGAAGAGTCTGCACGTGCCGGATACAGTGCCATTTCTACAGGGTTGTCCTGTCATTCGGATATTGCTGCACCCTATATCTTGCATATTGGAACTGAAGAGCAGAAGAAACACTGGTTGCCGAAAATGGTGAGCGGTGAAGTGGTCGGTGCGATTGGTATGACCGAGCCAGGTGCCGGCTCAGACTTGCAAGCCATGCGTACCAGTGCCATCTTGCAGGATGATTACTATGTATTAAATGGCTCAAAAACCTTTATTTCCAATGGTCAGCATGCCGACCTGGTGGTACTGGCAGTCAAAACTGATCCGCAAGCGCGTGCCAAAGGCGTTTCTTTGTTACTGGCCGACACGCATCTGGAAGGCTTTAAAAAAGGCACTAATCTGGACAAGATTGGCCTGCATGCGCAAGATACTTCGGAACTGTTCTTTGACAATGTCAAGGTGCCGAAAGACCAGTTACTCGGTCAACCGGGGCAGGGTTTTGCTTATTTGATGCAGGAATTACCGCGTGAGCGTACCGCCATCGCAGCAACAGCCTTGGGTGCAATTCGTGGTTCTATTGATGTGACCACGCAATATGTGAAAGAGCGTCAGGCTTTTGGTCAGGCCATCGGTCAATTCCAGAATACTCGTTTTGTTTTGGCACAAGCGAAAATTGATGAATTGGCGACCGCAGCTTTTTATAACCAGAATCTTGAGCTTTATATGCAAGGGAAACTGGATGTCGAAACTGCAGCGGCATTGAAAAGTTTTTCTACCGATATGCAGATGAAGATTGCTGACAATCTGCTTCAGCTCTTTGGTGGTTATGGCTACATGACTGAATATCCAATTTCACGCTTCTTTGTCGATGCCCGTATTCAACGGATTTATGGCGGTACCAATGAAATCATGAAAGAAATTGTAGCGCGTGGTCTGTTAGGACGTTAATTTATGAATGAAAAAAAGAGTCCTTTTTAAGGACTCTTTTTTTACAGGCAAGCTATAGCAAAGAGCCGTGACTCTGTTTTAAATTTTATGATTTCAAGACATTCAAACATTCATGAATAAAAATGGGCAAATCGTTGGGCAGGCGCGATGAGATCAACTGGTTATTATCATTCACCAGTTCTACATCATAATAGGTTCCACCCGCATGCTGTACGCGACTCGCATGCGCCCGGATACTGGTAATAATCCGATTTTTCAGCACATCTGCTTCACACAGTAATAAGGATGCATCACATAAACTGAAAATAGCTTTTTTGGCCTGATTGAAGGCATGGATGAACTGTAGCACCCGAACATCGGTAGAGAGAGAAACCGCAGATTCGCCCCCTGGAATCAGCAAGGCATCAAAGTCATCAATACTGATTTGTTCGATGCCACGGTCGATGGTCACGGCAGAACAGCCATGCAGCCCATAGACCACTTTGCCGGCGTTAAGTTCGATATTGCAGACGCTATGATGGGCAGCCAGCAAGGCAGCCACTGGCTCTAGATATTCTTGGTCTTCAAAATTATTTGTTATAAGTACTGCTATTCTTTTTGGCATGATTGATCCCCCCAACTCATGATTTAAATTAGACTAGCTGTTAAAGGTTGAAAAAACGTCTCTGCTTTGTAACAGAGTAGTAATTTCATGTAAAAAATCTAGGAAAATCAATATTAAATAAGAGAAATGAGCTTGAGGAGCGTGCATTTTATTGTGAAAGATATCTCAGATTTTAATAGGTCAAAAAAGACATGTACAAAGCTATTATTTTAATTTTCTTATGCTTAAAACCGCTATATAGATTAAGAAATAGTGATATTTCATATTCATTAAAATCAGTTAAGATGGAGAGGCTAAGTTTACAATTTGATAATGTAAATCAAGCCAAAATGCTGAACTAAATGTTACCAGATATGACTAAAAGCGATGAGTGGTTAAAACCAACTGTCTGTTTTTAAGACTTAATCTAGCAATGTCATATTGCGTAACATTTTAAAGCTCACTATTGTTATACTGAACAGATAAGGTTTATGAAGGGCGACATAACAATGATCAACGACGATCAAAACACCACGACTTCTCTTGATTTGGCAAAAATTCGTGAGGATATCGATTCTGTTGATCAGCAAATCCAGCAATTGATTAACCGCCGGGCACGTTTGGCTGAAGCAGTTGCAAAAGCAAAGTTTGCTTCAGAAGAAAGTCCGCTGTTTTACCGCCCAGAACGTGAAGCACAGGTGTTGCGCAATGTCATGGAGCGTAATGAAGGGCCATTGTCGGATACCACCATGGCACGTCTGTTCCGTGAAATCATGTCCGCTTGTCTTGCGCTTGAAGCTCCGCAAAGTATTGCGTTTCTAGGGCCAGTCGGAACCTATACCCATTCTGCGGTACTCAAGCACTTTGGTCATGATGCGGTGGTTCGACCTTTACCGACAATTGATGAAGTCTTCCGTGAAGTCGAGGCGGGCAGTGCCCATTATGGTTTGGTGCCGGTGGAAAATTCCTCTGAAGGTGTAGTCAATCATACCCTGGACTGTTTTAAAACTTCGAACCTGAATGTGATTGGCGAAGTTGAATTGCCGATTCATCATCAATTTCTGATTTCTGAAAATACCCGTAAAGACAGTATTAAACAGATTTATGCACATCAGCAGACTTTGGCGCAATGTCGTAAATGGCTAGACGCGCATTATCCGGGTGTAGAACGTGTGGCTTTAAATTCTAATGCTGAGGCTGCGCGCCGTATTCAAAATGAATGGCATTCTGCTGCGATTGCTTCTGAAATTGCATCAAGTATTTATAATCTTGAAATTATGCATGGCAATATTGAGGACAATCCGGAAAATACCACACGTTTCTTGGTGATTGGCCGTGAAAAAGTGCCTCAAAGTGGCAATGATAAAACCTCATTACTGATTTCTGCACATGACCGTGCTGGTGCATTGCTGGAAATTCTGGCGCCATTTGCCAAGCACAATATCAGCTTGACCAGTATTGAAACGCGTCCAGCACTTCCGGAAAAATGGGCTTATGTGTTCTTCATTGATCTTGAAGGTCATATTGAGCAGGAACATGTCAAAGCTGCAATTGCAGAAATTCGTCCTTTAGTTAAAGAAGTTCGCGTGCTCGGTTCATATCCTGCAGCTGTACTTTAAGTCAGCTATCCGTGGTCAGGGCGAGGGTGCTGACCACTGTTTTATACCTAAAATTGGAAGTCTAAAATGTCGTTTGTTCCAGCCAATTCAGGCATCTCAAAATTAAAGCCATATCAGCCAGGTAAACCGATCAGTGAGCTTGAGCGTGAGTTGGGTCTTACCGATATCGTCAAGCTGGCATCCAATGAAAACCCGCTGGGTTGTTCAGATAAAGTCAAAGAAGCAGTCGCTGCGGAAATTGCTGAAATTGGCCGTTATCCAGATGGAGGTGGCTTTATCCTGAAAGATCAGATTAAAACTCAGTTTGGTTTTAATCATGATCAGATTACGCTGGGCAATGGTTCAAACGACTTGCTAGAAATGTTTGCCCGTGCCTTCGTTTCTTCAAGCGATTCTGTGGTATATAGCCAGCACGCATTTGCGGTTTATGCACTGGTCACTCAAGCCATTAATGCACAAGCGATTGAAGTACCTGCCAAAGGTTTTTCACATGACCTTGAAGCGATGGCAGCAGCAATTCAGGACAATACCAAACTCGTCTTCATTGCCAATCCGAACAATCCGACCGGAACCTGGTTCGAAGAAGCCGAATTTGAAGCTTTCATGCAAAAAGTCCCTGCAAATGTAATTGTGGTGCTAGACGAAGCGTATGTGGAATATTTCCCGGAAAATTTCAATAGCCTGAAATTCCTGCAACAATATCCAAATCTGATTGTCAGCCGTACTTTATCGAAGTGCTATGGTCTGGCTGCACTGCGTGTCGGTTTTGCCTTGGCATCGGTTGAAGTGACCGATTATTTAAACCGTATTCGTCAGCCATTTAACGTCAATCATTTGGCCATGGTCGCTGCGGTGGCTGCACTGAAAGATGAAGACTTTATCGCGCGTTCTCGCGAAGTAAATAAAGCCGGTATGGCGCAACTTGAAGCAGGTTTTAAGGCTTTGGGTCTGAACTATGTGCCTTCTCGTGCTAACTTTATTCTGGTTGATGTACAGGCAGACCCAGCAGCAACCTTCAACGGTTTGCTGAAACAAGGGGTGATTGTACGTCCGGTCGGTATTTCCAGCCACATTCGTGTATCGATTGGTACTGAAGCAGAAAACGCGAAATTCTTAAGCGCGCTTGCTACAGTATTGGGTTTAGAGGCAAAAGCTTAATTCATGTCGCAGCCATTGTTTGAAAAAGTTGCATTTATTGGGCTTGGACTGATTGGTTCAAGTCTGGCGCGTGTCATTCAAGCCGAGCACTTGGCCAATGACATTGTGGCATCGACACGTTCGTCCAAGACTTTGGAAGATGCCAAGGCACTTGGTCTGATTTCTGCAGGCTATGCCGATCCTGTAGATGCAGTCAAAGGTGCAGATCTGATTGTTCTGGCTTTGCCGGTACGTGCCACACAAAAAGTACTTGAGCTGATTCAGCCGTATTTGACGGAAAATGTCATTATTACTGATGTGGGAAGTACCAAAGGTAATGTGGTCGATGCGGCTAAAGCGGTCTTTGGTGACCAGCTTCCAGCAGGTTTTGTGCCGGGTCATCCGATTGCAGGTGCAGAGCATACCGGTGTACATGCAGGAAAAGTCGATCTATTTGCCAATCACAAGGTAATTTTGACGCCACTGCCAAGCAGTAGCGATTGGGCCGTGGAGAAGCTGATTCAACTGTGGCAAGCGGCCAAAGCCGAAGTGATTTGCATGGATGTGGACAAGCACGATGAAGTGCTGGCACATACCAGTCATCTTCCGCATCTCATGGCATTCAACTTGGTTGAACAGCTGGCCAAACGTGAAGACAACTTAGACATATTTCGTTATGCTGCCGGTGGCTTCCGCGATTTCTCGCGGATTGCCGCCAGTGATCCACAAATGTGGCATGACATCTTTTTTGCCAACAAAAAAGCAGTTCTGAATGCCGTAGATGGCTTTGAACAGCAGCTCGCGATGATTCGCAAATTGATCGAAGATGAAGATTCCCAAGCATTGATGGGCTTATTGGGTCATGCGCAGGCAGCTCGCCAGCATTTCAACCATATGCTCGCCAAGAAACCTTTCATGGAGAAAAATAAAGTGACACAACAATTTACCATTCAGCCGGGTGCCAAGACATTTCAAGGTAAATTTACCGTGCCAGGTGACAAATCTGTGTCACATCGCTCGATCATGTTTGGTGCCATCGCTGAAGGTACAACACATGTGACTGGTTTCCTTGAAGGTGAAGATGCACTGGCAACTTTGCAGGCTTTTCGTGATATGGGTGTCAGCATCGAAGGCCCTAAAAATGGTGAAGTCACCATTCATGGCGTCGGTATGCATGGTCTTAAAGCGCCACAGTCTGCCATTTATATGGGCAACTCAGGTACTTCAATGCGTTTGCTGTCCGGTATGCTGGCAGCGCAGAAATTTGATTCAGTGATGACCGGTGATGCATCCCTATCTAAACGCCCAATGGAACGTATTGCCAAGCCTTTACGTGAAATGGGTGCACTGATTCAGACCACGGGTGAACGTGGAACTCCGCCTGTCTCGATTACAGGCAACCAGCAACTACAAGGCATTCAGTACGATTTGCCAATGGCATCAGCGCAGGTAAAATCAGGTATTTTGCTGGCGGGCCTATGGGCAAATGGCGAAACCGCAGTGACTGAACCTGAACCAACCCGTGACCATACTGAGCGTATGTTGCGTGCATTTGGTTATGAGGTGAAAACCGAAGGCAATCGTATTTCATTACAAGGTGGTGGAAAGCTGGTCGGAACCAATATCCAGGTGCCATCTGATATTTCTTCTGCGGCCTTCTTTATGGTCGGCGCTGCGATTACTGAAAATTCGGATGTGACCTTAGAGGCTGTTGGTATCAACCCGACCCGTACTGGCGTGATCGAAATCCTGAAACAGATGGGTGCGGACATTACCGTTGAAAATGAACGCATTGCTGGCGGTGAACCGATTGCAGATATCCGTATTCGTGGTACGCGTACGCTTAAAGGCATTCATATCCCTGAAGATCAGGTGCCATTGGCGATTGATGAATTCCCGGCGCTGTTTATTGCTGCTGCCTGTGCCGAAGGTCAGACGATTTTGACCGGTGCTGCCGAGCTTCGCGTAAAAGAATCGGACCGTATTCAGGTGATGGCAGATGGCCTGCAAACCATGGGCATTGACTGTACCCCAACTGAAGATGGCATTATTATCGAAGGGAAGGGCAAATCAGGTGACTGGTCGCCAATCTTTACCGGTGGTGAAATTGAATCGCATCATGATCATCGCATTGCAATGAGTTTTTCGATTGCCGGTTTACGTAATTCGGAGCAGATCAAGATTGTCGGTACGGAAACGGTAGCCACCAGTTTCCCGACCTTTACAGAACTGACCTCAATTGCAGGTTTGCCTATTCAAGTTTCAGAATAATTTTTAAAATTATGTGAAACAGCCAAGCTTTTGCTTGGCTGTTTTGTTTATATTGCTTATGCTAAACCCATACAAGAAAAAAGCCATTAGGATGTAGCGATGCGAAAATTAAAATTCATGGCCAATACACAAAGCCAGCAACCCCGGGATGGTCAGGAAACCCAGGAATATGTAGCGCATTTTCTTGCCGAAACATTAGGTAAACATGGCTTTCAGACCTTAAGTCAAAGTGGTGCTCAGGTTGCGGTGAGCGTGGATGAACATGCATTGCCCTTATCTGTGAGTTGTGAAACCAGAGATGAGCAGGGGCATCTGGTCTGTGAAATTGCCTCATATCCTGAAGAAGAACAAGATTGGCTCGATCGTATTACCGAACGAAGTCTGCTCAATCAGCTTGCACAAGCAGTAGAAAGCTCGCTAAAAGAGCAGGAAAGCTTTAGCGAGTTTGAATGGAAGAACTAATTCATAACTCCACTATAATTTGATCTCAACGCCAAAGTGAGTGTCTGATACTCAGCTAGTTTCGTGCATCAGATGCATGAGAAGCTTATGCTGCGATTATCCCAAGTTTGACGCGTTTTATGACATGGGGTCTGCCAGAATCTGAACAAGCATTTGCAACAATATGGCAAAAATGGCTAGAGAATATGGCAGCTCATGAAGAATATGTGTTTGTGATACGCCATGCGGAAAGTCTGAAATTTATGGGGCTTTGTGGTTTAGATCGTTTAAAGGATGAAGTGCCATAGCTTGGAATTTGGATCAAGGAAAGCCCACATGGTCATAAATATGGTTGTGAAACGGTTGATGCTCTGGTTGGTTATGCCCTTGATGACTTAAATCGTCAGCGATTAATTTATCCTGTAGCCGAAGAAAATTGAGCGAGCCGAAAAGTCGTTGAACGTTTGGGTGGAAAGATTGTTGATATAGTACAACAAGCTAAATGTCGGGCAGTGATTTATCACTTAGCTGAAAAACTGCTGTGAAAAGCATAAAAAACCCATCATCTGATGGGTTGTATTATCTAGCCAAGCGCTAAGTAGCGAGTCATTGCAATCCGCAATTGCTTTAAATAGCCGGTAAAGAAATGATTGGCACCAGGCAATACGGTCACTAAATGACGCTGTGGTTTTGCCCATTCAATCATATCCGACAGCAGGGTTACTTCATCACCCTCACCATGAATGAACAGAATATCACCTTTAATTGCTGGCGTAACATAATGGCGAATACCGGCAACGGTTGCAGTTGGCAGGCCACATAAAATAGTTTGTTTGGGTTGCAGTTCTACAGGTAAGGCTGCATAGCTCTTTGCCATGACATGCGCACCAAAACTAAAACCGCCCGCATAAAAAGACAGCCCAATATGCTGACTGCGAGCAAACCGAATGATTTCTAATACATCATCCGTCTCACCGAAGCCCTCGTCGTGTATACCTTCACTTTGACCAGAACCGCGAAAACTCGGACGATACACAACACAGCCACGTTCCATATACATTTGTGCCAATAGAACGGGAACCTTGTGCTGGGGCGTACCACCTTGCAAGGGATGGGGGTGACAAACTACCGCGAATCCTTTCACTTCACCCTGAGGATAATCCACAAAAACTTCAATCTGACCCGCAGGTCCTTGAAGGAAAATTTGCTCGGACATATAAATACCGATGATTAACAGGAGAATCGCGCATTTTAACGATTATGGTGAATAAAAACATGAATTGGAATTAAAATAAGCAGACTGATATAGTTTGATTAATCATTTTTTGACCAGGTTGCCATGCTCGCTTTAATTTCTCCAGCCAAAACGCTCGATTACGATACCCCATTACCGACTGACCAATTTACTCAAGCCAGATTATTAGAACATTCGCAGGATTTGATCAAAGCTTGTCGCACACTTTCTGCAACAGAAATTTCCAGTTTGATGAGTGTCAGTGAAAAAATTGCCAATTTAAATACAGCACGTTTCCAGGACTGGCAACCAGATTTTAATTTAGCCAATGCACGTCAGGCTATTTTTGCCTTTAAAGGAGATGTCTATACCGGTCTGGATGCTTATAGCTTAAAGCAGGAAGATCTGCACTTTGCACAACAGCATTTGCGTATGTTGTCTGGTTTATATGGGCTTTTGCGTCCCTTGGATCTGATGATGCCCTATCGTCTGGAAATGGGAACCAAATTGGCCAATTCTCGCGGGCATAACTTATACGACTTCTGGGCACATCACATCACTGATCTGATCAATCAAGATTTAGCAGCAGCCCAGTCTGAGATCTTGGTGAATATTGCTTCTGATGAATATTATAAATCGGTGAACGAGCGCAAAATTCAGGCAGAGATTATTAAGCCAGTATTTCTGGATCAGAAAAATGGCAAATATAAAGTGATTAGTTTCTATGCTAAAAAAGCACGTGGTTTGATGGCACGTTTTATTGTTGAAAATAGAATTGAACGTGCCGAAGAACTCAAAGCATTCAATACCGATGGCTATTATTTTGATGCCGATAGTTCACTTAAAGGTGAATTGGTATTTAAACGTGATGAACAAATCAGTGCATAAATAACGTTATTCCGCTACCGCATAGAATAATTGGTTTCTAGGCGGTATTGGGAGCTATGAGTATTGAAATTTTATTTATCCAGCTTTAATCGTTTTTTAAATATTGAGTGCCAGGGGAGTTGATTGGCTGCACTTCGGTACAAATATGGTTTTTAGCGTCTTTCCCAAATTTTAAGTTAGATAAAAAATTAGAATTATCGCTGAACTCATTGAAATAATGCGTAAAATCTCATCTATTGAATTGTTTTTTACAGAAAATTGAAACTGATATTTCTGGGAAAAGCTGAATAAAATAGCTCAAGTTAATATATTTTAAATCAGGGAATTTTCATTAATTTTTATATTTTTCTTTCCAATAGAAATTTTTATTTAAATAAATAAGTATTTAATATTCAAATATTTAATTTATTAACTTTGGGGAGTATTTAGCGCAAGAGATTTTTTGAGAAAGAATGAAAAATTAATTAAGTAATAATAAATAAAACGATAGAAAAATATCGCTAAACGGTTTAAGAAGTGCATTCTATCGGGTTAAATGTAAAGTAAGTCACAAGTTTATTAGGTTTTTTGTTAGCATAATTGCACAGTGTTACAAAGCAGAATAATAAAAATGAAAATACATGCTATTCCTGTTTTTGTGTTAATGGTCAGTGTATTAGGATTCTGCGTGCATAAACAGGCAGAAATCAGAAAATACGAAAAAATCCGTCATGTCTTGAATGAAGCGCGTGACTCCAGCAAATTGTTAGACTCTAATCGGCATCGACATTAACACATGCATCAATTTTCTTTTTTTTCAATTTAGCGTAATTAATAAAATTAACTCAATAATAAATATAATAAAATATTAAAAATATTCGAATTAAATAGATTGATTTTAAATAAAGTATAAAATCAAAGAAGCAATCAGAAATCAATGTGTTATAATTTGCCACCTATAAAGATGAAGCAAACTTCATCTTTCTAAGCATTTGATTTATATCATTAAATAGAGCTGCATAAAAGTTATGCAGCTTTTTTGTTTAGATTTTTTGGGGTTTTTATAGCATAGCCCTGGGGCTGTAAGCTGTTCAAACATTTGAACCCGTCAAATGGCTATACTGGCATATTCGTTGCTAACACATCCTCAAAATAAATGAATTTTTTGTGAAATTTCATTTATTTGACGGCGTGCTTGAAGCATAAAGTTTACTCAATAGGGGCTAGGTCATGACGACTCCTAATCCATCTTCAGAAAATATGCTTGAACGTCTGTTTAAACTGAGTGAAAACAAAACCAGTTTCCGTACAGAAGTTCTGGCTGGTGTAACTACATTCTTAACCATGTGTTACATCATTATTGTCAATCCAATGATCTTGTCCGAAACAGGGATGGATCATGGGGCTGTCTTTGTAGCAACCTGTCTTGCAGCTGCGATTGGCTGTTTAGTCATGGGCCTGATTGCGAATTATCCAATTGCGCTGGCACCAGGCATGGGCTTAAATGCCTTCTTTACCTATTCTGTATGTCTGGGAATGGGGGTGCCTTGGCAAACCGCCTTGGGTGCAGTTTTTGTTTCAGGTCTGGTCTTTATTGCCATTAGCCTGTTTAAAATACGTGAAGCCATTGTCAATGCAATTCCAATGTCGCTCAAGCTCGCGATTGGTGGTGGTATTGGCTTGTTCCTGGCATTGGTTGCACTGAAAAATGCCGGAATTATTGTGGATAATCCAGCCACACTGGTGGGCTTGGGTGATCTGAAACAACCTTCTGTATTATTAGCACTTTTTGGCTTTTTGTTGGTTGTGGTAATGCACCAGTTTAAAGTCCGTGGTGCGATTATCATCAGTATTCTGGTGGTGACTGCCATTGCAACGGCACTAGGTTATAACGAATTCCAGGGTGTAGTGGGTCATATTCCATCGCTGGCTCCAACATTCATGCAAATGGATTTTGAAGGCCTCTTTACTGCCAGTTTAATTGGGGTGATTTTTGTTTTCTTCCTGGTCGATCTGTTTGACTCTACCGGAACGTTGGTCGGTGTTTCGCATCGTGCAGGTCTGTTAAAAGACGGGAAATTACCACGTTTGAAGAAAGCCTTATTTGCTGACTCATCAGCGATTGTTGCTGGTGCGGCACTGGGTACTTCTTCAACTACGCCTTATATTGAATCTTCTGCGGGTGTGGCAGCAGGTGGCCGTACCGGTCTAACCGCCGTGGTGGTTGGATTGCTGTTTATTGCCTGTTTATTTCTGGCACCGCTTGCACAATCAGTTCCGAGTTTTGCCACTGCGCCAGCATTGTTATTTGTTGGTGTGTTGATGATTCAGGGTATCGTCCATATTGACTGGGAAGATATTACTGAGGCAGTACCGGCATTTTTAACCATCGTATTTATGCCATTTACCTATTCGATTGCGGATGGTATTGCGATGGGCTTTATCAGCTATGCACTGATCAAGTTGTTGACTGGTAAGGCTGCGACTGTACCGTATATGGTCTGGATTATTGCTGTTCTATGGACGCTTAAATTCGCACTGTTTGGTGGCTAATTTTTCTACATTCAGAAAGGGTGTAAACTGAGTTTGCGCCCTTTTTTATTATTTAAAGGTTTCACGAGGAGAAGTGATGAACCGTCTTGAGTTGATTCGCGCTTTGCCAAAAGCCGAGCTTCATGTTCATATTGAAGGCACTTTTGAGCCTGAGCTAATGTTTGCAATCGCTCAGCGTAATCAGATTGCCATCCCGTATAAATCTGTCGAGGAAGTTAAGCAGGCTTATAATTTCCATAATCTTCAGTCCTTCTTGGATATTTATTATGCCGGGGCCAATGTACTGATCCATGAACAGGACTTTTATGACCTGGCTTGGGCCTATTTTGAAAAATGTGCCGAAGACAATGTGGTGCATACAGAAATGTTCTTCGATCCGCAAACGCATACCGACCGTGGAATTGCTTTTGCGACCGTCATCAATGGCCTGCAAAAAGCCTGCGATGATGCCAAGGCCAAGCTTGGAATTAGCTCACATTTGATCATGTGTTTCCTGCGTCATTTAAGTGAAGAGGCGGCCTTTGAAACGCTGGAGCAGGCATTGCCCTATAAAGACCAGATTATTGCGATTGGTCTGGATTCAAGTGAAGTCGGGCATCCACCTTCTAAATTTGAACGTGTCTTTGCCAAAGCGCGTGAAGCAGGGTTCTTGGTCGTAGCACATGCGGGCGAAGAAGGCCCGGCAGAATATGTCTGGGAAGCTCTGGATTTGCTGAAAGTTAATCGTATTGATCATGGGGTGCGTTCAGAAGAAGATTCTGAGTTAATGCAACGGTTGATTCGCGAAAAAATGCCCTTAACGGTGTGCCCGCTGTCAAATCTGAAGCTTTGTGTGGTCGAGGATATGCAGCAGCATAATATCCGTCGTCTCTTGCAGCAGGGTGTCCATGTTACAGTCAACTCAGATGATCCATCCTATTTTGGTGGCTATATGAATGACAACTTTATTGCCATTGCTGAAGCGCTAGACTTGAGTAACGAGGAATTAAAGCAGTTGGCAATGCACTCCTTTGAAGCGTCGTTTATTCCAGAGGCTGAAAAAGAGAAATGGATCAACCAGATCCGTGCCTTGGTTTAAGTTTTTACAAAAGGCAGAGTTCGCTCTGCCTTTATCATTTTTATAGGCCAATATGAAATTGAAAAGTTTAATTCTGCTCCTCAGCATATTGTTGATTTCTGCCTGTTCTAGTGCGGATATGACATTGACACAACGTACTTTAAAACCTTTGATTGAATATCAATGCAGTAAAGAGCTGCAAAATTCCAAAGTTTGGAAAGTTTCGACCTACTTAATGCAGGACACCAGTAAAGTTGAACTTGAGAAAAATGTGTGTTCATGTGTAGGTGAGCATGCGTTAAAAGATGTGCCTGCCAAAACTTTGTTAAAAGCCACAGTTGATGAAGCAGCCAAAAAAGAACTGACGCAAAAAGCGATTGCAAACAGTCTCAGAAGTTGTCTCAAGGAATTTATTTAATAAAACAGTCTGCAAGCACAGACTGGAAACATTATTTAGCCCATATTAATGGTCTAATTATTTATCTTGCTGGGTCATACTTTTTAATACATGATCTTTATCGATAAAATGATGTTTAAAGGCTGCGGCAATATGGCCAACCAGTAGAATGCCGACTGCCCAGGAAAGCCAGATATGCAAGGGCTTAACAATAGCGGTCACAGCCGAGTTTTCGGCAATGAGGGGTGGCAGGTTAAATAAATACAGCACCGGTGCTGGATAACCCAAACTCCAACTATACAAACAACCTGTAAGGGGTAGGGCAATCAGCATGAAATACAGCGCCAGATGACCAGCATGTGCCAACGTTTTCATCCGCGGTGACATACTCTCAGGCAGTGACGGTGCAGGATGGGTATAGCGCCAGAAAATTCGAACAACGAGCAGGAAAATAATGGTGGTTGCAATATTTTTATGCAGTGAAATCACATCACCCTTAAAGCTGCCATCAACGTCATAACTTAAAAAATTACCACTATAAAAACCGATGAGCCAGGCCGCAATAAAAATAACCGCCATGATCCAATGCAGCCATTGCGCTGTTCGTGTGTAATACAGTGATTTATTCATCTAGATATTCCGTTGCTCTTCAATAAGGCCGAACCTTAGCAAAGGGTGAATCAATTCAGCAATTCCAAATCTGCAACGCTATGGTGGCTTTCATGCAACATCTATTAAATTGGTTGGCTGTAGATTAAACATGCTTAGTGATTTTTAGATTTCTTATTCAGGTGAATTTCGGCACAATAGCGACAGTCTTCATCTATGAATGAATAAGGAATATATCTGTGAAAAAATTATTGGCTGTACTTGCGCCACTGACTCTGGTTTTATCAGCGTGTACAGCGACAGGCACTTCTGAGGCGCCAAGTACCACTCAACAACTGGGCGGCACTGCGCTTAAAATCGCGATCAATGCAAAATGCACCACTGAACTGAATAATATTCCAGCGTGGCAAACGGCAACACGTTTAATGACCACAACACAAAAGCAAAATATCCAGTCTGAAATTTGTGGCTGTGTCAGCGAAAAAGCACCGCAAAATGTGACAGCGGTTGATTTGGCGACTGCTGCGATTGATCCGGTGGCACGTACCACAATCGTGGGCAATGTGGTTGCAAAAACCATTAACGCTTGTGTGGCTGAAGCTGTAAACTAAGCCAGGATTAAATTGAAATAGGCTGACAGGTTCAGCCTATTTTTTATGGGAAATGACATGAAAATTGCTGGTGTAGATGAAGCAGGGCGTGGACCGCTGGTCGGTTCAGTGGTGGCGGCCGCGGTAATTTTAGATCCAAATAACCCGATTGAAGGTTTAAATGACTCTAAAAAACTGACTGAAAAGAAACGTGAAAAACTTTTTATCGAAATTCAGGAAAAAGCGCTGGCTTGGGCAATTGCTGAGGCGTCAGCAGCAGAAATTGATGAGCATAATATTCTGCAGGCATCCTTACTGGCAATGCGCCGTGCTGTAGAAGCTTTAGCGATTCAACCTGAGCATGTGCTGGTCGATGGCAATAAAGTCCCTCAGGGGCTAACGATGAGCTGTGACGCGATCATTGGTGGCGATGCTTTGCATGCAGAAATTTCTGCTGCCAGTATTCTGGCCAAAGTTACCCGTGATCATCAAATGATTGAGATGGATCTAAAGCATCCACAATTTGGTTTTGCCAAGCACAAGGGCTATCCAACCAAAGCACATTTTGAAGCGATTGCCTTGCATGGGGTGATTGATGAGCACCGTCGTAGTTTTGGGCCGGTAAAAAAGGTAGTTGCAGCATTGCTGGAACAGCAGGGCGCAGAACTTTAATTCTTATTGGCTTTGTTGCACAAAGCTATTCTTGAAGGCTTCTTCAGCAATATAATTTCCAGATGAAGAAGCCTACATCTAAAATCTACCGTACAACAAATTGGTCATCCTACAATCGTGCTTTAATCAAGCGAGGGAATATTTCAATCTGGTTTGATCCGAAGACCCAATGGTATGCACAACCACAAGGCAAACAAGGACGAAATCAAACTTATTCCGATACAGCGATTCAATGCTGTTTAATGATCAAATCTCTATTCCGTCTTTCTTTGCGTATGGTCACTGGCTTTGCTCAAAGCCTGATTAAACTCTGTGGCTTGAATTGGACAGCACCAGATTACTCCACCCTCTGTAGACGACAAAAGCATATTGATATTGCGATAAGCTATCAGAAAAGTCGTGATGGGTTACACCTACTCGTCGACTCTACGGGTTTAAAATTTTTAGGTGAAGGTGAATGGAAGCGTAAGAAACATCAGCCTGAATATCGTCGCCAATGGCGTAAATTACATATTGGTATAGATGCTAAAACCCTGCAAATACGCGCTATTCAGCTCACAACCAATAATGTTAGTGATTCACAGGTACTTGGTGATTTACTTGATCAGATTCCACAAGATGAGCAGATTGATTCTGTTTATACCGATGGAGCTTATGACACCAAGCAATGCCGTCAGGTCATTGCAGATCGGCAAGCGCATGCGGTGATTCCACCTAGAAAAAATGCGAAACCATGGAAAGATACAAAGATCAGTTCGCTAGCGCGAAATGAATTACTTCGAACAGTTAAACGTTTAGGCAGGACACTATGGAAAAAATGGTCAGGCTATCATTGGCGAAGTTTGGTTGAAACTAAGATGCATTGCATCAAGTTATTAGGCGATAAACTCAGTGCTAGGAATTTTGACAGCCAAGTGAATGAGATCCATGCACGTGTAGCAGTCCTTAACAGATTTACGGAATTAGGTCGACCACTTACCCGAGTTGTGCCTTAAATTTGAGTCACTTAGGGGTATTTTATTTTTTAAATCTTTGTGCAACAAAGCCATTCTTATTTAATTTAAAGGTTCTGAATATTGAAATGTGTATTCATTAAAGTATAGATCAATTAAAAGCGGCTTCAAAGCCGCTTTATGATTTACACAAAAATTAACGGTTAAAGTTATTTTGTGTTTGGTTTTCATCTTCATACGAAGGTTGGAAATCCTGATCGATATGCTGAAGATGTTCATGCATTGCACGTTCATGCTGGATACGCTGGTAAATCTCTTCACGGTGCACAGAGACTTCTTTCGGAGCATTGACCCCAATACGAACCTGATTACCTTTTACACCAAGCACAGTCACGCTGACTTGGTCTCCAATCATTAAAGTTTCCCCGACACGTCGAGTCAAAATCAGCATGTTTCTCTCCTTGCAAAATGCAAAACCTGCAATCTATTGAATATAAAACAAAAACACAACCAAAAATTAAAAAATAAAATCTGGATAGAAATTCTGTCATCTGGGTGAAAGATTTTAATCTATCTCAGTTTTTTAAAAATCCTCAGGCTTAATATAACAGAGCCACTATAAAAAAAACTATAGTGGCTCTGAATTTTTGTAGAGATTTATAGAATACTGTCAAACAATGACAATATTTTGTCATTCCTCTTAAGCGCGTACGCTTGATTCACCTTGTTCGCGATCTAGACCGAAGGCGGTATGCAGTGAACGAACTGCAAGTTCCAGATAGTTTTCTTCAATAATCACTGAAATTTTGATTTCAGAAGTAGAGATCATCAGGATGTTAATACCTTCAGCTGCCAGTGCGGTAAACATTTTGCTTGCAACACCTGCATGTGAACGCATGCCTACACCGACGATAGAAACTTTGACGATATCTGAACGGGTAGCGACTTCACGTGCACCAATTTCCTGAGCGGTTGCTTCGAGAATGGCTTTGGCCTTGTTCAATTCGCTGCGGTTGACTGTAAAAGTAAAATCAGTCGTACCATCTTCTTCAACGTTCTGGATAATCATATCCACTTCAACATTGGCATCACCAATCGGGCACAAAATTTTAGAGGCGATGCCCGGTTCATCAGGTACACCTAAAATCGTTAATTTTGCTTCGTCACGGTTAAATGCGATACCGGAGATAATTGGCTGTTCCATATTGTCTTCCAATTCAGTCGTAATAAGTGTACCCACGTTTTGCTTAAATTCTTCGTCGAATGCACCATCATTGTCATTGTCGAAGCTGGATAATACGCGTAAAGGTACTTGATATTTACCGGCAAATTCAACTGCACGAATTTGCAGGACTTTTGAACCCAGTGACGCCATTTCAAGCATTTCTTCAAAGGAAATACGATCAACTTTCTTGGCTTTGGGTGCAACACGTGGATCAGTGGTATACACGCCATCAACGTCTGTATAAATCTGGCATTCATCGGCTTTTAGTGCAGCAGCAATCGCGACACCTGAAGTATCAGAACCGCCGCGGCCTAAAGTGGTGGTATTGCCATGCTCGTCAAAACCCTGAAAACCTGCAACTACAAGTACACGGCCAGCATCCAGATTCGAGTTCAGGACTTCAGTATCAATTGATTCGATACGTGCCTTATTGAATGAGCTGTCGGTTTTCATGCCAACCTGGCGACCTGTCAGTGATTTTGCTTCAACGCCAATAGAGTTGAGCGCCATCGCTAACATAGAAATCGTAACCTGCTCACCCGTAGAGACCATCTGGTCTAGTTCACGTGGGTCAGGGGTTTCGGTAATGGCTTTCGCGAGAGCAAGCAGACGATTGGTTTCGCCACTCATCGCTGATACAACCACAACCACCTTGTGGCCATGGTCATGCCAGCGTTTCACACGACGAGCAACATTTAAAATGCGCTCGGGAGTACCCATAGAGGTACCGCCATATTTTTGAACGATTAGTGCCATAGTTGTTCCATATAAGCCATGACCCTGATAGTCCTATCAGGGTCAGTTACACAAAATTGAAGTTTTATTTTGCTGCCAGCCAGGCAGTTAAATCTGCCATCACCGGAGCAAACTTCTCGTTAAGTGGCGCGCCACCTTGTGCCAAGTCAGGTTTACCACCACCTTTACCACCCAGCTCAGTTGCCAGATGTTTGATGATGTCACCCGCTTTTATAGATGCAGTAAAGTCTTTTGCTACAGATGCGATCAAGCTCACCTTGTCACCCTCTACACCTGCAAGCACAATGACTGCATTTTCTAATTTTGATTTCACACCGTCATGCAGGTTGCGTAGTGCTTTCGCATCCATATTTTCAACGGTTGTAATCAAGGTTGCACGACCTGCAATGGTTTGAACTTGGCTTAGAAGTTCACCGGCTTGCAGGCTAGCAAGTTTCTGATTCAGTTGTTCGATCTGTTTTTGCAAGCTCGATGCAGTATCAACTAACGCTTCAACTTTTTCTAAAGTCTGGTCTTTTTGCGCTTTGAGCAAACCGTTAATCGTATTGATGTCACGATCGGCTTTTTGTGCAACTTCAACTGCTTTAGTGCCTGTCACTGCTTCAATACGACGTATACCTGCTGCAACACCACCTTCAGAAATGATCTTGAACAGACCGATGTCACCGGTACGTTTTACGTGAATACCACCGCAAAGCTCGATGGAGAAATTTTTCTCTTCAATCACTGAACCCATCGACAATACACGTACTTCGTCACCGTATTTTTCGCCGAACAGCATCATCGCGCCTTTGGCTTTGGCAGATTCGATGTCGAGAAGTTCAGTAGAAACAGCCGTATTAGCAATCACCTCAGCATTGACCAGACGTTCAATTTCTTGCAGCTGTTCAAAGCTAACCGGTTGATCATTGGCAAAGTCAAAACGTAACACATCAGATGCGACCAATGAACCCTTTTGTTGTACATGTGAGCCCAGAATTTGACGCAGCGCAGCATGTAACAAGTGAGTCGCAGAGTGGTTGCGCGCAGTTGCTGCACGGATGTCTGCTTTCACAGTCGCTTCAACAGATTGGGTTGCTTTTAAGCTACCCATGGTCACGATGCCTTGGTGTACAAATGCACCACCAGATTTTTTCGTGTCCTGAACTTCGAAAATCCCGGTATCGTTTTTGAAAATACCTGTATCACCGATTTGACCACCGCTTTCTGCATAGAAAGGGGTCTGGTTGAGTACGATTAAAGCTTCGTCGCCTTCAACGACTTCATCTACTTGCTCGCCATCTTTATAGATTGCGATGATTTGGCCTTCGCCTGCAGTTGCATCATAACCATCAAATTGAGTTTCGCCTTCAACTTTGACAACACTGTTGTAGTCGATTGCGAATTTGCCTGCATCACGCGCACGTTGACGCTGTGCTGCCATTTCAACTTCAAAGCCAGCTTCGTCAATGCTTAAGTCACGTTCACGTGCGATATCCGCAGTTAAGTCCGTCGGGAAACCGTAAGTGTCGTAAAGTTTGAAAACCACTTCGCCCGGAATCACAGAGCCTTTTAACTGTGCCAATTCGCCTTCAAGCAATTTCAAACCTTGCTCAAGTGTTTTGGCAAATTGTTCTTCTTCTTTGAGCAGTTGAGCTTCGATACGTGCTTGTTGTGCTGCAAGTTCTGGATATGCTTCGCCCATCACTTCAATAAGCGGCTGCAACATTTTATGGAAGAATGAACCGGTCGCACCCAGTTTGTTACCGTGACGCACTGCACGGCGGATGATACGACGCAGTACATAACCACGACCTTCATTTGAAGGATTAACACCATCAGCGATTAAAAATGAACATGAACGTGCATGGTCAGCAACCACTTTAAGTGAAGCAGGGTATTGTACAGGTGTGCCTTTTTCAGCCGCTTCAGCTTCAAGTGCAGTAGTGTCTAGACCAATAATCTCAGCCGCAGATTTGAGTAAGTGCTGGAACAAATCAATTTCGTAGTTTGAATTCACATGCTGTAAAACTGCAGAAATACGCTCAAGGCCCATACCAGTATCTACAGAAGGCGCTGGAAGCGGATGAAGTACGCCATCACTCGTGCGGTTAAACTGCATGAAAACGTTGTTCCAGATTTCAATGAAACGGTCGCCATCTTCTTCAGGTGTGCCCGGCAGGCCACCCCAGATGTGATCGCCATGGTCAAAGAAAATTTCAGAACATGGACCGCAAGGACCGGTGTCACCCATTGCCCAGAAGTTATCTGATGCGTATTGACCACCTTTGTTGTCACCAATACGGATAATGCGAGATACATCTAGGCCGATTTCTTTGTTCCAGATGTCGAATGCTTCGTCATCGGTATGATAAACAGTGGCATAAAGCTTATCTTTAGGTAGCGCTAGCCAGTCATCGCCCGTCAAAAAATCCCAGGCAAATTTGATTGCATCACGTTTGAAGTAATCACCAAACGAGAAGTTACCTAACATTTCAAAGAAGGTATGGTGACGCGCGGTATAACCGACGTTGTCTAAGTCGTTGTGTTTACCACCTGCACGTACGCATTTTTGTGATGATACGGCACGGACATAATCGCGTTTTTCTAGACCTAAGAAGCAATCTTTAAACTGGTTCATACCCGCATTGGTGAACAGTAAAGTTGGATCATTGGCGGGTACTAGTGAACTCGACGCGACACGTGTATGCCCTTGCGATTCAAAGTAACGCAAAAATGCTTCACGAATTTCAGCTGATGTCATAAAACGAGTACTCACAACCAAGTCACTCCATAATTTCCGATTTGGCTAAAACACCACAGTCTGACAAGCACATGAGAGCTCTGCTGCAATGCGGGGCTTAAAAATTTAAAACGCCAAATTATAACGGAAAAAGCGGTATGCACCAATCATTTTAAAACCAATTGCCAAGGAATTATTGACTCGGGTTTAGTGCTGAATTCATAAAATGAATTTTCTATTCAGAACAATTCGGTTATATCCATCTATTTACACAGCATCAGAATTTTAAAAGATCTGAATACTGGGCGATGTATCAGAAATAAAATAATCGAAAATCAATATTTTCACTGAAGTTTTTCATGTACTGCGCAAGAAATCCTTTAACATAGAGGAGTTTTAAAATAGGCATATAAAAGGTTGAGTCATGCAACGAGTGGCAATCAATGGATTTGGGCGTATTGGACGTAATGTATTGCGTGCCTGGTTTGAAAATCCGAAAGATTTTAAATTTGAAATCGTTGCCATTAACGATATTGCTGATGTTGAAACCTTAATTCATCTGTTTAAATATGACTCAACCCATGGCCGTTTTCCGGGACAGGTAGACGTCAGCTATGATGCCGAACATATTTATCTGCATCTCAGCTATCAGGATGCCAGCTTAAAAGTTCAGGTTTTGTGTGAAGCCAACCCGGCGCAGCTTCCCTGGCAAAAACTTGAAGTAGATGTAGTGCTGGAATGTACCGGGCTGTTCCGTTCCCGTGCAGCTGCGACCCAGCATATTGAGGCAGGGGCGAAACGGGTGATTATTGGAGCAGCACCCTTTGATACTGTCGATGCTGCGATTGTGTATGGTATCAATCATCACGACGTTAAAGCCACCGACCAGATCATTTCCAGTGTGTCCTGTACCACTCAGGCCCTAGTACCGCTGGTCAAAATCCTCGATGATGCTTTTGGCATCAGCAGTGCGTTAATGACCGAAATCCATGCGGTGACCGCAGATCAATCTGTGCTGGATCAGGCGCATCGCGATCTGCGTCGTGCACGGGCAGCAGGACACAATATTATTCCCACCACATCTAGTGCGCTGGGTGCATTAAAGCGGGTTATGCCAAAAATGGAAGATCGGATTGACGGTTATTCAATTCGGGTGCCGACCATTAATGTCGCAGCAATTGATCTGACCTTTGTTTCCCAGTCACCGATTACCGATCACAAACTGAATGAAGTGTTAATTAAGGCGGCGCGACAGGATTTTGCCGAAATCATGTCAGTAACGGATGAACCTTTGGTGTCGAGTGATTTTAATCATTCCCCTTATTCCTTGATCGTTGACCTGACCCAAACCCTAGTGGTGGGGCAACAGGCCAAGGTCTTTGCCTGGTATGACAATGAATGGGGTTATGCCAACCGCTTGCTGGATTTATGTGAATCTTTTCATTAAGTTTGACTTTGCTAAGCCTGAAAAGTGCCGATATACGGTGCTTTTTTTGCTTTAAACATTCTTGATATGCGTTGTTTTGATAGAATTTGCGCGTAATTGATCGAAAAGCAGCGCGAGTGTTTGAATTATTTGCATCATCTGCATGATTTTTCGTTAAGATAAAGCCAATAAAATGAAATAAGAGCAAGCATATGATGTTGGTTTGGGGATTTATTATACTGCTCACATTGGCAGTGATTTTTCTAATCTGGCTGCAGTTCAATCAGAATGATGGTTCAGGTGTCATGGAGGGCGTGCCGGTAGAAGAGAAAGTCGCGCATCTGGAAGAAAATTTAAAAAAGACCCTGGAAATCATGCAGGACTTGGCTAAAAAAATGCATGTACAGCAGGAAGTGCTGGATCAGACTACAACCAAACTGCAGCAGGTCGAGTTGCAAAATGCAGAGCTGGTCAGCCTGCTCACCAAGGTCGTAGACCCACAGAAATAAACAGAATCCCTTTAGAAATCATATAAAGGATTCTGTTTGAGGGCTAGACAAGAAAAGTTCTTAAGACGGCTGCAGACACCATGCTGATGGCAACTGTGGGGAGCAAGCCAAAACGCGTAGCGGCAAACAGGGTTAAAGCCAAAGCGATCAGATCTGCAGGGTTGTCGCGTACAAAATACGGTGCGATGACTGAAATCAGGACACAGCCGGGCACAACGTCCATGATTTTACGCTGACGTTGTGTCAGCGTTTTATTTTTTAATAAGACATAGCCCAGAATCCGGGTCAGATAGGTGGTTGCCGCAATCAGCAGGATGGCCAGTAATGTACTCATCTCAATCATGCTTCCTCCTCACCAATCAAGAAAAAAGCAGACACAATGCCGGCTAGGGCACCTATCGGCACATACCAGCCAGCAGGCAAATATAAATAAGCCAGGGCAGCACAGATCAGGCTTACTAGCCATGGCCGGGCTGCACTCAAGCCTTTCCACATGCTTCGCATCAACACCAGAAATACAGCAGGAAAGGCCATATCAAAGCCCCAGCGGTTGATATCGCCTAAAACAGGTCCAAGCATCGCGCCCAGTGTGGTAAAACCGACCCACATCAGATAAAGACAGAAACATAAACCGGCATAGTAGGGCATGCTAAAAGCAGCCCGATAACCCCACTGCGCCTGTTTTCTTTGCGCATCCGCCAGACTTAAGGCCCAGCTTTCATCAACCATAAAAAACAGGGCCGGCAATACTTTGCGATTCGGGAGATGTTTTAAATACGGGACTAGGCTTGCACCCATCAGCAAATGCCGGCTATTCACCAAAAAGGTAATAAACAGCAGCATGAATAAATTGGGTGGACTGGTCCAGACTTCCAGAATGGCAAATTCAGAACCGCCGGCAAAATTGAGTCCAGTCAGCAAAGGCACTTCCAGCACACTGAAATTTTTCTGAATCGCAGTCGCACCTAGCACCAAAGCAAAGGGAATAATTCCTAAAAGCATAGGAATAGAATCTTTCATACCGCGCTGAAATTCGCTGAAATCTGTATGCGCGAGCGCGGGCGTGCTGCTTTGTCTGAGCAAAAGCATGTCAGTGACCTGAGGACTTCAATATTGAACCGTATTTTATAGCGATAATCGGGCTATTTGCTGTTGTAGTGCATGCAATTTAAATTTGATTTGGAATTAAATTGCGCTAAATTGGCTTAAAGGGGTTTTAAATACTAAAGTAACAAGATGGATCAAATTGATAAACGCATTTTGCATGAACTGCAAAAGAACGGAAAATTGCAAAATAATGAACTGGCTCAATTAATTGGCTTGTCGCCGTCCCCCTGTTTAAGAAGAGTCAAGCAACTAGAAGATGATGGGGTCATTGAGCAGTATGTCGCCTTACTCAATCCGCAAAAAGTCAATCTGGCAATGAGTGTATTTGCACGGGTTTGGCTTAAATCTCAAGAAGCCGCCGTGGTCGATCAATTTGTTGAAGCCATCAAGGAGATGCCGGAAGTGGTGGAATGCCAGTTAATGGCGGGAGATTGTGATTTCTTTTTAAGAATTGTGGTGGCCGATCTGGATGCCTATCGTAAATTTCAGATTCATCATTTGACTCAAATTCCCTGCATCCAAAGTGTAAAAACCGAAATTCCATTGCAAACGGTAAAAAGCACCACCGCATTGCCATTGGTCTAAAATGATTTTTTGTTTATAGCGCGTGTTGGTCATACACGATAAAACGCTGATAGTTGACGCAATTGTGGCTCATTGCATAAGAGAGTAAAAATTATAAAATTTTGCGATGCACAGCCAAAACTATCGTGCTAGACTAGGAGAAATCGGGTGTGCTCCCGATTTTTTTATGCGGATTCGTTCCGCGCTGACAAGAATTTAGGTTTACAACATGCCCATTTCAGAGACATGGTTATTACCTGATGGTGTAGCTGATGTATTACCAGAACAAGCGCAAGTCATTGAAAGTTTGCGCCGTAAATCACTGGATTTCCTTGCATCTCGAGGTTATCAGTTGGTGTACACGCCATTCATTGAGTACATCGAATCTCTCTCTTCTCTCTCAGAATCGAATCAAGATTTAGACTTAGCCACTTTTAAAGTCATCGATCAGCTTTCTGGTCGTTTGCTTGGTGTGCGTGCCGATATGACACCACAAGTGGCGCGTATTGATGCACATGTACATCCAGTGGAAGGTGTGGCGCGTTACTGCTATGCAGGTACCGTTCTGCATACCAAACCACGCGGTTTTAATACCTCGCGTGCGCCTTTGCAGTTAGGCGCCGAACTGTTTGGTTCAGACAGCATCGATGCCGATGTAGAAATGGTCGATTTAATGATCAGTCTGATTCAGGAAACAGGTCTGGCAGACGGAATCCATCTGGACTTGGGTCATGTCGGCTTATTCCGCAGTCTGGTGGCTCAAGCAGGTTTGAACAAAGTTGCTGAACGTAAACTGTCTGATTTATACCAACGTAAGGCCTTGCCAGAGTTGGAAGAATTTACGGCAGAACTGAAATTTGGTCAGGACTTTTATGCACTGGGCCGCTATGCCAGCGATCTGGACGCATTACAGGCAAATTTAAGTGCTGAAGTGTTGGCGAATCCAGCCTTCAAGCAAGCTTTTGATGCCTTACAAATTACCAAAGATCAGGTTCAAGCCCGTTGGCCAAACTTGAGTATTGGGATTGATGTGGTTGAATTGCGTTCATACCATTATCATACTGGTCTGATGTATGCAGTCTATGCACCGAATCGTGCAGCAGCACTGGCACAAGGCGGTCGTTATGATGGCATTGGTGAACATTTCGGTCGTGCGCGTCCTGCCACAGGTTTCTCTTGTGACTTATATGCGTTAAGCGCAGGTCAGTTTGACGCTGTACACGTGGTAGTTGCACCTAAAGGTGTCGATGCAGAACTTCTGAATGCGATTCAGAGTATTCGAGCACAAGGCTTAAGTGTAATTCAGTTACTCGGTAATGATGATTTAAACTCAATTCCATATGCGACGCACCAGCTGGTGAACGTAGATGGTGAGTGGACAGTCAAAACGATTTAAATTGCTTGGCTCAGTGTTCATGTCACTGAGCGGGGCTTTCAACTTTAACAGCATGATGCAATGAGGCTATTATGGGCAAGAATGTTGTGGTACTTGGTACCCAATGGGGCGACGAAGGTAAAGGTAAAATCGTCGACCTGCTCACAGATCAAGCGGCAGCGGTCGTTCGTTATCAAGGCGGACATAACGCAGGTCACACTCTGGTGGTGGGTGGTAAGAAAACTGTCTTACACCTCATTCCATCTGGTATTTTACGTGAAAACGTATTGTGCTTAATTGGTAACGGTGTTGTTCTTTCTCCTGAAGCGCTCATCAAAGAGATGGACATTCTTGAAAAAGAAGGCGTTCCTGTTAAAGAGCGTTTACGTATTTCTCCAAACTGTCCACTGATCCTTCCAAACCACATCGCACTGGACCAAGCACGTGAGAAAAAACGTGGTAATGCGAAGATTGGTACAACAGGTCGTGGTATCGGTCCTGCATACGAAGACAAAGTGGCGCGTCGTGCAGTTCGTGTTGCTGATCTGGTACGTGGCGGTGAACATCTTACTGCCCAGTTAACTGAGCTTCTGGATTACCATAACTTCCAGCTTACTCAATACTATGGTGTTGAAGCAGTTAAGCTAGAAGACGTACTGGCACTTTGCGACGAATGGCGTAAGGTTGTTGCGCCGTTGGTTGTAGACGTAACAACTGAACTGCATAACTACCGTAAAAACGGTGACAACATCATGTTTGAAGGCGCGCAAGGTTCACTTCTTGACGTTGACCATGGTACATACCCGTATGTGACATCTTCAAACACCACTGCTGGTGGCGTAAGCTCAGGTTCAGGTCTGGGTCCTTTGCACCTTGATTATGTACTGGGTATCACCAAAGCCTATACCACTCGTGTCGGTGCAGGCCCATTCCCAACGGAATTGGTTTATGACGCTGCAAACGATGTGGGTGATGCGGTTGGTAAACACCTTGGTACGATTGGTAATGAATTTGGTGCGTCTACTGGCCGTCAACGTCGTTGTGGGTGGTTCGATGCTGAAATTCTACGTCGTTCAGTAGATGTAAACTCACTGTCTGGTATTTGCCTGACTAAACTTGATGTTCTTGATGGTTTAGAAGAAGTGAAAATCTGTGTCGGTTATGAAGCTGCAGATTCTGGTTGTGTCGGTTCTTCTGATGCGCTTGCATTCGAAACTTTAAAACCAATTTACGAAACAATGCCAGGCTGGTCTGAGTCAACTTTCGGTGCAAAATCGCTGGATCAGTTGCCACAAGCTGCATTGAACTATGTAAAACGTCTTGAGCAACTGATTGAATGTCCAATCGACATCATTTCAACCGGTCCAGACCGTGAAGAAACTATCGTTCTTCGCCACCCGTTCGATGCTTGATCTTCATTTGATTAAAGTTTGAATGATAAAACCCATCTCCGGATGGGTTTTTTATATCCAAAAACTATAAATTTGGCTCAAGACTAAAGTTGCATCGGTGCTGTGACAAAATGTGCTTTAACATAGCCATATATAAAGAAAGAAAAAATGAGCGAAAGGATGCAAAAAAATATATCGGCGACCATGTTTTATTCATTGTTGTTCGCCATGGGCGGGGCACCCACCATCGCTATGATGATTATTCGCGCGCAAACTCAAAATCCTGAGATTATTTATAATGCACTGGTCGGCCTGAGTGTCATTATTGCCTGTGTGCTAGTGCCTGTTATTTTATTGCAAAACGCCTATTTATTTTTTAAACGTAAAGATGAAATTCTGGAACAAAAAATAAAACCCTTAAGCCAGGTTTATCTGGGCTTGAACATTATCTGTCTGATTTATTGGTTGGCGATACAGTACTTGGCTTAAAAATTACAGAATTTATAAGAAGATGGAGTAATTAAGCGTTTAGCTCCTGTATGCTTTCACTTATAATTTTTACAATGTAAATTAAGCTTGGGCTAAGGTAGAGTTGATTATAATGAAGAATAAATTTTTATTGAGTATGGCGGCTGCCGCAGCCGTGACATTGTCGGGTTGTACCACTATTGCGGATATTGCCGGGGCTGATTCTGCGACCTTAAATGCATCTGCGACACAAAGCTATAATGCTATGGTGACTGATGCCAGAAATAAAGGTCAACTGGACACCAGTTCAGCGACCTATAAACGTATTAATACCGTATTTAACCGTTTAAAGCCGATTGCGAACCAAATGAACCAGACTGGTACAGCATTCCAGTGGCAATTGGCTGTGCTCAAGTCCGATCAGGTTAATGCCTTTGTTGCACCGGGTGGTAAAGTGGTATTTTATACCGGTATTGTGAATAAGCTGAATCTGACCGATGCTGAAATTGCAGCAATTATGGGTCATGAAATGGTACATGCCTTAGAAGAGCATTCTAAGCAGAAAATTGGTGCCCAGGCGCTCACCGACCTGGCTTTAGGCATTGGTCTGAATGCAGCTGGTGTGGGCCAGGGTGGCGCAGCAGCAGCGCAATTAGGAAGTCAGATCGGGATTGGCCTGCCATACTCGCGTAATCTGGAAAGCCGTGCTGACCAGGGTGGCTTGATGCTGATGGCACGTGCAGGTTATAACCCGAATGCAGCGATTACCTTGTGGGAAAAAATGAACAAACTCGGTGGCAGCAATGGCGCAACCTTCCTGTCTACGCATCCATCGAACAGCCAGCGTATTGGACAAATGCGTCAACAGTTACCAGCAGCCATGCAGATTTATAATCAACGCAAATAATCGAGCGATTATTCTCTAAAGGGATCTCTTGATCGGATTGAAACAGCAGGGCCATGGTCCTGCTTTTTTATTCTCCATTTTAAAATGAATATTTTGGCGGCAATAAAAAAAGGCAAAGTTTTCACTTTGCCTTTTTTACACTCGATCAGAAGATCTTAGTGCTGGTGACCACCTGCACCGTGTACATGACCGTGATCTAATTCTTCTTGAGAAGCTTCACGAATCGATACAATTTCAACTTCGAAAGTCAGGTCTTGACCAGCAAGCGGGAAGTTCGCATCTACAACAACATTGTCGCCTTCAACTGCTTTAACAGTTACGATTTGCACGCCGTCATCAGTTTGAGCTTGGAACTGCATACCTGCTTGAATGTTGTCTACGCCTTGGAACATTTGCGCAGGAACTTCTTGTACGAGGTCAGGGTTATATTCGCCATAACCTTCAGCAGCAGGAACATTAACAGTGAATTTTTCACCCACAGTTTTGCCTTCTAACGCGTTTTCTAAACCTGGGATGATGTTACCTGCACCGTGCAAATAGGCAAGTGGTTCACCTTGAGATTGGTCGAGAGTTTCACCCTCTGCGTTAGTCAATGTGTAGTGGAAAGAAACCACGAGGTTATTTGCAATAGCAGTCATGTGAATTGATCCATTCAATTTTTTAAGGGTACATCATAAAGTGAAATTGCATTTTTGTAGACTAAAATTAGCAAAAAAACGCAATTTGACAATTTTATTGACGATTTTTTCATTGATTGGGCCAAATTCTGGAATTTCAATGCAATTTCAGCTTTGGAGAGATTTTTCGTGTAACTAAATCTTTTGCAGTCAGAATACCGGCATGTGCATAACCATGAATGGTCGCCTGATGAATCCGGTATAAAGAGACATACATGGTTTTGGCGACAAAGCCTTGCACATTGACCTGACCCAGCAACTCCCCCACAGCTTTATTCTGACTTAAGGAAATCAGTGAGCCCTTGTCAGAAAATTTAAACATCGGCAAATAGCTATCTCCATTGACATGGGCTTTTAAAGCATTGGCCAGAAAGCTGGCTTGCTGGCTGGCCACTTGAGCACGCGGCCCTAATACCGGTTGATCTGCCGCAGGCTGGCAATGCGCACAATCACCAAATGCAAAAATACTTGGATCAGATTTGGTTTGCAGCGTGGCATAAACTTTGAGCCGATGAATATGGTCTTTTTCCATGTCGTCGAGTTGTGCCAAGACTTCCGGCGCTTTGATCCCTGCGGCCCAGACTTTGATTTCAGCATCCAGACTGGAACCATCGGCAAAATAAATCTTGTCTTCATCGACCTTGGCCACTCGATGACTGGTCAAGACTTCAATACCGAACTGTTCTAACTGTTTCATGGTATTTGCAGCAACTTTAGGCGAGAGTGCAGTCAGAATACGATCCGCGGCTTCAATCAAGGTGATTTTGACTTTGTTGGGATCGACCTTGTTTAAGCCATATTGAAAGAAATTCTGTTTGGCTTCTACCAGCTCCGCTGCCAGTTCTACCCCAGTCGCACCGGCACCAATAATGGCAATATTCAGCTCACGGCTTGAAGTCTCATGTTGAGCATTTAAATACAGGTGCAGCAGATCCTGCTGAAAGATATCTGCCTGCTGACGGCTGTCGAGAAAATGACAGAACTGTTTGACCCCTTCGGTATTAAAGTCATTTGAGGTTGAACCTAAAGCCAGTACCAGTGTGTCATAGCCAATGCGCTGATTTTTCTTGGGCTCACTCTTTTTAGAGAAATATTCTGTTTCGACGATGATCTGTTTCGCTTCGCGATCCAGACCGGTGAATGTCCCCAAAACAAACTCATAATGATGCGCGGCAGAATGGGCAAAATAATTGGTTTCTTGCTGATGTGGATTTAAGGTACCTGCGGCGACTTCATGTAGCAGCGGTTTCCAGAGATGTGTCAGTTTTTGATCGACCAGAATAATCTGGGCTTTGCCGTTTTTACCCAGGCTATCACCCAGTTGTGTCGCCAGTTCCAGACCACCAGCGCCACCACCCACAATCACGATTTTATGTACTGTCATGCGTTCTTAACCTGTTTATTTTTTTAATAAAAATAAGAGAAATAGAGAGAAAATATACTATGGCATGTGCTAAATCGCGTCTTGATTAAAATTGTTATACACATTACAAAACGTAGCAATTCTGTGAGAGCGGGTAATAATTGCTGCGTTCCGGGCAGGGTGCCTCATTTGGGATAGATCATGAATCAGCTAGAAGGTTATATCAACGCTTCTAGCTTAAAGAATTACTTGATATTGAGAGGATTATTGATCTAGAGGATACAGTTTTACGCCGGGTGTTGAGTCTGAAAAGAAACTGAATAAACCTTGCAGCCAGCTAAAGAACTTCTGCAACGGGTTGGCTTCTTCAATTTCGACATGATCTTCAATTTGAATGGTGCGAATTAACTGATTATTTTGATAAATCTGAATCGTGGCCAAAGGCATCATGCTGGCTAAAGGCGCAATGAGTTCAGATGCCTTCATTTCAACATTGATATGGGTCTGGGTTTCTTGAAGTGGCTCGATACTTTTTAAAGCGCCATCACCTGTATTTAGCATGACACGCTGATGCGCCTGATCAAACTGATTCAGGTCAATGCTATAGCTCTGATCATAAAGCGAGGTAGTAATAATCTGCGGCTGCTTGGTTTGCACTTTAAACATTTTTAAAGTGGATTTAATCACAGGCAACTCAGCCAACAGTTGCTGATCTTTGATCGCGACTTCATTGCGGGTATAGGTATAAGCCAGATTCATCAGTTTATGCGATATCTCAGCGCGCTTTGTGGCGCTTTTAGTGCCTAGCACTACCACAATCAGACGGCGCTTCGGCATTTCAAAGTCTGCTGTAACACGATTGGCTGTCAGCGCCAGGTTATAACCGGCCGCACGGGTAAAACCGGTTTTTAAACCATCTACGCTTGGGTCGACCTGAAGTACACGGTTGGTGGCACGATGAAAATGCTGGTTATAAGTGAAACTTGGCTGTTTGGAATAATACAGATAATCCGGGGTTTCATTCACCACCGCCATAGAGAGTCGGGCCAAATCGGCAGCAGTCGAATAATGCTCGGGCATGGTAATGCCGGCCGGATTCTGGAAATTGCTATGCTGCATGCCCAGTGCTTTGGCTTCCTGATTCATCCGTTCAACAAACTGGGGAACACTCCCCGAGATTTTCTCAGCCAGCGTCAACGCTGCATCATTGGCAGACATGATAATCAAGCCTGCCAGAAGCTGATCGACTGTAATCAGATCACCTTCTTTCAGATACATCTGTGACTCATCCCACATGACATTTTTAACCACAGATGTGGCAGTTAAAACTTCATTTTTATCTAATTTTCCGGCCTCAATTTCCTTTAATGCAATATAAGCCACCATCATTTTGGTCAGTGAAGCCGGTGCACGTTGCATGTCGGCATTGTGCTCTGCAATGACTTGACCAGACTGTGAATCCAGAATAGTCCAGGCTTCAGCTTCAACGCTTTCAGGCAGAATGTTGAGTAAGGCAGCATGTGAAAATGCAGAAATAAATAAGCTGAATACCGCAATCAGTGAGATGATGTATTTCAAGGATGTTCCTTAATAACCCGTCGGGCGTTGAACGATTAAATTTTCAGGCATGCTATGCCTTTTTTATACAGATAGCTAGTCGTAAATGTAGACAAATAAGACAGCTAAACCATCTTGGCTTAAAAAATGCTAAGCTAAGCTATACCTCATTTATTTTCATTTTATATCGCCCATTATGTTGCATTATCAAATCGAATTTGACGATTATCGTCAGCACCTTATTCACGTGACTGTTCGCTTTCTGGCAGACCCGACGCAGATCTTATCATTACCGACCTGGATTCCGGGAAGTTATTTGATTCGAGAGTTTTCCAAACACATTGAGGCGGTCAAAGCTTATGATGAAGATGGACGTCAACTGCAAATCCAGAAATTTGAAAAGAACAAATGGCGTTTATTCAATACCGATCATGAGCTGATTACGGTTGAATATGATGTCTATGCCTACGACCTGTCTGTTCGTGGTGCATATGTGGATCAAAACCGTCTCTATGTCAACCCGGCCTGTGCATGCTTGGGGCTAGAAGGTCAGGAAAATAAAGAGATTGAATTAGAAATCTTCCTGCCAGATGAGTTAAAGCATTTCCAACTGGCAACCGGCATGCAATCCAAAAGTCTGGTCAAGGGCCGTTTCACCCTGAAAGCCAAAAACTATGCTGAATTGATTGATGCACCGTTTGAACTGGCAGAGCAAACCCGTTTCAGTTTTGAAGCGAATGGTATTCCGCATGAGTTTGTGGTGTCCGGCAAGCATGCGATGAATGCAGCACGTATGCAGCAGGACATTGAGAAAATCTGTAGCACAGAAATCTCCATGTTCGGTTCAGCGCCATTTGCTGACTATACTTTTATGACCATGGCAACCGGAAATAGTTATGGTGGTCTGGAACATCCAAACTCGACCAGCCTGATTTCACCGCGCGATGACTTGCCGAAGGCCAATGAGCCTGAAGAACCTTCCAAAGATTATCAGCGTTTCCTCGGCCTATGTAGCCATGAATATTTCCATTCTTGGTTGGTGAAATTTATTCGCCCTGAAAATTTTGTCAATTATGATTTGAACCGTGAAGGCTATACGTCTTTGCTGTGGATCTTTGAAGGCTTCACTTCTTATTATGATGATTTGATTTTGCTACGCAGTGGCGTGATTAATCAAGAATCATATATCAGCTTGTTAAAAGCGCAGATTGATCGTTACTTGCAGAATCCGGGTCGTGCGATTCAGTCGGTGTCTGAATCCAGTTTTGATGCCTGGGTGAAATTCTACCGTCAGGATGAAAACTCGAATAATGCCGGCACCAGCTATTACAACAAAGGTTGTTTGGTTGCATTGTGCCTAGACTTAGGTTTGCGTTTACGTGGTTCAAGTCTGGATGCCTTGATGCGCCGTTTGTATGAAAATGCCCAGAATGGTATTCAGGTACATGAACGTACCATCTTTGAATTGTGCAAAGAGCTGACCGGTGATGATTGGTCAGAGCAGATTAATCACTTGATTAATACCACAGATGAATTGCCACTGGATCAGTTATTGCCTGAGTTTGGTATCTGTTATAACCTGAAAAATGACAAGTCATTGCCTTTTGGTTTAAAACTGGTAGATAAGCCGGAAGGTGTACTGGTTCAGTCGGCGCGTCGTGATAGTACTGCTGTAGTAGCTGGCCTTTCTGCCAATGATGTGATTATTGCCGTTGATGGTTTAAAAGCAATGACGAAGTTAATGGAAAGTTATGCAAAACAGGAAGGTGTTTATACCATGCATGCTTTCCGTCGCGATGAGCTAATGAGTTTTGACGTTCAGGCAGGTGGTTCTGAACTGACCGAAGTTGAACTGAAAATTGAAGATCAAGCCAAAGCTGAACAATGGTTGAAAGCTTAATTAAATTTCAAACTTTAAAAACCGATGCTTAGGCATCGGTTTTTAATTGCATCAAGTTTTGAAAATTATCTGATGATCAGTCGAGACGTACCGCGGAACTCTGCCACAATTTGATCATGCTGATTTATCACCTGAATATCGTAAATTCCACTACGGCCACTGCTGGCCCTATGTTCTGCTACAGCAGTCAATGTATCGCCAAGAACTGCCGGTTTTAAGTAATGAATTCCACAATGCTGACCAACAGCCGGATGTTCACCTGTATTACAGGCAATGGCAAATGCCGCATCTGCAAGCGCGAAAATCACTGCGCCGTTACAGGTCTGGTGACCCTGTAAATGTTGTTCAGTGACTTTCAGCGAAATTTTTGCGTGATTGTGACTATAAGCAACAAGGTGTGCACCAAGATGCTGGATTAATCGATCCTGATTAAACATCTGGTTGACTTGCTGATCCATTGCAAAGCTCCTTGTTTGAGATACGTTTTATTTTTAAATTCATTTAATATGAGTCATGAATAGCATTCCAGCACAAGAATAACAAGTAAAAGAATAAGGCCCAATAAGATGGGCCTTAAGTGAAAGAGCTTAGTTACCGCGATAAGTCGAATAACCATAAGAGCTCAATAACAGTGGAATATGATAATGTTCTAAAGCGCCATCAATCATAAAGACTACCGGTACTTCAGGGAAGAATGTCCGCTGATTATTGGCCTTAAACCAGTCACCCGTTTTAAAGGTCACTTTATAAATACCCTTTTGCAGATTGGTATCTTTTGGATATAGCTCTTTAATACGGCCATTTTGATCTGTTTTAGCTTCATTGAGCTTGACCCATTTCTCACCTTGCTGTGCTTCCAAAGTAACTGCAATATTTGCGGAAGGTAAACCTGTTTCCTGATTCAGAACATGCACACTAAGTGGATTCTGTGCAAAGGAAAGCGTGGCTGCGGTGCTCGCAAGGGTTGCTAGCAGGATTTTTTTCATGTTGTATTCCTCAGTAGATGGATGAAGCAATATTGAATAAAAGAAACCAATAAGACTTATTTAAATAGAGTAAAGCTGTTTTAAAGTGCTTTGAATGCCGCTATTGGCGCATTGATGATCTTGTTCCGAACCGCCTGCACCCGCAACACCTACAGCACCTAAAATATGATTCTGGTACATAACAGGTACACCGCCGCCCAGTAACAGCAGTTCAGGTAGGCTATTCAGGTTCTGTGCGTCCGGATTGTTCTGGGCATTGCGCATAAAATCCAGCGTACTGGTTTTCGTTGAATACGAGGTAAAGGCCTTGCGTTCTGCTGCGATCAGGTTGTGAATGCCGACAGATTCATGGCGTTGACTAGCCAGCAGATTACCACCCTGATCCAGAACCACGACTGCTGCGGGCTTGGCCTGTTTCTGGCAGGCCAACATGACATTGCTGGCCATAAGCTTTGCTGCTTCTAGCGACATGACTGGTGCTGTTTTTAATTCTGCATGTGCCAGTGAGCTGAGTAGTAATGAGCTGCTGAACAAGGCTAGGGTTGTTTTGGCGATTGAATTTTTCATACTTGTCATTCATGCAATTGAATACTGTTGCTATTGTAGAAAGAAATACGCCAGTGCAGCATGACAATCAGATTACCAATTTGTAATCTAGGCATAGCTAAAAACAGCTAAACTACTGACATGCATATTTTAATTGTAGAAGATGAAGTCAAGATTGCTGAATATCTGGCAAAAGGACTGAGTGAGTCAGGTTATAGCACGGCCATTGCTGAAAATGGCGTGTTGGCATTGGCGTGTTTACAGCAACAGTCATTTGATCTGGTACTGCTGGATGTAATGCTGCCAGATCTGGACGGCTGGCAGGTGCTGAAAACCTTGCGAACTTTTAGCCAGATTCCGGTATTGATGCTCACTGCACGCGATCATGTGCTAGATCGGGTAAAAGGCCTGGAGCTTGGCGCCGATGATTATCTGACCAAGCCTTTTTCCTATATTGAGTTACTGGCCCGGATCAAAAGTCTGTTGCGCCGTGTGCCGCGACTGGAGCAGGAGGCCTATCAGGTTGCAGGTCTGGTATTGAACCGCCTAAAGCATGAAGTATATCGTAATGAACAAAAGATCGAATTAAGCCAGAAAGAATTTGCGCTGTTGCAACTGTTGATGGAGCATCAGGGGCAGGTGATGACCCGGAGCCAGATTGCCTCCATGGTCTGGAATATCAATTTTAATACCGATACCAATGTGGTGGATGTGGCCATTCGCAGGCTGCGGAGCAAAATTGATGATCATTACACGCCAAAACTGATTCATACCGTACGCGGTATGGGTTATAAACTTGATGAATACCCATGAACAATCCTATCTTATTACCGCTGGCAACACGCTTGAGTATTGCGTTTGCATTGGTGTCCTGCGTGGTTTTTTTGAGTGTGGCGTTACTGTCTTATCAAAATATGCAACAGATGATTCAGGCTCAGCAGGATCAGGCACTGGCTGCACGTATTTCCCGAATTGAAATATTTCTTGAAGATGCCCAGAGTTTCGAGCTTTTGGTTCAGCATCCCAAATTATATGAAAACATGCTGGGGCAAGAAGATAATCTACTGCTGCTGCAACATCAGAATAATCGCTTGATTGAAATCAATCCTTTGCAGATTCATATTCCGGCATTGCACTATAGCTCCGCATTACAGTTTCAGAATAATCAGGCCGAACAGCCTTCGACACGACTGGCTTTTAAACAGGTGCAGTTTGATGGTCGCAGTTATCAGTTGGTGGCCGGCAAGCAGCTGGCAGAGGGACAAAGGATACTGGCAAGCTATTTATCAAAACTGGTGCTCTATAGTCTGCTTGGCATACTGCTCTCGACCTTGATGGCCTGGCTGGCAGGACGCTATATTCTCAAGTCCATGCGCCAGTTGATGCTGGCTACAGCACAGGTCAATATTCAGCAGCCCAATCAGCACATCGATGTTCAGAGTAATACGCTTGAGGTTCAAGAGCTGCGTCAGGCCATGAACGATATGCTCGCTAATATTCAGGCTGCGTATCAGCAGCTGGCACGTTTTTCTGAGGATATTTCACACGAACTTCGCACCCCATTAAACAATTTAATCGGGCAGACACAGATTCTGTTATCGCGGTCGCGCGAACCTGCTGAGCTGGAAAATCTGCTCTATTCCAACTTGGAAGAATACGAACGCCTGAGCCAGATGATTGAAAGTATGCTGTTTATCGCCCGGGTAGAACATGGCGGATATGCGATTGAAAAACAGCGTTTCAATCTAAATGACATGCTGCAAGAATTGCTTGAGTACTTCAGCTTTCTGGCCGAAGAGAAGCAGATGCATTTAAAAGTGGATGTTCCGCCAGATTTAAGTCTGACAGCCAGCACCGTATTGTTACAGCGCGCAGTCGCCAATCTGATCAGCAATGCCATTACTTATGGTCAGCCTGGGAGTGAGATTATTGTGTCTGCACAGCGACTCAACCACAGGATTAAAATATCAGTGTTGACGCCAGAAGTCTGGATTGCAGAGCAGCACCATCCGCATTTATTTGAGCGTTTTTATCAGATCGATGACAGCCGGCACGAAAAAGCCCAGACGGGTGGTCTGGGCCTTGCCATTGTACAGTCGATCATGCAGCTCCATCAGGGGCAGACAACTGTAGAAAATACACCGTCTGGCGTGATCTTTAGCCTGTCCCTACCTGATGAGCAGACTGGGTTTTAACCACGACCGCGTCCGCGACCACGAGGTGCTTTGGTATTTGGACGAGTTGTACCATTGGTACGACGTTTCGGCTTTTCGCTTTCGTCCATTTGCCAGATACGTTTGGTACCTGATTTTTTCACTGAACCATCTTTGTTCTTGCGAACCATTGGCTTACCACCCGTACCACCCGGTTTTTTCACATAAGAACGTGAACGGTATGGCTCTTCAGCAGGAACATTCTGGAAATCTGGATAAAGTAAAGGTTCAATTTCCTTGGTTTCACCCGGTTTAATATCCATACGTACAAGGTCAATATCACCAATTTTAGTACGGATTAAACGCAGTGTAGGGAAGCCCACCGCAGAGGTCATACGACGAACCTGACGGTTACGGCCTTCACAAATCGAAATCTCAACCCAAGACGTTGGGACAGATGCACGGAAACGTACAGGAGGATTACGCTCCCACAACCATTCCGGTTCAGATACTTTTTCAGCTTTGGCTGGAAGGGTCATGCCATCTTTAAGTTCCACACCTTTACGAAGCTGCTCAAGTGCTTCTTCGGTGACATCACCATCAACCTGCACCATATAGGTTTTAAACTTTTTATTGGCAGGATTGGTGATGTACTGGTTCAGACCACCGTGATCTGTTAAAAAAACCAGACCTTCTGAGTCCATGTCCAGACGACCAGCAAGACGTAAATCTTTGTCGTCGATGAAATCAGCCATGGTTTGGTGTTTTTCATCTGGGCGGAATTGGGAGAGGACGTCATAGGGTTTGTTTAAAATGACGATTTTCATAGGAAATAACTTCTATAATTACATAAACTTAAAAAATGTAGAGGCTTATTTTAAAGGGAAATTTGGTTATTTCCCGTATAAATCTCAAAAACAACGAATCTGGATTAGAATATTATGCGTTAAGAACAGTTGAAAGTATTGCCTAATTGGCAATTATTTTTAGGTTTGTCAGTAGCATTCGGAAAAATATGAAGAATAGAATATCAAAAGATCGTAGTACCTGCGGATGGTGCCAAATTACCGTTAATGCAAACCTGTCCCTCAACCTAGCAAATAATCCAATTGTCCCATGTATCAAAGGGAATGAAATTGGTGCTGATATTACACCAACAATGCAGGCTGTGGTAGATGTTGCAGTTTAAAAGCATAGAGTAGTAAGCCCTCAAATGCTTGGATCAGATAGATATCGAATCTGTCAGAAGTAAAAAAGGTTATTAAGTTAATCAAAGAGAAAAAATGGACATGACTAGAATCACCTTGAACTAAATTGTGCGTTAAACATGAACTACTAGAAAGAAGTCCTGACCTGATCATAAAGAAGATTTTAACTATAAAAAAATAGCCAAAGAGCGAACATTCATGCATTTGCGCGCTGGAGGTCAAGCGCAAGACTGCGAGCTTGTTTTGAATTTGATCATCCTACTATTGCAGATATACTTAACTCATTAAAGCCTGATTCTCCTAATTAAAACCTATATTAAGCGCAGGTTTCTCAGGGGGATTAAATTTTCTTAAATTCTGATTGATAAACGCCCAAAAGTTAAAATGAGTATCAAGCTGCAACTTTGCGTAAAGATTGTAGTGAGCCAGAACAGGATTTGTTCTGAGTTGAATCACTTAGCCAACCTATTATTACATTGACGTATTTGGATACAGCTCGATGATTGGCATATTTTCCAAAAACGTTAGAGTGATCAATGGAACTTCCAGTGATAGAGACGTTTCTCCGAAGGAGTACATAATATGGCCAAATCTAAAGCGAAACATAAGCAGGTCCAACAAAAGGACAAGCAGGACAGCGCTCAGAATGAAGAGCAACAACAGCAACAACCAGCCAAACCCTCCCGTGCAAAAAAACGTAAGTAATTCCTAGCTACCTTCCATAACAACGCCCTTACATAAGGGCGTTGTTATATCATTGATTTTATAAAAATATCATTCAAAAAATTACAAGATTACGACTTTAAATTGTGCTGTTCTGCTTAAGATAAAAACCATCTTTCTAAAATAAATGCGAATAATATTGGTGAAATTTTTTCGGATTTTAAGCTTAATTTTATCTGTATGCTTTGTCTTGACCGCCTGTCAGCCACCACCTTCAGGTGAAGCAGCAGGATGGAAAAGTCCTTATCTTTATTGGCAACTGAAAAAGACTCAATTAGAAGCACCGTTACAGATTCCGGTCGAAGGTATTACAGTCCGTCAAATTAATGATACGTGGGGAGCCGCGCGCAGTGCAGGCCGTAAACATGAAGGGACAGATATTTTTGCTCGACGTGGCACACCTGTCTTAAGTGCCACCCAAGGGATTGTACGTAAAATTGGCACCAATAATCTGGGTGGGAAAGCTATCTGGGTGACAGGGCCTGATATGAGTCAGCATTACTATGCGCATCTGAATGATTATGCTGAGCATATTCAGGAAGGCGACTGGGTGGAAGCGGGCGAAGTGATTGCCTATGTCGGCAATACTGGAAATGCCAAAAATACTCCGCCACATCTACATTACGGGATTTATCTGAGCGGGCAAGGGGCGACCAATCCATATCCTTATTTCGTGCCTTCTCCTTGAGCAGAAACTGGATGGGGTTGTGTTTCAGGAGTGAATCTGGCAGGACGGGTACACCAGAATAATTGCAATGTTCCTAATAAAAGAACAAATGCAGCTAATATGAACTGTTGATGATAGCTCAAACCAAAATATTGCAGCGCACTAAAACTGAGTCCGCCAATCAGCTGAACAGAGGCGAAACACAAGGTGGCAATGCTCCAGAGTTTTTTATACGCCAGCCCATACAGTTGCAAAATGGTATAAGAGGTCAGGAAGACCACAGCAGGGTTTAGCATGCCGGTCAAAAAGGAAGAGCTCAACGTGAGCAATGCTTGGCCCTCTAGAGTCGCAATAAAAATAGCCACAATATAAAGACTATAAAGAATTTTTAGGGCAGCAAAATTACCGAATTTTCTGGCCAGTGCATAAGCACTGAAGGCACCTAAAGCACTACCAAATCCATAAAGAATCCAGTTGAAGTTAATCCAGAACAAGCTCAACTCCAACTGCTGGCTTAAATAATCAATCCAGAAGAGCGAATGCGGTATATAGGCAAAGGCGCTACACGCGTAGACAGCCAGTAAGCTATAAAAGACGCTACTCAAAGATATCTTGGAGGTAGTCGAAGGTGCTTGTACGGACAAATAAGGCTTAAATTTTTGGATAAGTCCACTTAAACATAGACAAATGAGCAGGGCAAAGCCACATAAGATCAGCCAGGCAGTCTGTATGGAAATCTGATCCAGATAAGGCAGAAACAGGGTTGCAATTAATACACCTAATCCGATTCCGCTAAAACCGATAAAGTTGATTTTAAGACGATCCTGAAGCTCACAGCACTGCGCGACTACACTCGGCGATAAGATCATCATCAGCCCGCCGCTGATTCCTGAAATCACGCGCCAGACGATATACCAAACTTCAGAGAAACCAGAAAATGCACAGCACATCAGACTGAACATACCGGCAAAAGCTGAAATTTGAATATACCTGCTCATACTGCGGTCTTGAGGCAGACGCATGGCGGTATAGGCACCAATTAAATAGCCCAGTAAATTGGCACTGCCCAAAAGCCCGGCAAAATCTGTACTCCAGCCAAAGGCTTCTCGTGTACCCGGTAACAGCGCAGTATAAGAGAAACGAAGAATGCCAATCCCCAAGCACATACTAAGGCAGAGAAACAGGCTGAGTTTAATTGTGTGTGAGGACATCCGTGTGTTCATAAAGTTTTATATTTGGTTAAAAAATAACATGAATCTTCGTGATTAAGGAGAAATCACTTGATAAGAAACCGTTGAGTGCAGGAATTTGTGCTTCAGGAAGTCTTTGTACTTTTTAAAATGTTATAAGTCGAAACTTTGAATATGGAGAGAAATAAAAAAACCGCATTCAGAAATGCGATTTTTTTATGTTGTCTATTTCAGGAGTTAACGCATCTTGGCCAGGAAACGGCCAACACGGGTAAGGGCTTCACGCAGTTCATTTTCAGCCGGCAGGAACACCACACGAAAATGATCCGGTGTCGGCCAGTTAAAGCCTGTACCTTGAACCAGAAGTACTTTCTCGGCACGTAACAAGTCCAGCATCAGCTTTTCATCGTCCTGAATTGGATAAACGTTCGGATCCAGTTTCGGGAAGCAGTACATCGCCCCCTCAGGCTTGACACAGGACACCCCAGGAATCTCGTTCAGCATTTCCCAGGCAATATTACGCTGTTCATACAAACGGCCACCCGGACGAATCAGGTCATTAATGGACTGATAGCCGCCCAGTGCAGTCTGAATTGCATATTGCGCCTGATGGTTGGCACACAGGCGCATAGATGCCAGCATGTCCAGACCTTCGATATAGTCTGCTGCACGTGTTTTATTGCCGGTAATGGCCATCCAGCCAGAACGGAAGCCAGCAATACGATAAGCCTTTGATAAACCGTTAAATGATACACAAATCTGATCACCTGCCAAGGCAGCTACAGCGACATGCTCGATACCGTCATAGATGATTTTGTCATAGATTTCGTCAGCAAATAAAATCAGGTCATACTTCTTGGCCAAGTCCACGATCTGTTGCAAGACATGACGCGGATAAACCGAACCGGTCGGGTTGTTTGGATTAATAATCACAATACCACGGGTATTTGGCGTGATTTTACTTTCCATATCGACAATGTCTGGATACCAGTGATTTTCTTCATCACATTTATAATGAATCGCCGTACCGCCAGACAGATTGACTGCCGCAGTCCAGAGTGGATAATCTGGCATTGGAATCAGCATTTCATCGCCATCATCCAATAGACCCTGCATGGCCATGACAATCAGTTCAGAGACACCATTACCGATATACACATCATTGACGTGCATATCCAGAATGCCTTTTTGCTGGTAATACTGGCAGATCGCCTTACGTGCCGGGAAAATCCCTTTAGAATCTGTATAGCCAATGGCATTTGGCAGATTTAAAGCCACATCATTGATGATTTCTTGTGGTGCTTCAAAACCGAATGGGGCGGGGTTGCCGATATTCAGTTTGATAATCTTATGACCCGCTTCTTCCATCTCGATGGCCGCTCGTAACACAGGCCCGCGAATGTCGTAGCAAACATGCTCGAGCTTAGACGATTTCTTAATTTCGCGAGGGGTTTGGAGAGTGTTCGGCATTTTGATGTTCTCGGAAAGAGTGGAGGTCACTTTTGCATAACGGTATAAATAACTTTTAAATGTCTCAGTTGTTACCAGATCGAGATGATGTTCATCTCTGAGTAAAGCAACAATTCTTTCATGGGTAAATCCTAGCTGTTGATACTGTTTGATCACAGGAAGTAAATTCTGAAAAATTACGCTCTTTTTTTGCGACATTTTTTAATCCTGAGCAAGAATATGACTAAGCTTAACACTAAATTTGCTCACAAAAAAGCATTTAGTACATAAGTTGCTTACTTTGTTTCCGCATATTTGCTTACTTTTTGCTTTTTTGGCTATTATAGGTCTTTTGTAAATTGTTAAATAAACACTAGAATTTTTAAATTGAATCACGTAAATATAGGATTATCCTATTTTAAATAGCAAGATAAAAAGGTACGCAATCATGGGAAAACTCAATAAAACAGACAGAGAATGGCAAAGAGAGTTATCACCTGAAGAGTTCCGTATTACACGCCAAAAGGGAACCGAACCCGCATTTACCGGGAAATACTGGAATACCAAACAAGATGGTGTTTACGTATGTCGCTGTTGTGGTGAACCTTTATTTACTTCAGAAACCAAATTTGACAGTGGTTGTGGCTGGCCAAGCTTTTACCGTCCCCTGAGCAGTTCAGTCATAGAAGAATTACCTGATACTTCACACGGGATGGTCAGAACTGAAATTGTTTGTCATCATTGTGACGCACATTTAGGGCATGTTTTCCCTGATGGTCCAGAACCGACGGGCTTACGTTATTGTGTAAACTCGGCTTCTTTAGAATTAGAAACACAAGAAAAAAATGATGAGGAAACCTATCCATGACCAGCATTTATCAGTTTGAAGCTGAATTGTTAGATGGTAAAAGCAAACAGCTTGCAGATTATGAAGGCAAGGTACTTTTAATCGTGAATACAGCAAGTAAATGTGGCTTTACCCCACAATTCTCAGGATTAGAGAAGCTTTACGAGAAATATAAAGATCAAGGTCTGGAGGTCTTAGGATTTCCATGCAACCAGTTTGGCGGTCAGGATCCAGGTTCCAATGAACAGATTGGTGAGTTTTGCCAGAAAAATTACGGGGTATCTTTCCCGATGTTTTCCAAAGTGGATGTTAAAGGCCCTGAAGCGCATGCCATCTTCCGTTATTTGACCAATAATTCCAAAGGTATTTTAGGAAATGGGATTAAATGGAACTTTACCAAGTTTCTGATTGGACGTGATGGTAAGGTTTTGAGCCGTTTTGCACCGACGACCAAGCCTGAAGATCTTGAAGTTGAAATCGAAAAAGTACTCTAAACTTTATTTTGAGACATGAAAGAATTTTTGAGTGCTGGATTAAAATTGATCGTATTGCATTTTTATAAAAAAACCACTGTATTTACAGTGGTTTTTTTGATTATGACTTAAATCTAGAGAATCGCTTTTAGACGTTGAATGACTTGTTCACATTGTGCCAGATCAGCAACCAGAGCTAAACGTACATGATTTTCACCCGGATTACCTTGTTCAGTATTACGAGACAGATAACGGCCCGGCAGAACTTTAATATGGGCTTTTTCCATCAGCATTTTGGCAAAGGCTTCATCATTGTCGACTTTGAGCCAGTAGTAGAAACCGGCATCCGGTTTTTTCAGTGGCAGCAGGTGACCGAGTTCTTGCTGGAACAAATCAAATTTGGCGCGGTATTGCACCCGGTTGTCTTCCACATGGGCTTCATCGTTCCAGGCAGCAATAGAAGCCAGTTGGTGCTGTACCGGCATCGCTGCACCGTGATAAGTACGATACTGCAAATACGGTTTTAGTAAAGTTGCGTCACCGGCGACAAAACCTGAACGCATGCCCGGCAGGTTGGAACGTTTAGACAGCGAGTGGAATACCACACAGTTTTTATAGTCATCACGACCGATTTCAGCACAGACTTCCAGTAAACCCGCGGGTGCCTGATCAAACCACAATTCCGAATAGCATTCATCTGAAGCAATGACAAAGTTGTATTGATCTGACAGCGCAATCAGCTTTTTAAACTGTTCTTTAGACAGCACCGCACCCGTTGGATTGCCCGGCGTGCAGACAAATAATAATGCGGTTTTTTCCCAGACTTCTGCCGGAACGGCATCAAAGTCACCGAGGTAATTATTTTCCTCAGTACAGTTGATGAAATAAGGTTTGGCACCTGCGAGCAGCGTCGCACCTTCATAAATCTGGTAGAACGGGTTCGGCATCACCACATAAGGTGCCTCTTCTCGGTTCACCAAGGCTTGTACAAAAGAGAAAATTGCTTCACGTGTACCGGAAACGGGCAGGATATTGCTGTCTGCACTGATGCTATTCAGCTTAAAGCGGCGGCTTAACCAGTTGGCAATACTTTCACGTAGTTCGGGAAGACCTTTACTGTTGGGATAAGTCGATAAATGTTTAAAGTTATCAATAATCGCCTGTTTCACAAACTCCGGTGCAGGATGCTTTGGTTCGCCAATCGACAGGGGAATTAATGGCATATTTGCAGGCTGGATATCCGCAAAAAGCCGATTTAACTTTTCAAAGGGATAAGGGTGCAATAAAGACAAGCTAGAGTTCATGAAATGTGTTACCGAGCAGAGTGTTAGTGTTGACCGCTGACCTGATGTGAAGCCTCATCCAGGGCAGCTTTGAGTGCAGCTGCAAATTCTTGAGACTCAGTCGGGCTCATCGGGATGCCATTTTTTTTGGTGACAAAGAAAATATCTTCAGCACGTTCGCCAAGTGTGGCAATTTTGGCAGAGTGGATATCCAGCCCTTGCATCATAAATAAACCGCCAATTTTGGCAAGTAAACCAGGATGATCCAGAGTCGCAATTTCGACCATATTCTGATCCAGAGCCGCATTCATCGTAATATCGACTGTATTTTCAATATCGAAATGACGGAGTTGACGCGGAATGCGGCGTTGCATCAGACCCGGATATTCATCTGAATGGCTCAAAGCGTCTTTCAGGGCTTCAATGACGGTGGCTTCCCGTTCAGGGTCGGTGAGTAAGGTACCAAAGCGATCCAGCACCACATAGGTATCCAGACTAAAAGCTTTGGTCGCGGTAATAATCCGCGCATCTTGAACATCCAGATTCATACGATCCAGAATGGCAACGGTGGTCGCAAACAGATTCGGTTTATCCTGAGTATAAATAAAGATCTGTACTGCATCCTGAGCATATTTTCGATGCGCCCGCATCAGCACCAAAGGCGCAGGATTATCGCCATGTTGTAAAATGGCGCGGGTATGCCAGGCAATTTCATCCGCGGTTTCTTTCAGGAAATAATCATCACCCAGTTCCTGCCAGACTTTTTCAACATCATAGAGCGAGAAATGCTCGACCAGACGTTCACTGGCTTCAAACTTGGTGTCTTCAATCAGCATCTGATAATCGACCGGACGGCCAAGACCAGAACGGATCACATCACGCGCCTGCGTATAGAGTTGACGCATCAAGGATGCGCGCCAGGTATTCCAGAGCTTGGGATTGGTGGCATTGATATCCGCAACTGTCAGGGTATACAGATAGTCCAGATGCTCCATATCGCCCATTTTTTCTGCGAATTCTTTGACCACATCCGGGTCGGAAATATCTTTTTTCTGCGCAGTCACAGACATCACCAGATGATTCTGGATCAGCCAGGCCACCAGATTACTTTCGCGTTCGGTAAAGCCATGGCTACGGCAGAATTTAATGGCATCGGCTGCTCCAAGCTCACTATGATCACCGCCACGACCTTTGGCAATATCATGAAAAAGAGCTGCCAGATATACAATGTCACGACGGGTCAGGCGCTGGAACACTGAACTGACCACAGGAAATTCCTTGGCAAATTCAGGTGCTTTAAAGCGATTTAAATTGCGTAGCAACAATAAGGTATGTGCATCGACCGTATAGATATGGAACAGGTCATATTGCATCAGGCCCAGAATCTGCCCAAAGGCCGGGATGTAATTACCCAGTACGCCATAACGCTTCATCGTCACCAGGGTGTCGTAGAGTCGATGCGGTGAGCGGATAATCGCCATAAACAGCGCCTGATGCACCGGATTATCACGAAAATCCTGATCAATGCGTTTTCCTGCCAAGGTCAGCAGGCGTAAGGTACGCGCACGAATGCCCTGAATTTCAGGACGATTGGCCAGCAGATAGAAAATTTCCAGAATCGCGCTTGGATTTTCCGAGAAAATCTTGTGATGCTGAACTGCTAACTTGCCATCGACCAGTTTGAAATTTTCATTAATTTCCTCAATCTGGCGTTCATATTGCGGTAAACGTGGGGTAATCACAGATTCATTGAAGTAGGCCAGCAGCATTTCATTGAGTGTAGAGACTTGCTGTGCGCTGCGATAATAGCGCTTCATAAACTGTTCAATTGGATAGTTCGGATGATGCGCCTCATCACGCACATAGCCGAATTTAGCCGCAATATCACGCTGATAATCGAACAGTAAGCGGTTTTCATCGCGCTTGGTCAGGCGGTGCAGATGATGGCGAATTTCCCAGAGAAAACTTTCAGCTTCTTCGAGCACACCGAGTTCAAATTCAGAAATAAAACCCAGATGTACCAGATCATAAATCCGGTTGACGCGGAAATGTCGTTTGGCAATCCAGCCGATCTGGTTGATGTCGCGGATACCGCCCGGCGCATTTTTAATATCCGGTTCCAGATTGCTTTCGGTATTGTTGTGCTGAGCATAGCGTTTATGCTGCTCATCCATTTTGGCATCAAAGAAGGTTTTATCGGTCCAGGTGCGTGACACGATGCGCCGTGGCCATTTGCACAGGTTCTCATTGCCAATAATCAGGCGTGCTTCGATTAGCGTAGTGGCAACGGTGAGATCACTACTGGCCTGACTGACACAGTCATTGATGGTACGCACGCTGATCCCCGGTTTGAAATTACCGACATCCCAGAGTAATGAAATGAAGGTAGAAATCAGCTGTTCCTGCTCTGGACTAATCTCGTCTTCTGACAGGATCATGAGGTCGACATCAGAATAAGGCAGCATTTCACGGCGACCATAACCTCCGACAGCAAACAGGGCCAAATCTGTTTGATCCAGTTCGGCGTATTTCCAGAGAAATTGCAGTGCTTCATCAATCAGATTGGAACGTGCCAGAATAATATCCCGAATCGACTGTCCATTTTCAAAACTCTCCTGTAGCTGATTTTCGACATCACTACGCCATTGATTGATGGCTTTAATGTCATGGTTACTTTTAATGTAATTCAGCAGAGGTAAGGTATTGATCATGAACAGTGGTCCGTTGGTATTTCAGCTTAGTTTTGATTAATGCTAACTTGATTTGCGACCTGAAGTGCCAGTTCGCGTGCCTGTTCAATGCTTTCAGCACGTGCAGTCGCAACACCCATGCGACGCCGTTCGAAGCCTTCAGGTTTGCCAAACAGGCGCAAATCAGTATTGCCGTCTGCTAAAGCAAGATTCAGGCCAGAAAATGAAAGATTACGATCATCTACCCCGGCATAAATCACCGCGCTGGCAGCCACACTATGCCGTGTGGTATTGACCGGCAGGCCTAAAATCGCACGTGCATGCAATTCAAATTCGCTTTGGAATTGAGAGGCAAGTGTTACCAGTCCGGTATCGTGTGGACGAGGAGAAACCTCACTAAACCATACTTGGTCGCCTTTGACAAAGAGTTCTACACCAAAGATTCCGCAACCACCCAGTGCTGTGGTGACTTTGTGGGCAATGCGCTTAGATTCCTCTAGCGCTGCTGGAGTCATCGGCTGAGGTTGCCAGCTTTCGACATAATCGCCCGAGTCCTGACGATGTCCGATCGGATCGCAATAAGAGGTTTCGATCTCGCCGGTTGCCGGATTTTTTGCACGAACAGTCAATAAGGTAATTTCAAAATCAAAGTCAATTTGCGATTCGACAATCACCGTACCCTGATTGACGCGTCCACCAGTTTGCGCATATTCCCAAGCCGCGTCTACCTCTGCAAAGCTTTTTACCCGAGACTGGCCTTTGCCAGAAGAGGACATGACCGGCTTGACAAAGTTTGGATAGCCGACATCATCACAGGCAGCACGGAAGGACTCTAAACTGTCAGCAAATCGGTACGCTGAAGTTGGCAGCCCCAGTTCTTCTGCGGCCAGACGGCGAATGCCTTCGCGGTTCATGGTCAGATTGACCGCTTTAGCCGAAGGAATGACGGTTGCAATATTTTGTTCTTCAACGTCAACCAGTACTTGTGTGGCAATGGCTTCAATTTCAGGAACGATTAAATGTGGCTGGATTTGATGGATCAATTGTTTTAATTCTTCAGCATCGGCCATATTCAAGGTATAGGAATAATGCGCGACTTGCATGGCAGGTGCATGCTCATAACGGTCAGCAGCATGAACTTCGACCCCAAGACGTTGTAGTGAAATCACCACTTCCTTGCCCAGTTCACCAGAACCCAATAATAGAACTTTATAGGCAGAAGCTTGCAGGGGAGTACCAATAGTCACGCTCATGTGTGTCATCCATGCTTGATTTTATGGACTTTTAGCATAGCAGAACTGAGCCGGCAGTTAAGCCAAGATTCATACAAAATTGTGATATTGTCCAACAGTTTTATTTATAAAGTTTTTCTGGATGTAAGTAAGGCGTAATCGTCATTTCACTGATCTGTCAGACTGATTTGAAGACGGTATATCCTGTTTTGGCAATAGCTTTTTTCTATCTACAACTGGTCGAGTATTAAAAAAGTATAAAAGGATATGGAAATGATTTTATTTTAGCTTTTTCTTTCAGGAAAAATGATAGGGATCAGCTAATTATTTTTATATAATAAAGACCTATGCTATTCCATATAGCATAAGTCTTTATCTTGATTGATCAGTCAGTTTAAGCTTAAAACGTCATCGGCACATAAGTATAAACCAGACCATAGGTCAGTGCTGCGGTCAGGGTCGCCATCACGATGCGTTTGAATTTAAAATAAAGCGCAGTGAGTACGATAAATCCGACCAGCATCGCAATACTTTTATTCGGTGTTTCTAATAATGGCGGTAAGGTAGCAACTACCAGCATGGAGCTGATTGCCGCAATGCCGATTGAACCCAAGGCAATTTTTAGCCACAATGCTCCGCGTTTTTGTGAGCCTTGCTGAAATTTCTGAATCACAAAAAAAGGCCCGAAGCGTGAGACGAAATTGGCGATCCCGACGACAATGCCGACCAGAATAATCTCTAGATTCATGCTTGATCTCCTGCGTGTTCAGGATCTGGCTGTTTTAAGATATAGTGCTTGAACAGGCCGGCAAAAATACCGGAACTGATACCAATGAAAATCGCGGCAGACAGATCAATAAAGTAACAGGCCACAGCAGAAACCAGAATGGTGACAGCCACAACAAAAGTATGTTTCTTCTCAAAAGCAGCCAATAGGAAACTCAGGAACAGCGCAGGTAATAGGAAGTCTAGAGCCGCTTGCAAGAATTGCGGCAGATTGCTGACCTGATCGGCAAATAAACCACCGAGAAAAGATCCCAATGCCCAGGACATCCAGCTAAACAGGCTTAAACCCAGCATCCAGGATTCAGACCATTCCTGACGCCGTTGCGAGAGCTTGATCATGCCGGAAGCAAAAACCTCATCGGTCAGACCCCAAGACCAGATCGCGGTTTTCTTTAAATTCAGCCGGTCTTGAATCAGGTTTTGCAGCGCAGGGCCATAGAGCAAATGCCGAATGTCTAGGGCAATCACCGTTAATGCCGTCATCCAGATAGATGTGCCACTGCCTAAAAGTGCGACCACAAGGAACTGGCTGGCACCTGCATACATCGAGCAGGAAAGAAACAGCGCTTCCCAAGCCGTAAAGCCAAACTGAGTGGCTGAAACGCCAAAAGCAAACGACACTGGTAAATAAGTGAAGATGATCGCTTGGCTATCTTTTGCACCTTGCCAGAAGCCAGCAGGTTGCGTAGCGAGTTGATTCTGTTCAGACACGACACACCTTGAAGGAGAGTTGAACGATGGGTCAAATGAAGATTGTGTATTCTACGTGAATTTAATAGCATAGTGCCGAAATGTTTAAATTGGCGAGCCTGATATGTGGATGTTCAAGACACGTACGATGCTGACAGCTGCTTTAATGAGCACTGCATTGTTGTTACAAGCGTGTGGGAATGACAGTCAATCGACTGATAAGCCAGAAATTAAACCGGCACCTAAACTGACGAATGATGCGACCACCTATGCCAATGCGGCATGGCAACTGATCAATAAAGTCGATCCACTGGTTTATCATAAAGAAGTGGATCAGCTGGAAACCCAGGTGCGTCAACCGGCACGTAAGCTGAGCACAGACTGGCGTATTAATGTCAAAATGACCGATTCGGTGACTGAAGGTAAATATGCTCTGTGTCGTAAAGCCTTAACCAGTCTGGAAATCTGGGCGCGTACCGTGATCGACAATGGCAGCAGTCTGGAACAAAAGCAGGCGGATTATGAGCGGGATAAACTGCAATGTCAGAATGCGATTGATAATCCTGAATTGGGAAATACTGATCCCAAACAAAAAGGCACTGCGATTGCCAATATGTAATAAACCTTTAGCCATTTAGTTATAAGCATAAAAGCCAGTCATTCAGACTGGCTTTTTTAGGATGAGACAACAGCAAGACTCTAAAAAGAGGGTATCCACACATGTTCTAATAAAATCACAAATACACCACAGATCAGGAGTGTGCTGCCAATTATGCGCTTAATCAGAATAGGTGTAGACATGGTCGATCTCCTTAAATATTTAAAGCTAAAGCGTGTTCAATGCTTCCAGATAACGACGATTCACTTCTTGCCAGTTCACGACATTGAAAAAAGCCGAGATATATTCCGGACGACGGTTTTGATAGTGCAAATAATAGGCATGTTCCCAGACATCCAGACCTAAAATGGGAATATTGCCATACATCAGTGGAGAGTCCTGATTGACGCTGCTTTCTACAATAAGTGTTTGATCTGGCGCAACACTCAGCCAGGCCCAACCGCTACCAAAACGGCTCAGTGCTGCCTGGGTAAAGGTGTCTTTAAATGCCTCGAATCCGCCTAATTCATGTTCAATGGCCTTTGCAATTTCAGCTTCTGGATGGCCGCCACCGTCTGGACTCATGACTGTCCAGAACAGGGAATGATTGGCATGTCCACCGGCATTATTGATCACGTTCTGTTTTAATTGCTGCGGTACTTCATTGAATTTGCTAATTAAAGCTTCGACCGATAAATCTTCCCATTCGGTTCCTGCGATCCCTGCATTGATATTATTAATATAAGTTTGATGATGCTTACTATGATGAATTTCCATGGTCTTGCTATCGATATGAGGCTCTAGGGCATCATAGGGATATGGCAGTACAGGCAGGGTATAGCTCATGGTCAGGATTCCTTTGCTAGAATGAAGTCATGTTATTTTTCATTAGATTTAACATACGCCTGAATTTAATATTCTTATATGAGAATAATTATCATTATTGTTAATATGTGTGAATTATGCGTTGCCTGTAAGTTTTCTACGCTCGGTCATCTTATTTCCTAGGTAATAAAAAAGCCCCAGAAGGGGCTTTTTCACACAGCAAATACTTAGACGTTAAAACGGAAATGTAAAACGTCGCCATCCTGAACGATATAGGTTTTACCTTCTAGACGCCATTTACCGGCTTCTTTTGCACCCGCTTCGCCGTTGTACTGCACGAAATCATCATAAGCAATACATTCTGCACGGATAAAGCCTTTTTCAAAGTCGGTATGAATTACACCAGCGGCTTGAGGTGCAGTTGCACCAATTTTCACAGTCCAGGCACGAACCTCTTGTACACCTGCGGTGAAGTAAGTTTGTAAGCCAAGTAGTGAATAACCTGCACGAATGACCACGTTTAAACCCGGTTCTTCCATGCCCATTGCTTCAAGGAATTCAGCACGGTCTTCATCTTCAAGCAATGAAATTTCAGCTTCAATCTGGTTGCAAAGTGGAACCACAATTGCATTTTCTTCAGCGGCTAATTTTCTGACTGCATCTAAATGCGGGTTATTTTCAAAACCATCTTCAGCAACGTTGGCAATATACATGGTTGGTTTAAGCGTCATTAAGCCAAAGCCACGTACCAGTTTACGTTCGTCATCATCCAGATCCGCTGCGCGAGCCGGTTTGCCTTCATCGAGTAAAGGCTGGATTTTTTCCAATACTGCTTTAGTAGCAATTGCTTCTTTGTCACCACCTTTGGCAGATTTAGTCAAACGGGTAATCGCTTTCGCCACCGCGTCGAGATCTGCAAGCGCGAGTTCTGTATTAATCGTGGCGATATCATCCAGTGGATCAATACGACCATTCACATGAATGACGTTTTCATCTTCAAAACAACGTACCACGTGAGCGATTGCATCAGTTTCGCGGATGTTGGCCAGGAACTGGTTACCTAAGCCTTCACCTTTAGAAGCACCAGCGACCAGACCTGCGATGTCCACAAATTCCATAGACGTTGGAATCACGCGCTGCGGTTTAACAATTGCTGTCAATTTGTCTAAACGTGGGTCAGGAACAGGCACGATGCCGGTATTTGGTTCAATGGTACAGAACGGGAAGTTTTCTGCAGCAATAGCAGCTTTGGTTAAAGCATTGAAAAGTGTAGATTTGCCAACGTTCGGCAAGCCGACAATACCGCAATTAAAACCCATGAAATAACTCACAAAAGCGTTATATAAAAATTGCCCCCGATTTTACATGAAAGCACGGCTAAAGTCAGGTCATGCACTTGTGGTTTATTGCAATCAAATGCTTCTTATAACTTAAAAGCTCCGCTAAGCTTTCCCGGATTTGTTATGAGTCCGCCGAATATAGAGGAATAATCAGCCAGTATTGTACTTTTGGATAAAAATCACATTGTTTTTCTAAAATTGAGTGACTAAAGTATCTGAATAAAACAGCGGCCTATACGCCCTGATCCAATAACGATAAACATGGAGCATGCATGCGAACTTTATACCAGTTTCCTTTATCTCACTTTTGCGAAAAAGCACGTTGGATGCTGGACCATAAAGAGCTGTACTATGTTGCTCACAACCTGATTCCCGGCGTACATCGGGCTTTTGCCCGACTGAAAACAGGACAGAATCGTCTGCCTATTTTGCGCGATCAGGACAAATGGATTGCAGATTCAACCCAGATTGCGCTTTATCTGGATGATACTTATCCAGAACATCGTTTATTGTATGTTGAAGGACATTTTCGAAATAAAGCCTTAGAAATTAATGAAATTACTCTGGAGCTGGGTCGTCATGTCCGCCGCTGGATGCTCTCTCAAGCGCTGACTTCCGATCATGAATCTCTCGATATTTTAATTGGTGAGCAGGGCTATTTGCGCCAGTTTGAAAAATTTTCTAAACCTTTATTAAAAGCGATGGTCGCCAAGGGTTATGCATTGAATGAGGAAACCGTGGCGGAATCCAAACAGCATATTGATGTCACTGTACAGCAACTCAATCAGATGCTGGTTAGTCAAGGTGGATATTATTTTGTCGGAAATCGTTTAGGTCTGGCGGATATTGCTGTCTGTTCTATGCTTGCTCCATTATTGGCGATTCCGGGGACGCCGTGGGAAAAAGAAAATTTTGAAACCTTGTCCGAAGAATATCGTGATTATCAGCAGCATTTAAATGCGTTGCCTCTGGGTGAATATATTTGTCGTATTTACCGAACCGAACGCAATGCGCGAGTAGACTGGCGTGGTGTATAAGCTTCAAGGCAAATCCTAAAATTAAAAACGCGCATTTGCGCGTTTTTAATGAGATGATGATTAACCCCAAGGATTATTTGGGTCGATATCAATATTTTTACTAAAGTGATTGAACAGTGAACCAAAATCAAACCTGGATGAACCACCACCACTGCTGATATTCTGAATCGTATCTTGAGTGTCAGGCAGAATAGCAGACAAGTCAATATTGGAATCTGTGGCACCCACATCTTGGACCAGATCACCTGGATCAGGTAATTCAATCGAAGAGCTATTATCAATCAATTGCCCAATGCCTCCGGCAATGCTACCTAGATCAAACCCGTTTGAAGCAGAGGAAATTCCTTCGATCAGAGTACCCAGATCCAGATCACTATCTAGATTGAGATTACCCAATAATCCTCCTAAATCTATGCCATTTGAGCCATTCGCGATCAGGCCGCTGAGTAAATCGGTAAAGCCATCGAGATCAAAATCCCCCGCTGCATTCTCACCGACAAAACCGCTAATTAAATCTGTGATAGCACCGATATCAAAATCATTGCCTGTATTGCCGCCGATTAAACCGCCGATCAGATCTGCAATCGCGCCGATGTCGATATCACCCAGTGCACCAGACCCACCAATCAGACCACCAACCAGCTGAACGATTTGTGCAATATCAATCTCGCCATTACCGCCGATGAGACCGCCGACGAGTTTGGAAATAGCACCAATATCCAGATTGCTGCTATTGTTCGCCATTAGGCCATTCAACAAATTGGTGATCTGGCCAATATTAAAACTGCCCCCATTGGATTGGGTTAAGCTGCTGATCAGACTCTGAATATCTAACTTCGAAGCATTTGAACCAGACAACTGAATTAATAAATTGCTCAGATTTGCGCTGTTCAGACTATGTCCAGAGAGAAGGCTGTTTAATAATGAGCTCACGGAAGGTTGTGAATTAGAGCCGTTTAGACTGCCAATGAGATTGCTAAGCGTACCTGAGGCTGTTCCAGCGAATAAGCCACCTAACAGGCTTTTAGTTTGTGTTTCAGCCGTTAAGACAGGACTCACCTTGGTTTTAATCAAACTTAAAATTTTAGAAGCCATGAGCATTCCTTATTTAATATTTTTTGAAAAATGCTATTTTTATTTTTAGTGCGGCTTTGTTTTAATCTATTTCTATACACTTGTAAAAGATAAGTGGCTGAACTGTGCGGGTACTTGAAGGTCTGGCTTATATTTTGCTGGACTAATTAAACTTAAACTATTAAAAAATAAATAATTAATAGAAATTACCATTGGTCATTTTTTAGAATTATATGATTAACGGTTATCTGGTTCAGGATTGAAAGTTACTTTATAAAATGGCAGAAGATTTGGAAAATATTTTCAGAATATGAAAACTTTGTGAAAAATAAATAAATATTGTATAACAGGGAGAGCGCAATATTTTGCTATTTTTATTGATTATTAAGAAAGAGTATAAAAATGGAACTGGATCGTTTCGATAAACATATTCTAGAAATATTGACCCATGAGGATGTCAATCTGAATGAACTGTCTGAGCGGGTAAATTTATCTGTGAGTTCAGTCCATCGCCGGATCAAACACTTGATCGATCACAATATTATCAGTGGCTTAAAGCGTGAAATTAATTATCAGAAATTAGGTTTCACGCTGCATGTACTGTTACAGGTGTCGCTAAGTAAACATGATAGTGATACTTTTGCTAAATTTCTGGAAGAACTGGAAAGTATTCCCGAAGTGATTAATGCCTTTTTGGTCACCGGCCAGTCTGCGGATTTTATTGTCGAAGTGGTGGCGCGAGATATGGAAAATTATAGTGAAATTTTACTCAAGCGTATCGGGAAAATTGAGCATGTGGTTGCACTGCATTCGAGCTTTGTCATTAAAGAATATAATGTCTTTAACTGTAGCGGACTACTCAATAAAGTTTGATCCTATGCGAGAGTAGCAGACAGCCATAAAAAAACGCACCCAAGGGTGCGTTTTTAGTTTTGATCAAGCTTAAGCGTCTAATTGCGCCATCACTTCATCGGTAAACTCTACGTTGGTATATACGTTTTGAACATCATCTAAATCTTCAAACATATCGATCATTTTCAGAATCATTTTGGCTTGATCAACATCTGTAATTTCAGCTTTGGTTGAAGGGCTCATCACCACTTCAGCATTGTCAGACTTCAGACCTGCTGCAGTGAGCGCATCCTGTACATCACCAAAGCTTTCAGGCGTGGTAATTACCAGAATTTCATCTTCAGCAATTTCAATATCTTCCGCGCCTGCTTCCAAAGCTACTTCCATGATTTGATCTTCTAAAGAAACATCTTCAAAAGTGATCTCGCCACGTTTGGTAAACAGATAAGCCACTGAACCGGCAGTACCTAAGTTACCATTGGTTTTTGAGAAGCAATGGCGAACATCAGGAACAGTACGATTCAGGTTGTCTGTCATGGTCTCTACCAGAACAGCAACACCACCTACACCATAACCTTCATAGGTCACTTCTTTCAGGTCGTCGTTATCTTCGCCACCCGCACCACGTTGAATGGCACGGTTGATCACATCACGTGTCATATTTACAGATAATGCTTTTTCAACCACCGCACGCAGACGAGGGTTGCTACCTGCATCTGGACCACCGAGTTTTGCCGCAGTGGTTAATTCACGAATATATTTGGTAAAAAGCTTACCACGACTCGCATCTTGTTTTGCTTTACGATGCTTAATATTGGCCCACTTGGAATGACCCGCCATGCGAACTTTGCTCCTTGTAGATTGGCTGTATGCCTATCAGAATGCCGAAATTCTACCATAAGCTTTTTTTTAAAAAAAAGTGTCTGGATTTGAGATTTCAGGATAAAACAAAAAAATTGTATTAAATTGATAGAAAAGGGGAATGCTATAGTGCAGTTTTTGATTTTATTTTCAAATTTATACAAATGCTTTAGGAGGACATGAACAGCAGTGTATCTGTTCATGTCGAGCACTGTTACTGAGCTTATTCCGGAATGACAATATCCAGATCCACTTTATCTTTATAGAGCTGTTTGATTAAGGCCAGATCTTGAGCCAGATCTGTTGGATAAATCTTGCCTAAAATGCCACCTTGTTTGGTTCTGGAATTGGCATATAGCAACACAATCGGCACATTGGCAGCTTTGGCAATATGCCAGAAGCCGGTACGGATCGGTTTACGTGCTTCACCTTGCTTGGCACGTGTCGCTTCTGGTGCAATCACCAGATTAAACTTTTCATTATTCTGAAAATGCTCCACCATCTGGGTCACGATATCTTTATTGGCCTTGCGGTCAACAGGAATACCGCCGACAGCTTTTAATAGCGGTTTGAAAGGTCCTTTAAATAGTTCTTTTTTGATCAAGGTATGAATTTTAAGATCATAAATCTGGAAGAGGGCAATCGACAGCACTGCATCCATCATTGAAGTATGTTCAAAGCCAATAATGACCTGTTTGTCTTCGAGTACATCTGGTTCGACATGATATTGCCAACCCGCAAGTTTAAATGCAGATTCGCCAATGAATTTATTTAGCATAAGCACAGATTAAGTAAAAGCCATATGTGGAGAATTGCATAATTTCTTCTTGTTCGGCCATTCAGTCAATAGGCTGGCAAATAAAACGTGTAAATAATGTAGAAATCTATAATTTCTTGATCTTTTTAAACTGAAATATTAAGAGCTAAAATGTATAAATAAAAAATTTTGATATTAAAAAAGTATTATTAGATATAAAAAAAGTCTTAAAATGGTGAAAAAATGACTATCCAGAGCAAGACTTAGTTATTAGACTTTTGTCGAAGAAGAGAAGGGGTATTAATCCTTTCTATTTTGTTGTTCTTTCTACTCTGAGATTGAAAACTATGACATACATTACAGCCTTTGTAGTCTCTTTATTGATTTTAGTGCTTATAATTGTATGGTCTTTCATCGAAATTAAGCAGGATTTGCGTAAAGAAAAAGAAATGAAGTCTCAATTCTAATTTTTCTTTATTCTGCAGCTCATATACTTTTCCATCATTTTTAATATTTTATCAAATATTTTTTGATACTTTATAAATATACTGAGACGTCAAATCTATCAAATGTATGTCTTATTCTATGAGGTTGACGTCAATATTTCAGGCTAGGCTGCCTTAAATTGATCTGTATATACCCATTTTTCTGCATGTCTTTAGACTGAAGTATTAAAGAACTAGAATTTCTTTCGAATCAAGTCATGATGATTGCTGCCTAAGTGTTCAAGTGGTTATAAAAGTACTTGTCTTTCAAAAAAATCTTAGCTAGTATTCATGACGCTTGAACTTATTGATAAATAAAGTTTTCAGCATGTAGGGCCTATAGCTCAGTTGGTTAGAGCAGCGGACTCATAATCCGTTGGTCGACAGTTCAAGTCTGTCTGGGCCCACCAAATTCATGTATTTATATAGTAAAATACATACTTAAACCCTTAATTCTAAAAGAGTTAAGGGTTTTTTAATGTCTTAAGAATACTCAGGTGTACTCGTATAAAAACACCCTATTTGTATCCTGGCTTGTATCCTGTATAAAAAATAGAACTCAGGATACAGGAGCCTAGTTTAATCTAGGAAAATCAAAATTTTATGGCTAAATCTAAATTACTCACAGATACCCAATATGCAGCGTTAAAAGCACAAGAATCTGAGTACAGAGTTTCCGATGTTTCAGGTCTGTATTTAAAAGTTGGTGTAACAGGTAAAAAGTCATGGCAGTTAAGATTTAAGAGTACAGTTGGTAAGTGGACATGGCTTGGGTTAGGAAGTTACCCCGTAATCTCAGTCAAAGAAGCACGATCATTGGCGATTAAATATCAAAATGGTGAAATTATTTTAAAAACTAAAAATGAGAAGTTATTGGAAGCTCAACAAAAAGAGAACCTATTGTTTGGTAATTTACTAATTAAATGGATGAAGACAAAGCAAGCTGTATGAACTGATAAAACTTATAAGAAAGAGTATCAGTCGATAGAAAAGCATATATTGCCAGTATTTTGTTATCGTCTATTCAAAGACATACCTGCTTCGGAGTGGAAAGGATTTTTTCAATAAAAACAATTAAATGAATAGATATTCAATCGATTTGAAAAACTAATTTCGTATTGTCGTAATGCTTATGATTTTACCATTGACGATAATTTAACTATTACACTTAAATAAAAATTAGGCAATATTTGAATCAACTTATAAAAAAGAGGTCTGGCTTCAATAGATAAATTCTATGAGTCATTTTTAAGGATTTTTTATCTAGAAGAATTTTACTTCAGGAAAAAAGTTTATATTTATGAATGGACTGTGATGCACTTCAAAAAATATCAGGAAATAAGATGAAAAGTAGATGAAATGCATTTTACAACTGAGAAAATTATGCTAATAAATAAGAGATGATTTTTTAGTCAGAAATCATGATGTTTCAGGAAGGAATATCTTAAGAAGCGTATTAAAAAAATGATTAAACAGGAGTTTCAAGATGCTTCAGCTATTAAGAAAATTATTTTGCTTGCATATCTATGAGTACGAGCAAATGCAGGAAATCGGGGAACACAGGGAGTGTCGTAAGTGTGGGATCAATAAGGACTGATGTTTTACAAAAAAAGTGAGCGAGGGCTCACTTTTTTTATGCTTATACTTGGCTAATTTCCGTTAAAATTAGAGTGAAATTCCAAGCTGATGATCGGGCATATGAGCAAAAATTTTCATGCAGATACCTATATCGTAAACAGCAATCTGGCAGATACGCTGCATTGGCTTAGTCTGCATCAAGACAGTTATGAGTCTTTTAGCTATGATGCAATCACTCAGGAGTTGGTGGTGCATCATGCCAATGGAATGGATCAAATCAGAGTTGGAGATTATCTGAATGCCCGCTATGGCATACTGATTACTGCACATAACTTTTCAGCGACTTAATTCACTCCTATATTGCTTAGCCTGCCATAGCATCGGTCGCCAATGCACGTACACTTGGTTTAGGCTGCTCTGCAACCAGACCTAATTTCTCAAATAGCTTTTGGTCACGACCTTGGGCAGTATTTGGGGTGGTCAAAAGTTTTTCACCCGAGAAAATGGAATTGGCACCGGCCATAAATGCCAGAGCCTGATCTGAATCGGTTAACGATTCACGGCCCGCAGAGAGGCGGATGTAGCTTTTTGGCATCAAGAGGCGCGCCACTGCAATGGTACGAATCCATTCAATAACATCCAGTTTTTCTACATCTGCCATTGGTGTGCCTTCAATTGGAACCAGCATATTGATCGGGACAGATTCAGGGTGAATGACCAGCGTGGCAAGTTCATATAATAAACCAATCCGGTCATTACGGCTTTCGCCCAGTCCGACAATACCGCCACTACATACTTTTAAACCGGCTTGACGCACATAATCCAAAGTATCGAGACGGTCATCAAAGCTTCGGGTACTGATAATATGTGAATAATATTCACGAGAAGTATCCAGATTGTGGTTGTAGTAATCCAGACCGGCATCTTTCAAACGTTCTGCTTGGGATGCATTCAACATGCCCAGTGTCATACAGGTTTCCAGACCGAGTGCTTTAACTTCCTGCACCATTTCCAGAACATAAGGCATATCGCGCTCATGCGGGTTACGCCATGCAGCGCCCATACAGAAACGAGAGCTTCCAGAAGCCAGTGCCTGTTTAGCCTCCTGAATGACTTTATCGACCGCGATACGTTTTTCAGCTTCTAGCTTGGAATCATAATGCGCAGATTGTGAACAGTATTTGCAGTCTTCAGGGCATTTGCCTGTTTTGATCGAGAGGAGGGTGCTGACCTGAACTGTATTGGCAGTGAAGTGCTCACGATGAACCTGTTGCGCCTGAAACAATAAATCCATTAAAGGCTGCTGATACAGTGCCTGTATTTCTTCACGTGACCAATCATTGCGTACTGCATTACTCGTGTTCATATATCTGTCCTTGTTTGTGCTTATTTATCATTCACCTCATCTTAATAAAAATGTGTGTCTGCCTCACTAGCAAAATATGACCTTCTATAACAAACAAAGCCCACACGGGGTGGACTTTGTCATTATATTCAATCCTGAAATTTTTTATTCACGATGACCCCCATGAATATTTTGATTTTGCAGATCGTCACGATGCTGCTTGTTCAACACTCGTTCATCCTGCTCATGCTGATTGTTCTTAGGAGAATCGATTGGCCCATGTTGGGGCTGCTGCTGTTGTTGCTTCTGCTGTTTAAGCTGATCTAGCTGTTCGTGCTGTTGCTGTTTTTTATCTTGCTCTTGCATCTTCAATCCCTCTCGTCATTTTTTCATCTCTTTCTTTATGACATAAAGTGATCAAATATTGTGTAAGCCTTATAAGAGATCGAGTGAGCCGAAGTAATAAATTGAAAATTTATGCTGTTTTGGTCAACTGTTCCTGAATCGCCCAATCAATATGCACCTGCACAATTTCGTCATGTAATGCCCGTTGATGTTGTAAAGCGTAAACAATCTTTTCATCAAAAGGTGCATTGCCCAGACCAATTGCGATATTGCGCATGAAGCTTTGATAACCTGTACGGCGCATTGGACTGCCTTCGGTCGCACTTAAAAAGGTGGTTTCATCCCATTGCCATAAATCTAGCAAGCTGACCTGATCCAGACCATGTCGTGGATGAAAATCTTCTACCGGGGTGATTTGGGCAAAACTGTTCCAAGGACAAATTAGCTGGCAATCGTCACAACCAAAAACCCGGTTACCAATTCCGCGGCGCAAATCCTCTGGAATAATACCTTTATATTCAATGGTTAAGTAAGCTATACATCGCCGTGCATCCAGCATATAGGGCTCGACAATGGCCTGAGTTGGACAGATGTCGATACAGGCCGTACAGGAACCACAATGTTTACTGGCAGGCGCATCAAAAGGGAGGTCCAGAGAAGTAAATAGCTCTCCAAGCACAAAGAAAGAACCAGACTTTTTATGAATCAGCAGGGTATGTTTACCTGTCCAGCCCATGCCAGCACTTTCAGCCAGTGATTTTTCAAAAATGGGTGCAGAATCGGCAAAAGGGCGTGATTCAAAATCGCCAACTTTTTCCCGGATTTTTGTCGCCAAGGTTTTTAGCCGACCGCGCATGATCTTGTGATAATCCCGGCCACGGGCATAACGCGCAATAATCGCGGAATTGGGTGCATACGGAACGTAACGTGGCTTTGGAGTCTCGACCAGATAATCCATACGCACGCAGATAATGCTGCGCGTGCCGGGGACAAGTAAGGCAGGATTGGCACGTTTTTCCAGATTATCTTCCAGAAATTTCATGTCGCCATGATAGCCACGATCCAGATATTCCTGTAAGCGCGCTAATTCTGCTTGAGCATCTGGTTTGGCAATGACACAATCAGAAAACCCCAATTCTAGCGCCTGCGCTTTAATCCAGGCTTTTAGCTCGGCTGGATCTTGTTGATAGACTTGAATTTGTGCGTAAGAATCGGGAGTTGTCATAAACCAAAGACAGGGAATAAAAAATGCAGCAACAAGTTTACCATAGCCCTGTTTATCATAGCCAAAGTATTCAAGCATGGGAGCAGCGTTGGTTTCAGCAGCAAAATAGTTCCTATGGTTTGATGCAGCAGGTGGCTTGGTCAGTCACACAGCGTCTGAGTGTGCTATTTAAAGAAAAAAATATACAGAAAATAGCGGTGTGTTGTGGTCAGGGCAATAATGCTGGTGATGGTTATCTGATTGCAAAATATTTAAAACAGGCCGGTTTCGATGTAGATATTTATGCGGCTGAAAAGGGTCAATCAGTGGACTTGGCCAAAGCTTGGCAAGAAGCGCTGGATGCTGGATTGAAAGTAGGGCCGCATTTTCAGTTTAAGCATGAATATGACGCTTATATCGATGCCTTATTTGGCATTGGTTTAAATCGTGAGCTGGATGTGAACTGGCAATCCATCATCCAATTGATCAATGACCAGAAAGGTCTCAAAATCGCGGTTGATATACCGAGTGGACTGCATGCCAATACCGGTCAGCCTTTGCCTATTGCGGTTAAAGCGGATTTTACGTATACGGTTTTGGGCTTAAAGGCAGGACTGTTTACCGGACAAGCTAAGGAATATGCCGCTAAGGTTGAACTGATTTCTGCCATTCCAGTTGATGCCGAACTGCAACCAGTTGCCAAACTTTCCTCACAGCAGATTAAATTACCGAAACGTGAAGCCTTTGGTCATAAAGGCAGTTATGGTCATGTGCTGGTGGTGGGGGGGCATGCTGAAATGGGCGGAGCAGTGATTATGGCAGCAGAAGCGGCATTTGCTGCCGGAGCAGGTAAGGTCACCATTGTCTGTGATGCGAAACACCATACCGCCATTTTGTCTCGTGCGCCGAATATTATGCTGCGTGATATTAATGCTCTCAACATAGAGCAGCGCACAGCCTTAATTCAGCAGGTCGATGCAGTCTGTTTTGGTATGGGCATGGGACGTGATCAATGGGCAAAAGAGCAATATCAGGCATGGTTTGATTTAATTCGAAATTCAGACTTAGACATTGTTTTAGATGCAGATGCATTGTGGTTTTTAGCCAAACAGCCGCAACAATTAAATTCTAAAACTTACAGTACACCGCATCCGGGTGAAGCGGCAACTTTACTTGATTGTAAAACCTTGGACATTGAAACAGATCGGATTCAAGCGATTCATGCCTTAAGGCAGAAGTATGGTGGGCAATGGGTGCTGAAAGGCTCAGGTAGCTTGATTCTGGAACAACAGCTGTATATTTGCACTGCCGGGAATGCGGGCATGGGAACAGGTGGTATGGGCGATGTGCTGGCCGGGATGATTGCCAGTCTAAAGGCACAATTTGCTCAATCCATTCATTTGCATGAAATTGTGACGCTGCATGCACTGGCAGGGGATGAACTGGCCAAAAACGGCGAACGTGGTTTGCAGGCGCAGGACATGAAACATGCAATTTATCAGGTGGTTAATCGTCAAGGCGGCTAATCTGTCTGCAATCAAGCTGAAAATTTCAGGCCAAGTGCGAGGTGTGGGGTAGCGCTACTGGTTTGCTGAGCAGGCTGTGGCACTCGATTTAAAAGGCTAGGTGAAAAATTTAAGTAGTGGTGAAGTGGAGGCTTGTTATTGTTGGCGCAGATTCACCGCTTCAGGAAATGATTGCACGAAGTTGACAAAGAGCCTGCTTGTGCAATCGGACAAGCAATTATTCCAGAGCATCTGCAACCCGACTTAGGTATTCAAGGCTTTAAAATACGGTGCTAAACATTAACGACGACGGCTGCTGACCCGACTGCGGCCACGTGCCATGCCGCCCAAAGCATTGAGTACCGCCATTTTACTCATACTACCTGAGGCATGTGCATGACAAATGGCAGCCGCCAGTGCATCGGCGGCATCCTGTTGCGGTTTGATGCTGAGTTTTAAAATATTCATCACCATCATCTGTACCTGCTCTTTATCAGCAGCGCCATAACCCACTACAGACTGCTTGATCTGGCGCGCCGTATATTCAGCAACTTTTAAATCCAGATTGACCAGCGCGGCAACAGCAGCACCACGGGCCTGACCCAGTTTCAAGGCAGAGTCCGGGTTTTGTGCCATAAAGACCTGTTCTACTGCGGCTTCTGTCGGGCCATAAAATTTTACAATCCGCTCTACACCGGCAAAAATTCGTTTTAAACGTTCAGGCATTTCCGTGGTTTCTGTGCGGATCGTACCGGCATCGACAAAAGTCAGTTTGGAGCCGTCTTTTTCGATAATTCCGTAACCGGTTAAACGAGAACCGGGGTCAATCCCAATAATTAATGACATGCCTGCACTTTAAAAATAGAATAATGCCCATATTGTTACATAAGCGTATCAAAAAAGCTTGATCCTGATGAAGCAGTTGATTACATCATCCTATTATTTATTTTACTGAGATTAGATTAATTTTCATGAAATTATTTCTTATTATCCTTGCAGGCTTAATCCTAGAAGTATTTGTCTGGATTGGCGTGGGTGACCTCGTCGGGAGCATGTGGTACGTATTTTTCTGGTTTATCGCTGCATTTTTTATTGGTATGAACCTGATCCGTAAATATTCGGCCGGTGTGATGCCACAGATGCAGCAAATGCAAATGGGGCAGATGAATGCAGATCCTGCATTAACAGGAAATTTACCTAAAATTTTAGCAGGCTTTTTCCTGCTTCTTCCTGGCTTAATTAGCGATGTACTGGCGGTATTAATGCTGATTCCAGCCGTGCAGCAGGTATTTAAAGCTGCCATGATGAAGGCGATGATGAAACGTCAGCAGGCCATGATGGAAAAAATGATGGGTGGCATGATGGGCGATATGGGGGGTGCGCAAGGCCAGAACCCCTTTGCCGAGATAATGCGTCAAATGCAGGATATGCAAAACCAGCAAGCAGGTCGTGGTGATTCAACCATCATTGATGGTGAAGCGCGTGAAGTGAAGCCTGAAGCGAAAAAAATTGAAATGAAAGATATCAATCCAAAATAAGATATCCATCTGCAAAGTTCAAAAGGTTATATTTAAGCCGAATCTGATGATTCGGTTTTTTATTGGAATATTCTCATTAGTTTGAACAAACGTTATAATCATTTTTTATAATTTAACGCTATTTTAATGTCTCTGCTTTTTACCATCTGCCTTCTGCATTTTGTTGCTCAACTAAGTCCTGGCCCTGATATTCTACTGATCGCCAAAAGTGCTGCATCTACCACACGCCAAAATGCCCTGAAAATTATTGCAGGTATTTCGGCCGGTATTGTCGTGTGGGTGGTACTGACACTGGCCGGATTTACTGTTTTAATCGAGCAGTTTCCATGGGTCCAGCAGGTCTTGATGCTGCTCGGTGGAATATTCCTGGCAAAAATGGGCTGGGCAATGCTCAAGGGTGGTGTGCACAGTTTTAAGAATAAACATCAGCCCGAAGATGATTCCAATGAACTGGCACAACCCAAAAATTACTTTATGTTGGGTCTATGGACCAACCTCTCTAATCCTAAAACGCTGATCTATTTTAGCAGCGTATTTTCACTGGCACTGAGTTCGTCAGCCTCGGAATATCTGAAAGCACAACTCGCGGTGATTATTCCCTTGCAGACTTTTATCACTTTCGCTTTACTCATGTTGCTGATTTCACAGCCGAAAATTAAAGCTCTGTATCAGCGTTCAGGGAGTTATATTGATATCGTTTCAGGCGGGCTATTTTTACTCTTTGCGTTATGGTTATGGTATGACGCGCTTATTTTGATGAATTAACTGGATGATCATCCAAAGTGGATTCGGTGGATATAAGTGAAGAAGACACTAAATTTTCTTGTGTTTTAACCGCTGTTTGATAGCGATTGGGTCTTAAGCTGGTTTCGGTATTTTCAGAACCCTGATAGCTGCGGCTACGGTTGGCACGCTCGCGTAATCCACCTTTTTTAATTAACTGAACCATTGCATATCTCCCATTCCAAGATCTGCTATTGTAAATCAAATCTGGCAGCTATGAATCGGTTTTTCTGTATAGCGATACTGGTATTAAAGCACCATAAAAAAAGACCTGTTTTTCGGAACAGGTCTCTCAATCAGAGCTAAATAAAATTAACGAAGGCCTTTATTTTCTTCTTGTAAAACATCGAGTATAGAGTGTTGTACGGGAACTTCTTGTTGTTGTGATTGCACATAGACGTGTACCACTTTAAATACGATCGCTGTAGCAAGACAGGCCACCAGACACAAAATCCAGAAGCCAAAAGGACTGCGAATATGATGCGAACCGCAATCTGGACATGATTTTTCTGTAGATTCCACTACTTTTTCGCAGCAGGCACATTGATATTGGTAGTGCATTGTTCTTCTCCCAGGATGTTATCCTTTTTTATTCTTCGATCATGAAAGATGATTTATCACCCTATCATAGGAGAGCTTTCGCAGGCTTGCAATACGAGATTATCGACAGTTACAGACCATCTATACAGAATCAAAATTAATGACATGCTTATGACAAGATTAGCAAGAAGATGAATGGACGCAGTGCTTATAAAATATACTTAATCTAAACAGGTAGTTATTGAAAAATAAAGCCCGCTTCAAGCGGGCTTTATTAGGGTTTTGTTAAGGATTACTGACCTGAACGGATGATGTAATCAAATGCAGACAGTGATGCTTTCGCGCCTTCACCTGTGGCAATGATGATCTGCTTATACGGAACAGTAGTACAGTCACCTGCTGCAAATACACCTTTCACATTGGTTTCGTTGCGTTCGTTAATCAGGATCTCACCACGATTTGACAATTCAACCGCTGTTGCTTTTAAGAAATCGGTATTCGGCAACAAACCAATCTGTACGAAGATCCCCGCCAATTCAACAGTGTGCTCTTCATCTGTAGCACGGTCTTTGTATTTCAGCGCCGTCACCTGTGCACCGTCACCGACCACTTCAGTCGATAAGGCATTTTTGATCACTGTGGTGTTCGGCAAGCTGTTCAATTTGTCTTGCAGTACCTGATCGGCACGTAACTTGGTATCAAACTCTACCAGGGTGACATGCTCCACAATACCTGCCAGGTCAATCGCCGCTTCTACACCCGAGTTACCACCACCAATTACTGCAACACGTTTGCCTTTGAATAAAGGACCGTCACAGTGTGGGCAGTAGGCTACACCACGGGTTTTGTATTCCTGCTCACCCGGAACGTTCATTTCTCTCCAGCGTGCACCTGTAGACAGAATCACGGTTTTCGATTCCAGTTTGGCACCATTCTCTAAAGTGACTTCTACCAGACCATTGGCCGTTTCATCTGCACCTTTGATGTTAGAGACACGTTGCAGGTTCATGATGTCGACACCGTATTCACGTACATGTGCTTCCATTTCAGCAGCAAACTTGGGACCTTGGGTTTTCTGAATCGAGGTATAGTTTTCGATGTCCATGGTGTCCATGACCTGACCACCCATGCGTTCAGCCACGATCCCGGTTTTAATGCCTTTACGTGCAGCATAGATCGCAGAGGTATTGCCTGCAGGACCACCACCAATCACCAATACATCAAAAGCATCTTTGGCATTGAGCTTTTCAGCCTCTTTTGCTGCAGAGTTGGTGTCCAGTTTTGCCACGATTTCTTCCAAAGTCATACGACCTTGACCGATATGCTGGTTGTCCTGGAACACCATCGGCACCGCCATGATTTTGCGTTCTTCCACTTCATCCTGGAAGAATGCCCCATCAATCATGGTGGTTGTTGTGCCCGGGTTGTAAATTGCAATCAGGTTTAAGGCTTGAACCACATCCGGACAGTTATGGCAGCTGAGTGATACAAATACATCAAAATCAGATTTGATTCCTAAGCCTTTAATCGACTCTAAAACTTCAGCAGATACTTTCGGTGCATAACCAGAGCTTTGCAGTAAAGCCAGAATCAGTGAGGTGAATTCATGCCCCATTGGCAGACCTGCGAAGTAGACCCGTGGCTCTTCACCTGCTTTGGCAATACCAAAGCTTGGAGCACGTTGGTTTGTACCGTCAAAGCGTGCAGTGACTAAATCAGATAATGCAGCCACTTCCTCAACCAGTTCTTTGATTTTTGCAGATTTGTCGGAATCATTTAAAGTCGCAACCAGTTCAATCGGGCTTTCCAGACGTTCGAGTAGTGTTTTTAATTGGGCTGAAGTATTTTGGTCTAACATGGCTAACGTCTCCAAAGGAATAAATATTTATTTGATAAAGCGATATTAGTGCATAAATCAAAATAGTTAAAACAGTTTGTTTTTATAGTATCGATCGGAATTACTGATTTATTGAAAAATGCATCATTAATTTCAGATTTTTATATGGCGTTAGAATAAGAATTTTCAAGTAATTTAACTTGATATTTGCTTAATTCAGTTAGTATTAGGCATCTATAACAGGAGGGCTGAATCATGGAATTACAGCGCGGAATTTATCAGCATTATAAAGGGCAGCTTTATCAGGTATTACATGTCGCCACGCACAGTGAAACTGAAGAAAAGCTGGTGGTTTATCAATGTCTCTATGGGGACTATTCGATTTGGGTGCGCCCTTTAACAATGTTCACTGAAACCATTACCACCAACGATGATCGTGAAGTGGAACGCTTTAAATTAATTCAGGCGCTTTAAGCTAAAAAGGCTCAGGGAGGGGCTATGCTAAATCCAGATGAATTTGAAAAATTCATGCATGAATTATATGAAAAATTTCATATGCATGATCTCAAGCAGACAGATCGACTGCAACGATATCGCAATATAGAACCAGAATCAGGTCGATTTTTATCCATGTTGATTCGTGCCCAGCAAGCCAAAGATATTTTGGAAATCGGTACATCCACAGGCTATTCGACTTTATGGCTAGCTGAAGCTGCTCAGCATACCCAAGCAGTGATAACCACACTGGAAATAGATAAAGCACGTGTCACTCAAGCGAAACACTATGCAAATACATTGGGTTTTGAACATCTTATTGATTTTAAAGTGATGGATGCGCAGCAATATCTAGAAGCTTCACAGCAACAGTTTGATTTTATTTTACTGGATGCAGAGCGCGATGCCTATCTAGGCTATTGGAAGCATTTGGCTCGATTACTCAAGCCAAAAGATGGGATACTTTTGGTGGATAATGTCATTTCACATGCAGCAGAAGTGGAAGAATTTATTCAGCTGATTCAGCAAGATCAGCGTTTTATCATCAGCACTGTACCGGTCGGTGCGGGTCTGCTGATGGTCGGATATCGTGAATCGCATGAGTTTTAATCCATGCAGACTTTATTGAAATGTAAATTATATTCAAGATATTTATGTACGAAAGCAGCTTTATCTTCACGTCTGAGCAGGTTGTCATAAATAAATTCAGGTACAGGATGATAGAGCTCTGTATGGCCATTACTATAAACGATTTTCAGGTGGCGGCTTGAGGGATTATATTTCCATGAAATCACTGTAAGCAGTTTTTGCATATGCGTTCCTCCACTGAATATTTATTTTCTTATCATTTGAACTTATGCCATGCCGTGCTGTAGATGTATAGCTATATTGTAAGAATGGGCAGAGGATTGTAAGAAAATAGCTGCAGCGAGAAATTAAAACTTATTTAGCGCAGTTTGATAGATCGCAAAGAAATAGACGATTCAAGCAATTTCGGGATAAATACACACACTCAATCTGCGTGTAAACACTACTTCTAAAATAAATCAAATCAAAAGTTATAAAAAACCACGCTAAAGAGCGTGGTTTTTTTGAGTCAGTTTAATCTAATTAAAATTAGATTTTACCCACTAGGTCGATTGAAGGAGCAAGAGTTGCATCGCCTTCTTTCCATTTAGCTGGGCAAACTTCGCCTGGGTGAGCATGTACATACTGAGCTGCTTTAACTTTACGAAGAAGTTCTTGAGCATCACGACCGATACCACCGGCGTTGATTTCAACGATTTGGATTTTACCTTCTGGATCGATGACGAAAGTACCACGATCAGCAAGGCCGTCAGCTTCGATTAATACGTCAAAGTTTTTAGCAAGCGTCCAGTTTGCATCACCAACCATTACATACTGGATTTTTTTGATTTCTTCTGAAGAATCGTGCCAAGCTTTGTGTGTGAAATGTGTGTCAGTAGAAACTGAGTAGATTTCAACGCCTAATTTTTGGAATTCAGCGTAGTTGTCAGCAAGGTCACCCAGTTCAGTTGGGCAAACGAAAGTGAAGTCAGCTGGGTAGAAGAATACTACAGACCATTTGCCTTTAAGGTCAGCTTCAGTTACTTCAATAAATTGGCCATTTTGGAATGCAGTTGCTTTAAATGGTTTAACTTCAGTATTAATTAAGCTCATCATTGTCTCCATGATTGAGGTTTGTTTTGAATTTCAATTAGCTTATAGAAATTTACTTTATTGGTGAAATGGTATTTTTACATTACAAAAATCGGAAAAACCGAATCATATAAAAATTCTCCATTTTCACAAAATAGCTTTGTTCATTGAGCAGCATCAAGATGATGGCTTCATGACAAAATTATCTCTTTTTCCTCGTGCTAACAAACATGATGCTGAAACTGAAAAATTCAAGGGCAGATCAGGAAAAAAATCCTATTTCCCTCAAAATACTCTCGATATCAATTTGAAAATTAGGCTTATGCTTAAACTTAATCATGTGGACAGGTGATAGTAGCGGGATAATTTGCTCGATTTGCTACGCCGAATTAAGGGAAATGAGACGAGTAAAGCCAATTTGTCCGGCACTTAACAGAACTACGACTATCTGAAAGCCAATGAACCAAGTAAAATAAACTTTTCCGGTTTTTTGATGTGGGTGTTTTCTCTGTGCAGAGTCATTTAAATGTAGATCAATGGATAATGGCGCGTGACCGTCACCGTTTAAATCGACTGAAGAAGGGGAAAGATGCCAATGCCAAGCAGTATCAGGAACTATTTGAAAAATCCAATCTGAAAGTGCGGCAACGGCTGGAACGTCTTCCAGACATCAAGCTGAATCAAGATTTGCCCGTTACCCAATACGCTGACAAGCTGATAGCCGCGATTCAAAGACATCAGGTGATTATTGTGGCTGGCGAAACCGGTTCTGGTAAAACCACACAATTACCGCAAATTGCCATGCTGGCTGGACGCGGCCTGACTGGTCTGATTGGACATACCCAGCCACGCCGACTGGCGGCTCGAAGCGTATCACAGCGTATTGCTGAAGAAGTTGGCGAAAAACTCGGGGAATCAATTTCCTTTAAAGTGCGTTTTACTGAACAGGGTTCCCAAGATTCAATTGTACGCTTGATGACTGACGGTATTCTGCTTGCCGAACTGACGCATGACCGCTACCTAAGCAAATATGACACCATTATTATTGATGAAGCACATGAACGTTCGCTGAATATCGACTTCATTATGGGCTATCTGAAGCAGTTACTGCCGCGTCGTCCAGACCTGAAAGTCATCATTACGTCTGCCACACTGGATGTAAACCGTTTTAGTAATTACTTTAATGGTGCACCCATTTTTGAAGTAGAAGGCCGTAGTTTCCCGGTTGAACTGCGTTATCGCCCGATCTCGGAAATGAGCATTGGCGGCAGCGATGATGATGAATTTGATGACTTCGAAGAAAACTTGCCGCGTGCTGTGGTTAAAGCGGTAGAAGAATGTTTTCAGGATGCACAAGAAAAAGGCCATCCCGAACATGCCGATATCCTGATTTTTGCCAGTACAGAACAGGAAATTCGCGAGCTACAGGAAACCCTGATCAAGCATGGACCACGGCATACTGAAGTCTTAACCTTATTTGCCCGTTTAGCCTTGGCAGAGCAGCAAAAAATCTTTAATCCTTCCGGTGGTGGGCGACGTATTATTATTGCCACCAACGTCGCGGAAACAGCGTTGACTGTACCGAATATTCGTTATGTAATTGATAGTGGTTTTGCGCGTATTTCACGTTATAACTATCGTTCACGGGTGCAGCGCCTGCCGATTGAAGCCGTTTCTCAGGCTGCAGCCAATCAGCGTAAAGGTCGTTGTGGTCGTATTGCGCCCGGTGTTTGTATCCGCCTGTATTCAGAAGACGACTTTCTGAGCCGTCCGGAATTTACTGAACCTGAAATCAAGCGTACCAATCTGGCATCGGTGATTTTGCAGATGCAGAGTCTGGGTTTAGGCTCGCTGGAGGACTTTGATTTTATCGAACCACCGGATCACCGTCTGGTGAATGATGGCCGTAAGTTGCTGATTGAGTTGGGGGCAATGGCCGAGAAAAATTCTCCTAAAACTGAAGATGATCAAGCAAATCCCTCTAAATCTCCCTTTGAGAAAGGGAGACTTCAAAGCAGTGGATTAACCAAAATCGGTCAGCAAATGGCAAAAATGCCGATTGACCCACGTCTGGCCCGTATGATTTTGGGTGGCGCACATTTTGGGGTTTTAAACGAAGTCTTGATTATTGTTGCGGCGCTCGCGGTACAAGATCCGCGTGAACGTCCTGCAGACAAACAAATGCAGGCCGACCAGAAACATGCCTTGTTCCGTGAAGCTGATTCTGACTTTTTGTTCTATATAAAACTCTGGGAAACATTGCACGGCAATCGCGAAAGTATGAGTGAGAATAAACGCCGTACATTTGCGCGGAATCATTTCTTGAGCTGGCTGCGTTTACGTGAATGGAAAAAAACCCATGAACAACTGGTGGACTTGGCTCAAGGTCTAAAACTGTCATTTAATGACAAAGCTGCCAGTTATGAAAATCTGCATCGTGCATTACTCACCGGCTTATTGTCGTTTATTGCCAACAAGACCGATGAACGTAATGTGTTTATGGCGGTACGTCAGCAGAAAGCCCGGATTTTCCCGGCATCGACTTTGCATAAGAGCAATACGCCGTGGGTCATGGCTTTTGAGATGGTGGAAACCTCGCAAGTGTATTTACGCACTCTGGCCAAGATTGAACCGGAATGGATACTGCTAGCCGCCCGCGATCTGCTCAAGCATCATTATTTTGAACCGCACTGGTCGAAAAAAGCCGGTGTGGTGAACGCTTATGACCAGATTTCATTATTTGGTCTGATCATTGAGCCAAAACGAGCAATCAATTATGAAAAAGTCGATCAGGCTGCGGCGCATGAAATTTTCTTACGCGATGCTTTAACTACGGGTCATCTCGGTATTAGTCCGCCATTTTTAAAGCATAACTTGCTTAAACTGGAAGAAGTCGAACGGGTTGAGGATAAATTGCGTCGTCGTGATCTGGTGGTAGACGAAGAAACCATTTACCAGTTCTATGCATCTAAAGTGCCAGCTGAAGTGGCCAGCCGCCGTACTTTTGAAGATTGGCGGGCTACGGTTGAGCCTCAGCAGCCACGTTATTTATTTGTTGATGATGATGCATTATGGCTGAATGACCGTCCAACCACACAGCAATTTCCTGACTATTTACGTAATGGTGAACTTCGTCTGGCAGCGACCTATCGCTTTGACCCGAGTCATGATGAAGATGGCGCGACAGTTAAAATTCCACTGCAAGCCTTGGCTCAGGTAGATGAAGCAATCTGGTCCTGGGGAATTCCAGGCTGGCGTCTGGACCTGATTGAAGCATTGCTAAAAGGCTTGCCGAAGGACAAGCGCCGTAATCTGGTGCCAATTCCAGATACTGCACGAAAACTCATGGCAAAAGTCGATGTACAGGATCTGCAGAAACATATCTTTGGTTTCCTGGCGTTCCAGTTACGTGGCGATCAAATCACTGAGAAAGATTTCAGCTTTGACCGGGTCGAACAGTATCTGTTACCGTTTATTAAAGTCACTGATGAAAAAGGTCGTGTCATTGAACAGGGTCGTGATTTGTCAGAGCTGAAAGCACGTTGCCGGGCTGAAACCCATAGTCCGGTCAAGCAGCTGAAAGGTGAATTTAAAACCTTCCCGGAAAGTTTTGTGTTTGAAGCCTCACAAAAAGTCACGGGTGTCGTGGTCAAGCAGTATCAGGCGCTGGTGCCGACCAAAGCCTTTGCTGCACTGGAGCAAAAAGATGAGTCGGGCGTGGTGATTCAGACCTTTAACGATCAGGCGGAAGCGATCAAAAAACATCGTGAAGGGGTGATCCGACTGGTGCATATGCAACTGGGAGACCTGATTCGCCAGTTAAAAAAACAGATCTCCAAACCTTTGGCACTGGCTTATTCGCCACTCGGTGACAAGGCCCAACTAGAACAAATGTTAGTTTATGCCACAATGCAAGTGTCCATGAATGAGCTACCTGTCAATGCGCAAGAGTTCCAAAAACTGGTTGAAGATGTAAAAAAATCTTTCTTAAGTCATGGGCAAGTTACCCTGAAAGAGATCACAGATATTTATATCCAGTGGCAGGAAATCCGCCGGAAATTATTGGTTTTAGACCATTCTGTGTTTGAGAAAAATATCAATGATATTGAAGATCAACTTGATTTAATGAGTCTTTCTGACTTTGTATATCGTAAACCATCCGATGTATGGATCGAATTTCCACGTTATTTGAAAGCCTTGATCTTGCGTTTAGACCGCTTGCCCAATAATCTACAAAGGGACAATTCCGCCATTGACCAAATTGATCAATGGATGGAAAAATTGTTCAAGTTTAAAGATGACCCTCGTCTGAAAGAATTGTACTTCATGGTCGAGGAGTTAAGAATCTCATTGTTTTCACAACCGATGAAAACAAAAGCACCCGTGTCTCCAACTCGCTTGCAAAAAGTATGGGATCGTCTTGGAATCAGTTAAGATATAGGTAATTCAGAGAAGGAGTTTTACATGGGCATCCGCATTACGGGTACTGGCTTGTTCCATCCGGAAAATGTCATCACCAATGAAGAATTAGTTGAAAGTTTAAATGCTTATGTGGAACTGTTTAATCACGAAAATGCGGACAAAATCGCTGCAGGCGAAATTGAAGCGCGTCGTGGTTCTAGTGCAGAATTTATTGAAAAGGCATCTGGTGTCCAACGCCGTTATGTTGCGGAAAAAAGCGGTATTCTAGATCCGAAACGTTTACGTCCGAATTTACCTGAACGTGCAGATGATGAAATTTCACTGCAAGCAGAATGGGGTGTAATCGCAGCCAAGCAGGCGATGGAAAATGCAGGCGTAACTGCTGAAGATATTGATATCGTGATTTTGTCATGCTCGAATTTGCAACGTGCTTATCCTGCCGTTGCCATCGAGATTCAAACCGCTTTAGGAATTAAAGGCTATGCCTATGACATGAATGTGGCCTGCTCGGCAGCAACATTTGGTCTGAAACAGGCCTATGATGCGATTAAGGCTGGTGCGCGTCGTGTGTTATTGGTTAATGTGGAAATTACCTCTGCACATACCGATTTTCGTTCACGTGACTGTCACTTTATTTTTGGTGATGTGGCAACCGCTTCAATTATTGAAAACACTGAAAGCAAAACCGGTTTTGAAATTCTGGATTCCGAGTTGTTCACCCAGTTCTCGAATAACATCCGCAATAACTTTGGTTTCTTGAATACCTCTGAAAATGCCGACATTGATGACAAGCGTTTCCGTCAGGATGGCCGTAAGGTCTTTAAAGAAGTCTGCCCACTGGTTGCGAAAATGATTACAGCGCAACTGGAGAAGAATCAGATTGCACCGACTGGCGTGAAACGCTTCTGGCTCCATCAAGCCAATGCCAGTATGAATGAACTGATCCTGAAACTGGTGGTTGGCAAAGAAAATGCCAAACCTGGTCTGGTGCCGATGATTCTGAACGAGTTTGCCAATACTTCTTCTGCAGGCGTGATCATTGCATTACACCGCACTGCCCATGAAGTGGAAGATGGTGAATACGGCGTACTTTGTTCATTCGGTGCTGGTTATTCAGTGGGTTCGATTCTGGTTCAAAAACGTGTGGCATGATCCGCAATAAATAGAGAGTAGACAGATTGCAGGCCAAGCATGACGGGCAGTGGATCAGGCGTTTAAGTGCCTTCTCCAAGTTATATTTTACCCCGACATTTTTAGGGGCTGAGTATATGGATGCCAGTCGACCTGCAATGTATGTCGGTAATCATTCCATGTATGGCATCTTTGATGCGCCGATGCTGATTGATTACCTCTACAACGAACATAAGGTGGCTGTGGTCAGTATTGCAGATCATAGCCATTTTTATGTGCCGCTGTGGCGTGAAGCCGTGAAAAAGTTTGGTGCCATTGATGGAACACAAGCCTATGTGCGTGCTGCAATGCAGCAAGGCTATTCCATTCTGGTCTTTCCGGGTGGCGGTCGTGAAGTGCTCAAACGTCAGGGTGAGCAGTATCAGCTGATCTGGAAGCAGCGTTACGGCTTTTTAAAGCTGGCGCAAGAATTCAACTATGATCTTGTCCCTTTTGCCGCTCTCGGTGCGGATGAGGTCTATGAGATTGGCTTTAATGCCAATAAGATTATCCAGCATAAGTATTTTCAAACACTACTTAAAATACCACAACTCAATAAATTACTACGTCAGGGCGATGTGATTCCTTCTCTGCCCAAACACCTGTTGCCAAAACGCTTGCCCTTTTATTTTCAGTTTATGCCACGACTATCGATTGCTCAGGTGCAGACGCAAGAAGAGCTGGTTGAGTTTCGGCATAGCTTGCAACAGCATATTTATACGGGGTTGGCAGCGCTCACTGTGCAGCGTCAGCAAGACCAGCAGGCAACCGAATCCTCGTTGTAAATCCAAGTTGTGACATATTGAGATGCGCTATATTTAGAAGTCATCCTGCAGTGCTGTTTTATTGTGCGAGTACTGCCATAATGTATGGTCAAATAGTCACTGATCGATGATCGAGGGCTCAACATGATTCAATATAAAAATAAAATAATATAGGTGCGTATATGGAACAGGGTGGTTGGGTAGCGCCGTTAAAATTGCTGGCACAACAATGTTTGCGGATTTCTCCGGAGTTGAACCAGCTTTATCTGGATCAGATGGCGATGATTGGTCATCTGACTGCACAAAATCTATTAAAAATTCAGCAGGGTCAATACCGGATTGAATTGCTAGACGGGTTGTTCTATATCCAGTTTTATACTGCATATGCACTGGACTCCGGAACTGCACCCGTTTTGGTCGAGAGTCATTTTTATTTTCAGCAATACAAAGCAGAAGCGCTAGAAGAATTTTTTTTACAGGATATCTATTTCCTGACTGGGGACTTGAAACCGCAGCATTCGCTGTATTTACGTGACAAAGCCAAGCAATTACGCAAACTGATTCTGAACCAGGTCTATGAAGCGGTAAATGGCCCAGCACGGGTATTGGCATTCCTGCGACAGATGTCGGTGGTTCAGGCTGAGATTATTGATCATCATTTAATAGAGGCCGGGTTGTATACAACACCAGTCATGCAAAACGTTGTTCTGGACGAACAGGATATTCCCCCGCAAATTCTTGAAAGCTTGCAACAGGCTTTTTCTTTGGCATTTCTACAGCAGGATGAGTTCCTGTCCATCCAGTCCTTAATGGACACTCTGGATGAATTCTGTTTTAGTGCCGCACAGTTTTTGCATCCGGCGACGTTTCGGATTATGTCCTTGTCTTTTGAAGAGCGTTTTAATTTACATGAACTGAATGATCACAGCGATGATATTCGGCTGTTGTATCGACATGCCGAGGAGCAGAGCCACCTGCTCGGTTTTGTCCGTTTGATGAACCGTGAGGTCTGGCATCGCGATGACTTATTAGCCAAACGAAATTTTCTGGAAAATCATCCCTATTTATGGCAAAAAAAGGTGGCCCGATTACCACTATTTGACTGTCATCGTGCAGTGAACTGGATTTTCAGGCAACCAGCCGAAGTACTGGACTGGATCAGTAGCAATATTCAGCACAGCAGCGTGCGGGTGGCAGTGACGGCCTTAAGTTTTGTAGACAGCCATCATATTCATCCGCAGATTATTCTGGCGACCTTACAATATTTTCAATATGTCTCAGCGCGACTGTTTATTCATAGCATGCATGAATATGCAATCCAGCATGACTGGTTTCAACATCAGCATAATCAGGCGGTGGTCTTAAAAGGCACACGCCAATCGATGGATGATCAGCGGATTGCCATCACTCCCTCGATTCTGTATCTGGACGAATGGATAGAACTGCTGCGTAACGTGGTCAAAATGGATGATCAGATCACCAAGAAAGTCTATTTGCAACTGAGCCGGGTGATGCAGGCATATATGCAGCATCTATATAAAATTACCACACATCTTCCAGAAGAAGTCTTGACCTATATTCAGCCTCAAAGCCAGCAGAATCGGGATTTCTATCATGTGTTGCAGCGCTATCGGATTCCTTTTGTCGAATTTAGACAGCTGTTTTATTTACACAGTGGACATGTGCGTGAGTCTGTATTTGACAGTTATGTGCGTGACTATTTAGTGGAATATTTTTCCAGTCATAACGAGATTCCGAAAAACCTCAGCTGGAGTGGATTATTCGCTCAGGCCGTGATCTGGCATGATCAGATTCAGAAGCAGGAAATGATGGCCAAGCTGAAAAAAGAGTTTGCGCTCGTAACTTGGTCACCTTTGACGCAGGCCTCATTTTTATTATATTTCAACTGGCGTTTTGAGGAGCTTAAAAATCTGGATCGTATTCTGGAAGAATCCAAGGTTTTCAGGAACTGTCTGGCTGCCAGTTATGCCCAGCAGATTATTGAAGGGCAATATGTGGCCTTTCGCATGTCGCATCCGGATGTGCGTTTACCTTTAATTCTGGGCTGTCGAATCGTCAATGGGCAAGTGATCTTCGATCAGCTGGAATATCCGAACAATCAAAAGGCAGAAGCTGAATATAGCAATATCGCGATGCATTTTATCAACTGGCTCAACTTGCAGGCTTAAGTGCAAGATTAAGTGGTTTTCCGCCATGACGCTTAACTTTTCTGCCAAAAATCGTTAGGCTATAGCCGTTCTTTCACGGTATTGCTCTTATGAAACAGGAAACTGCCCTTAAGTTACTCAAAGCAGGAGAAAATGTCTTTTTAACCGGTTCTGCGGGTGCAGGAAAAACCTATACGCTGAATCAATATATTAATTATTTAAAAGCGCGTAAGGTCGCCGTCGCGATTACGGCATCGACCGGTATTGCAGCCACGCATATGAATGGTATGACCATTCACACCTGGGCCGGCATTGGGATTAAAGACTTTTTGTCCGAAGATGACTTAAAGCGCATGAAAGAGCGTAAATACTTAAAAGAACATCTGGAAAATGCCCAAGTTCTGATTATTGATGAAATTTCCATGCTGCATGCCAAGCAGCTGAATCTGGTCAATCAGGTGCTGAAATATTTTAAGGACAGTGATGAAGCCTTTGGCGGTATTCAGGTAATTGTGGCCGGGGATTTTTTCCAGTTGCCGCCAGTCGGTAAGAATGACGAGCGTAATCGCGATAAATTCTGCTTTATGTCGGAAGCCTGGGTAGAAGCCAAGTTTCGGGTCTGTTATCTGACCGAGCAGCATCGTCAGGGCAATGATTATCTGAATGACATCCTGAATGCGATCCGTGCGCAGGCGATTAGCCATGAACATCGCACGGCTTTACAGGCAACCCGACATCAAGAAATCGGCGATACCTATACGCGTCTGTATACCCATAATATGGATGTGGATAGTCTTAACTTTAAACATCTGAATGAAATTGACAATGATCCGCGCCAGTTTGATGCCCAGTGTGATGGCAATGAAAAGCTGATTGAAACTTTAAAATCTTCAGTACGTGCACCAGAAGCCTTAACCTTGAAAAAGCATGCCAAAGTCATGTTTGTAAAAAATAACTTTGATATGGGCTATATCAACGGCAGTCTGGGTGAAGTGATCAGTTTTGAAGAAGACGATGAATATGGTGTGCTGCCCAAAGTAAAACTGACCGATGGCACGACCTTGGTGGTGGAGCCGGAAACCTGGTCGGTAGACAATGAAGCTGGTAAGACTATTGCCAGTTTCCAGCAAATTCCTTTACGCTTGGCCTGGGCGATTACCATTCATAAATCTCAAGGGATGACCTTGGAAGCAGCAGAAATTGATCTGAGTCATACTTTCGAGAAAGGTCAAGGTTATGTGGCGCTGTCACGGTTGAAAAGCTTAAATGGCTTACGTTTAAAAGGCTTTAATGAGCAGGCTTTGGAACTTGACAGTTTAGCGATTAAAGCTGATCGTCGTTTTCAGGAACTTTCTGATGAAGCCGAAGCGAATTTTGAAAATGTCGATTTGACTGCGCAGCATAAAGCCTTTATTCGTCACTGCGGTGGCACATTGAATGAAGCAGAAATCCAGCGCAATGAAAAGAAAATTTCCAAGAGTGGCACGAAGCAGAGTTATGCCACTGCCACACTGGATGAAACCCGAGCACTGTTTGAAGAAGGCTATGAAGTTGCGGATATCGCGACTGAACGTGGTCTGACGCCAGCGACAATCATTAATCATCTAGGCCGTTTACACAAAGAGCAGGGACTGGATATTTCGGTGGCTCATCCGGGTGAGGAAGTGGTGGAGCAGGTGCGTAAAATTTATAAACGCTTAACCAAACGTCAAAGTGCTGAGCATTTTAATGATGATGGCTCGATTAAGTTGCGCCCGATTGTAGAACTCACCACGCCTAAAATGGCCTATGACCAAGTCCGTCTGGCACTGTTATTTGTAGAGTAATCCCCGAAATGATCCTTCAGAACTTTTAAGATGCATAGTTTATTCGTATACGGCACGCTTCGTCCCCAGCAACCCAATGCCCATGTCATGGAGCGGATTGGGGGAAGCTGGAAAGCCGCTTATATCCGTGGGCATTTGCAACAGCGTGGCTGGGGGGGGGCTGAATTTGGTAGCCCGGGCATTCAGCTCAGTGATTCGGGCGAGACTGTTCAGGGTTATGTATTTATATCTGAGCATCTTCCCCAATATTGGGAAGAGCTGGATGCGTTTGAAGGTGATGAATATCAACGGATTCCGGTTAAAGTATATTTGGAAAACGGCGAGATGATAGAAAGTTTGGTTTATGCCTTAAAAGATTAGGCTCGGATTTGTCATGCAGTAAATTTCAAATTTTTATCAGGTCACAGCTTGTTAAAGATCATTCTATTTTTTTGTATCGCTTTTATTTTAGCTTGGAAAGCTTACAACCAAGATGAATCTTCCGTTGATCTGATGACATATCCTGAGCAAGCTTGAAACACTGCTTTAAAGCTTGGTGCAAGGTAATCAATAGATGACCTGCATATTATAGGTCATGTGATGTATTTTTGTTATAGGTCATGTGATGTGTTTTTGAGAAATCTTTGCATACTGGTGATGCGTGCTCATGATTTGAATCTATTGTGTACCAATCAATAAAGATAAAATCCCGGCTGCAATCAGCGGCCCAACAGGTACGCCGCGTAACACCGCCACACCTGCTACAGTACCAATCAATAAGCCCGCGACAATATCCGGTTGATTCGACATCAGTTTCACACCGCGGCCACCGAGCCAAGCCACAAAAACACCAATGGCAATGGCCAGTAAAGATTTCCAGCTGAGAAATGACTTGAGAATACTTTCTCCGGCAATTTTGCCACTCGCAATCGGTGCCAATACCCCGATGGTTAAAATAATAATTCCAATATTCAAACCATGTTGTTGTACATAAGGCAACAGGTCGTGTAGCGGGGTAATTTTAAGAACAATCAGTACCGCTGCAGCAATGGTGACAGCACTATTGTGACTGAATATCCCACAGGCCAGTAATACCAAAAGAACCATCAAATTTAAATCGAGTTGTGACATGGGCGGGAGAGGAAACATGGAAAATGCCACCATTGTAGAGCGTTTCAGCTGGTGATACGAAGAAAATAAGCGAAGCAATCAATTTAGGTGTGTTTCAGGATAGAATGCACAACTCTTCACGCGATACAGGTTTAAGCAGATGCTATTGGAAAAAATGTTGCAGTCACAAGGTTTCGGCTCCCGCAAGCATTGTCAGCAACTGATTAAAAATGGTGCTGTTTCCATCCAGAATGAAGTGATTGATCATCCCAAACATAAACTGGATTTGAATGATTTAGACTTCGAGGTCTATGGCAAGGCCCATCGCTATCGAGAGAAAGTCTATATCGCTTTAAACAAACCGCAGGACTATGAGTGTTCGCATCAGGCCACGCATCATTTTAGTGTGTTTGATCTGTTTGATGAGATGCTGCTGAATCGTGGCATTCAATGCGTGGGTCGTCTGGATCAGGACACCACCGGACTGTTATTGCTGACTGATGATGGCCAGTTTCTGCAAGCATTAACACATCCGAAAAAACATGTGGCCAAAGTTTATCAAATGCAAACGGCAGATCCAGTCACTGATGCTCAGCTACAGCAACTGGAACAAGGCGTTGAGCTACGCAATGAAAAAGGTATTTTTGCAGCCACTGAAGTGATACGTCTGTCTGAAAGCCGTCTGCAAATGAGCATTCATCAAGGGGTATATCATCAGGTGAAACGCATGCTGGCAGCCGTCGGAAATAAAGTCGAGCAATTGCATCGTGCTCAAATTGGTGCTTTGGCTCTGCCTGAGCTGGCTGAAGGAGAATGGATCTATTTAAATGCAGAACAGGTGGCTTTGGCAAAATTCCGTTCAGAAGAATAATTGAGTTATTCTTCTCAAGTTTATTTGAACGATCAGATTTTATCTCAGGAAACAATGATAGGTCTGAAACTCATTATCCTTAATAAATCCCATAGATTCATACAATTCATGCGATTGGTAATTGTTCTTTTGGGTTTCCAGGGTAATTCTTAAGGCCTGTTCATGTTTGGCAAATAAAATTGCGGTATCAATCAGTTGTCTGGCTGCACCCTGACGCCGAAATATCGGGGTGATATAGACATCATCCAGAATATAATAGGTCGAGCAGGCCACCGAAGAAAAACCCAGATACAGGATAATAAAGCCGGTAAAAGTATCATCTTTGGTATTAATGAAAATGACGGTCTGTCCATCTTCAAAACGTTGTTTTAAAAATTGGTAGGAGAGTTCGGGGTTAGAGGAGGTGCCATAAAATTGTCGATATTCATCGAATAATATCGCAAGCTGATTCAGGTCTGCTGATTGAGCGCGTCGTACGAGCATTGCATCCTCCATGCTAATTTTTTATTCATTATCAGCATCAAGCATAGCGAAGTTTGTCAGTGGCCGGCTTTAGAAATTGTTCGGAAATGCAACAATGTTAAATTTTGTCGCTTTCACCTAAAATGGCATTCAGTTCTTCAAATAAATCCAGATGATCATCATCGAGCTGGATTTCCTGATCATCCAGAGAATTGAGTGTTGAATTTGGCAAGCTGCTTTGCCCATTCTGGATCTCATTTTGCTTCAGTTTGCGCAGTCGGATCAGTTGTTCCAGATTAATATTCTGGTTTTCAATCGAGAAGGGGATCGATTTGGTAATCACCACCTGTTTGAAAAAAAGACGCACGGCCTGAGCTGGCGTAATCCCCAATTGCTTAAATACCGCAAAGGCTTGTTTCTTCTCTTGCGAGTCCAAGCGAATTTGATAAACTTCAGTTTTTCTCATAATATTTTTAAAGCTTTAAATTACTTAACTTTTCGCCTTTATTCTAATCAATTACGTTTGAAATTCAATCTTAAAGCGACCGATTTTAGAAAATAATCTGTAATGACAAGCGATTTACAGTGTCAATTCAAGTCTGGAGCTGAAATTCATGCTTTTCTGCGTGATCGGATCGATGAATTGAATATGTTGGGCCAATAAGCTTAAAGGGGCAGAAAAATCATCTTCGGCTTTGTGCGCTATCCGTGGATAAAACGGATCATTCTGAATTGGAATACCGAGATGATTCAAGTGCACGCGTAATTGGTGCTGTTTGCCAGTGTGTGGTTTCAGTTCATATTTGGCCCATTCTTTATTATGTTCTAACAGCTGGATTGCCGTTTCGCTATTGGCTTCGCCGTTGACCACCTGCATGGTATAGAAGGGCTGACCTTTTTCCATTCTTAATCGTGTGATCAATGGAAATTCTAAATCAGCCTTGTATGCTGCAATCGCATGGTAGGTCTTCTGCACTTGCCGTGTGGCAAACATCTGTTGATACAGGCCACGAGATTCTACATATTTTGAAATGAGAACCACACCGGCCGTTTCACGGTCTAGCCGGTGAATCGGTGTTAAATGTTCATTGCCTGTTTGTTTTTTGAGACGAACCAGCAAGGTTTCCTGTACATACTGACCGGTCGGACTCATGGTCAAAAAGTGCGGTTTATCGATCACCATGAAATGCTCATTTTCAAATAAAATCTGATGTTGAAAAGGAACATGCACTTCATGTGCCAAAAATCGATAATAAAAACAATGACTATTGGCCTGAAATGGACTTTCTGTGCTTAATTGATGGCCCTGCGCATCATAGACCAGACCTTTGGCGAAACGGGCTTGCCATTCATCTGCTGCGATATGCGCAAATTGCGTGCATAAATAAGCAAAAACTGTCGGGGGTGCATCTAGACTATCCTGCAAGAACACTTTACTGGCACTGACCCCATTTAACATGGGCGGATTAAACTCAACAGTCGGATGCATGGCAGGCAGATCAACCTCTCAGAAACAGAAATGGTGAAAAAATACAGTTTCTCACACAGGTGAATAGGCTTTTAAAGCGTGGCGATGCTATCATATTTATTCTTTTGCATCATGTCGTGAGTAATATGCCTTATTCATTTAATGTCACTTTAAATCATGAAGACGATACCCAGAAACTGGCCAAGGTTCTGGCCGAAAATTTCCCTGCGGGAGTCGTATATCTGATCGGTGATTTGGGGGCAGGAAAAACGACCTTAACGCGCTATTATTTGCAACAGCTGGGTCATCAAGGTTCGGTGAAAAGTCCGACTTATACGCTGGTCGAACCGTATCAGATCAATGGGCAGGATATTTTTCACTTTGACCTGTACCGTCTGAATGACCCCTATGAACTCGAATTGATGGGAATCCGGGATTATCTGGAAACTCCGAATGCGCTATTTTTATTTGAATGGCCCTCCAAAGGTGGCGATGAAATTCCGCAAGCTGACCTGATTATTGAAATTTTAAAATCTGAAGATGAACTGACCCGTACTGCAAGCCTGATTTCCTCTAATCTTGCTTTGCGAGAGGCTTTGGAGCGTCAATTTTCACATGTCGAATGATTTAAGCCTACGCCGTATCCGTGCCCTTGATCCTGCGCTGGCCAACCAGATTGCTGCAGGTGAGGTGATTGAACGTCCGGCATCCGTGGTCAAGGAATTACTGGAAAACTCGATTGATGCGGGTGCGACCGAGCTGATCATCCGGGTGGAACAGGGTGGCAGTACCTTAATTGAAATTATGGATAACGGCCGTGGTATTCATGCTGAAGATCTGGCATTGGCCGTCATGCGTCATGCCACCAGCAAAATCCAGAGTGCCGATGAGCTGTATGCGATCAGCAGTTTAGGCTTTCGTGGAGAAGCGCTGGCATCGATTGCAGCAGTCTCACGCCTGACCATGATCAGCAGTCAAAATGAGGATGGCATTGGTTATCAGGTAGAAGTAAACGGTACGGCTTTTGATCATCAGCAGATTCAAGCGGTCGCGGCTTCGAAAGGGACGCATATCCGGGTTCAGGATTTATTTTTTAATGTGCCTGCGCGGCGTAAATTCTTAAAGAAACCGGGCACTGAATTTGGCCACATTGAAGAAATTGTACGCCGTATGGCACTGACGCATTTTGATATCCGGTTTGTGCTGGAACATAATGAAAGCATCAAGCTGAATTTACCCGTGGCGGATAGCGGTGCTTTACGTTTCCAGCGGGTACAGCAGTTATTGGGTCGTCAGTTCACTGAAAATGCTTATTGGATCGATGCTGACAGTATAAACATGCGTTTATCAGGCTGGCTTGGTCATCCCTCAGATGCGCGTGCACAGGCCGACTTGCAATATGTCTATGTCAATGGCCGGATTGTCAAAGACAAAACCATTTCTCATGCCTTGCGGATGGCTTATGATGGCATTTTGCATGGCCATCAACATGCGGCTTATTTGCTGTTTTTAGAAGTTGATCCTGAAAATGTTGATGTCAATGTCCATCCCACTAAGCATGAAATTCGCTTTCTGAATCAGCGTGAAGTACATGAGTTTGTACGGTATTATGCCAAAGAAACTCTGGCACAATTCCAGACGGCAACTGCTGATTTAGCAACTGCGATGAAAGTTGATGATGAACCTGTTGCACTTGTACCGCAACCGCGTTATCAGGAACAGTTTAGCCTGCACCAGACTGCGCATGCGCAGCAGCAATTATCCTCTAACCTACCTGTAGCTGCTAAAGATGAAAATGAGGCATCGGATGTCCTGACCGACTTTGAATCTTCGCGGCCGCAAACGGTACATTATGCGCGAGACTATAATGCGTCTTATGCAGGCTCGCAGCAGCTGAATAATGCCCTGCAAAGCTATCTGGCACCGCTGCGTGATCAAGCGTCTGCCTATGAGCCACAAGTTGCAGAGCAAGCCTTGCAAAGTCATATACAGGCCAAAGTCGATGAACATCCACTCGGGATTGCGATTGCCCAGTTACATGGGATTTATATTCTGGCACAAAATACCGAAGGGCTGATCATTGTGGATATGCATGCAGCACATGAGCGGATTGTCTTGCAGCAAATGAAATCGGCTTGGGATAAACCTGAATTCTGGACATCACAGCAATTGCTGATTCCCAAAGTGGTCAACATCACTCGAATGCAGGCGATGCGGGTCGAAGAACTCAAAGAGCAGTTAATGCGTTTGGGGCTTGAAATTGACCAGTATGGTGATGAACAGGTGATTGTGCGTGGCGTACCTGCCATTTTGCACAAAGCAGATTTTGATGCACTGATTCCCGAGCTGTTAAATGATCTGGATCCGAATGATCAGGTACAGGGTCTATTGCAGAAACGTGACCAGATTCTGGCAGGTATGGCCTGTCATGGTGCAGTACGTGCGCATCGCATTTTAAGCCTGTCTGAAATGAATGCTTTACTGCGTCAGATGGAACACACTGAATTTGCCAGTCAATGTAATCATGGCCGTCCGACTTGGCGCGCTTTTCCATTGAATAAACTAGACAAACTTTTTGCTCGAGGAGAGTAGTTTTACATGTCCAATCAATTGCCGGTCATCAATTTAATGGGGCCAACTGCAAGTGGCAAAACCGCTTTGGCATGTGAACTGTATGAGCAGGGAAAATTCGAGCTGATTTCAGTCGATTCTGCGCTGGTTTATCGGGAAATGGATATTGGAACAGCCAAGCCTTCTAAAGAGGAACTGGCGCGCTATCCGCACCATCTGATCGATATTATCAGTCCGCTTGAAGTCTATTCTGCGGCAAACTTTGTTGAAGATGCTTGCCGGTTAATTGATGATATTCATGCACGTGGTAAAACACCGATATTGGTGGGCGGAACCATGCTGTATTTTAAAGCCTTACTTGAGGGGTTGTCAGATAATCTGCCCAGTGCCGACTATACGATTCGTGCTGAAATTGAAGCCAAAGGCGAGCGAGAAGGTTGGGAGACTGTTTATGCAGAATTAAGTGCCGTAGATCCCGTTGCTGCGGAGAAATTCAAGGTTAGTGACAAGCAGCGTATTATTCGTGCCTTAGAAGTGTTTAAACTGACCGGTGAGCCGATTACAAAACTACAGGCAGAGCAACCTAAAAATTTACCATATCGTTACAGTTTTTATAACTATGCACTTATGCCAGATCGGTTAGAATTACACGGGCGTATTGAACAACGTCTGCAAATGATGTGGAAAAACGGTTTTTTAAATGAAGTTGTTAGTTTGATTGAAAAATACGATTTTAATGAAAATCTACCTTCTATGCGTTCGGTAGGTTACCGTCAAGCTATAGAATTCTTAAAAAATGCTGACAAAACCAAGGAAAAGCAACAGGAAATGGAGGATAAAGCTTTATTTGCGACACGACAACTTGCAAAACGTCAATATACGTGGCTGAGGTCTTTGCAAGAAAAGCATAAATTTACAACATATTTTACGCTACAGCAGGCTCAACAAGACTTGCGAAACTGTCACGGATAAAGCAAAATTTAGGGACTATCTTTTTTATAATTTTTAATTGAAAAATAGAGATAGTTTTTGCGCTGATTTTTAATTTTTTTTTGGAGTTATAACATGTCTAAAGGTCAAACTTTACAAGATCCATTCTTGAATTCTCTCCGTAAGGAACGTATCCCAGTATCTATCTTCCTGGTAAACGGTATTAAATTACAAGGTCATATCGAGTCTTTCGACCAATACGTGGTTTTATTAAAAAATACAGTAAGCCAAATGGTTTATAAGCATGCAATTTCAACTGTAGTGCCTGCACGTAATCCTCGTCCTGCTGGTGCGCCTGCTGGTCCACAAGGTGCTGGCTTTGGCGGTCAAGGTGCTACTGGTGGTTTCGGTGGCGGTCAAGGTGCTGGCTTTGGTGGTCAAGGTGGCTTCGGTGGCGGTCAAGGTGCTGGCTTTGGTGGTCAAGGTGGCTTCGGTGGCGGTCAAGGCGCTGGCTTTGGTGGTCAAGGTGGTGGCTTTGGTGGTCAAGGCGGCTTCGGTGGCGGTCAAGGTGCTGGTTTCGGTGGTCAAGGTGCTGGTTTCGGTGGTCAAGGCGCTGGCTTTGACAACGATACTAAATTTGAAGATACTCAAGACGACGAAAATAATCGTTAATCGAGTCTGAAAATTAAAAAAACCTCTCATCGAGAGGTTTTTTTATGCCTGTAAGTTTTGCATGGATAAAAATTAAAAAGCCAGCAATCTAGCGCTGGCTTTTTAAAATGGATCTGGGCTTAACGATTACGTTTAGGATCCAGTTGTGGATCTTTGATTTCTACATAGGCATTGCTACGTGTTTCACGTAACCAGCTGTCCAGCTCGGCATCAAACTGACGTTCACCAAGTAATTGACGGGCCATACGTTCTTGATATTCCTCTGTCATATCCTGTTGACGTGTTTCGCTGACTTGCAGGATATGCCAGCCAAACTGGGATTGAAACGGTTTACTGAACTGCCCCACTGGGGTGCTTTTCATTTGCTGTTCAAACTCAGGCACCATTACCCCAGGGCTTACCCAGCCAAGACTGCCACCATCACGTGCTGAACCGGTATCATTGGAGAAGGTTGAAGCTAAAACAGTAAAATCTTCGCCTTGTTGCAGGCGGCTATATAAACTGTCAATCATCTGTTTGGCATTTTCCGGACTGACTACTTCAGAGGGTTGAATCAGGATGTGACGGGTCAAGTATTGAGGAACCAGGGCTTTTTGTTCGCCACCTTTACGTTCTAGTAGCTTGAGTACATGTACCCCATCAGCAACCGGAATGAGTTCAGAGGTTTGACCTGGCTGTAGGGTCGTGACACGTGCAGCCAGTTCTGCCGGAATTTCTGACAGGCTTCTCACGCCCATGTCAGCAGCTTCGACTTTAATGCCGCTAGTGCTGTATTTTTTGCTGATCGCCTGAATATCATTGCTGTTATTCAGCTCTTGCTTTACCTGTGTAGCAATCTGTTCAGCATTTTCGCCGCTTACACGTAAATGCAGCACATGTACCTGACTGCCGAGTAAAGCCTGACCTTGCGGGGTATTTAGGAAGTTTTTAACATCCTGGTCTGTGATTTGAATCCGTGAAGTCACGACTTGTTGACGTAAACGATTCAGCGCTAAATCTTCCGCAATACGGTTGCGTAAAGAAGCATAGGTATTGGGCGCCATGGCATCCAGTTTTTGCTGAAAAGCTTCCAGACTGGTTGAGCCCGAATCGCGTGCAACTTTCAGTACTGCGTCATTCAGGGATTTTTCATCGGGACGAATATTGTAGCGTTTAACTTGTTCAAGTTGTGCCTGACGAATAATGAGCTGCTCTAAGGCTTGTTGCTCAAGAAATTGTTGGGGTGGAACTGTCTGATTTTGCTTTTGCAGCTGATGAGAAATCTCGGCCACACCTTGAGCCAGATCACTACGCAGAATGATACTATTGTCGACCACAGCTACAACTTCATCTTTAGGTTGGGCAACAGCAAACGTCGTCATCGCTGAAGAAAGGCATAGCGCAAGTGCAGTCGCTTTAAAAATTTGTTTTAACTGTTTTGTCTTCATTAACGTTCTGTCCAAGTTTGATTGATATTGTTAAAACCTAGAATGCGATTTTCTAGTAATGAGGTGAGTTTGCTGCTTAACCCACCTAAGCCTTTCAGGCTGACCTCGGCCATAATGGCGCGTTTGGCTTTGACGTTTGAATCATTAACGTTGTCTAAGTCATTGTAATATGAACGACCATATACAGAAACTCCCCAACAGCATGACTCATAGTTCACGCCAAGTAAATATTCTCGTGCGACACTATTGTCGAGGTCAAACTGCGCATGTCCCACCAGACGCCAGTTGTTGGCAATCGGCTGGATAAATGAACCCACTACATGATCATAGCTCTTCTGACGGTTCGGAATGTCTTTACGATAGAAATAGCCGACGTTGTATAGATTGCCTTGCTCACCGGTATAATAAACCTGCAGATCGCGCTCAGCATTTTGGCCATTCGACATCCAGCTTGAGTTCAGATTAATGTGAACATTATTTGACAGCTGGCTGGTCAGTTGAATTACAGGGCCAGTATGACTTTCACGGTCGAATTCATCTGCATCATTTTCCAGTGTGACACGGCGATCTTCAAAGAAGAAACTTTGACCGACACTCGCACGTAGGCGTTCCAGACCTTCTTCATTAAACAGGCTATAACTCAGACCTAAAGAGGCAAAGTTGTTGTCTTCCAGGCGGTCGTTGCCATAGAAGCGACGCGCACTGAAAAGCTGATCATAATTAATCGAAGCGACGACTGAGTCAAAGTTAGGTTGATTCTGCTGGTTTTCATAAGGTGAATAGGCATAGAACAGACGAGGCGTTAAGGTCTGTAAATAGGTGCCTTCTTTTTCGAAAATTAAGCCGGTGTCCAGCGTGAATTGTGGCACCACAATGGACTGGCTTTCACTAGAACCACCACGGTCTCGGGTTTTCTCATCATAGAAGGTATTGATGTTGCGTACAGATGCTTCCGGAATAAAAAACGACCACGGGTTATAGTGATTATAACGCACCGAAAAGTCGTTATAGATGCGGGTGCCACTTGGTTGATAAATCTTGTCATCATTTTGAGGGATATCAGCAAAATTTCTCAGGTCCTTCTGGAAATAAGCAGTATCGTTATTAAACTCAAGCTGTAATCCGAGTGGATTGCCAGTTTTATAATTGACTAAAAGCTGCGGCAAACGTGCATAAGGACGATCTTCATCCAGTACAGTGGGATCGAGTGTCTGGAAATCTTCGACTTTGAATTGTGCCTTTAAGCCGGGAATACCATTTTTATAATTGACTTCCCAGGCGCGGCGCAGGTTCAAGTCAGTTTTTGAGTTCGGGTTATTGTCCAGGTCGGCAAAGTAATCTTTGTCTGAGGCGTAATTATATTCCAGATTGGTCGAGAACTGATCGTTGATCTGCCAATTATGCAAGTAATGTAAGCTTTTACGATCCTCATTATCATAACTTTCATCCGAAGGTAGATAGCCACCCCAGATGCGACCTTCACCATAATTTTCTGTCAGATAACGGAACTCGCCATCTAGCATGGCACCACGATCACCAATATAGCGCGGCGTGAGGGTAGCATCATACTGTGGGGCCAAATTCAGATAAACAGGAACACCGAGTTCAAGTCCGCCATCATTGGTAAAACCAAAAGTTGGCGTCAGAATGCCGGTAGTACGGCGGTCATCAATCGGGAAGTTGAAATAAGGGATTGCCAATACCGGAACGTCTTTGACATACAGTTTGGTATTGCGGGTTTCACCACGTCCGGTTTCCTGATTCAGCTTGATCTTTTCTGCCTGTATTTTCCAGGTCGGCTTTTGCTCAGGCGGGCAGGTAGAGTAAGTGGCATTTTCCAGTTCTATGGTATCAGTCGATGTTTTGGCAATCTTTTCTGCACGACCGTGGGCATGTTGCTGCTCTGCAATATAGAAACTGTTGTTTAAATCGCCCTGTTGGGTTTTTAAATTATAATTAATATCATCACTTTGTGAGATCAGACCGCCTTGTGCTAACTGTACCTGACCTGCTGCTTTGGCATAGGTCTGGGTCTGATCAATGGTCACTCGTTCGGCACGGATTTGACGACCTTGCTGATCAATAACCACATTGCCTTCCAGATAGGAGTCGCCTGCCGGATTGTAATGTCCATAATCGGCGGTAATGGTTGAGGTGGCTTGGTCTGGCGCAATAGTCGCTGCATCTGGAGCGATCGGGGTGACCCAGGCACCTTCACAATAAGCCGAACTTAAATACTGTCCCTGACGTTGCTGCGCTTCAGCCGAGGATTTATCGACATAGTATTGTGAAAAGAAGGCTTCACCTGGATAGGTCTCATTAATGCGCTGTTTGAGTTGTTCTGCATTTACATCGGATGAGACAGTTGATGCAGCATAGCTTGAGGCTGAGCTGCCACATAAAAGGGTTAAGATCGCAGTCGCTAGAGGGTTGATTTTAAAGTGATGCTTCATTTGTCTCATTAACCAATCATGCTTTTATCGCAATTAATTATTGTCGCATCATAGAGAAAAAGTTGATAAGTAGCTACACTTAGCACTTTAAAAACTCAGCCTGTATTAGAATTAATTGCAAATGAATACACAACGCGAACAATTGATACAATCTTGGATTGCCTCTGTACTCGGTTCAGATCAATTTGAAACTCATTTTTTAGCAGGTGATGCCAGCTTCCGTCGTTATGCACGAATCAAACTGAATAATAAAACATTTATGCTGATGGATGCACCACCAGAAAAAGAAGATTGTGTGCCTTTTGTGACGATTGATGAATTTTTTGATGCGCATGGCGTGCGTGTTCCGCATATTGTCGCCAAAGATCTGGAAAATGGTTTTTTGCTGCTCGAAGATTTTGGCGATGTCCTGCTTTCCAATCTGCTGAATGAAGAGACGGTGGATGCTTATTATGAGCAAAGCTTTAAGCAGCTGATTCAACTGCAATCAATTGCTGGAGAAGGACATTTTCCGGAATACTCTTATGAAAAACTGATCTCGGAAATGCAGCTGCTGACTGACTGGATGTTGCCAGCCTTAAAGATCCAGCCGACTGAATCAGAAAGTGCCTTGATCAAACGTAGCTTTGCGATTCTGGCCAATGCAGCGCTGGCGCAGCCACAAGTGATTGTGCATCGTGATTTTCATAGCCGTAATCTGATGAAAATTGACAATGAAACCGAACTCGGTGTGATTGATTTTCAGGATGCGGTGATTGGTGCGGATACCTACGATCTGATCTCGATTACCCGTGATGCTTATGTGCAATGGAATGCTGATCGTGTCTATCGCTGGTTTGAAGCCTTTTATAATTTATTGCCAGCCTCAGCCAAAGAAGACCGTGATTTTGAGCAGTTCAAGAAAGATGCCGATATGATAGCGATTCAACGTCATATCAAAATTCTGGGTATTTTTGTGCGTCTGTTTGAACGTGATGGTAAGTCCGGTTATTTAAAAGATTTACCACGGGTGATGTGGTATTTATTAGAAGAATCTAAACCTTATCCAGAATTGCAGCCTTTTATGCAGTTTATGCATGAAAAAGTGATGCCGGCTTTTGAAGCAAAATATGGTTCATATGAGGTGGCTGCCTAAATGAAAGCGATGATTTTAGCCGCAGGCCTCGGTAATCGTATGCGGCCTTTAACGCTGCATACCCCAAAGCCTTTGCTTGAAGTCGGTGGCAAGCCGCTGATTGTCTGGCATATCGAGAAACTGGCTGCGATTGGCGTCACTGAAATCGTGATCAATACTGCATGGCTCGGTGAAAAACTGGCACAAGCCCTGGGCGATGGCTCACAGTTTGGCGTAAAAATTCTGTGGTCACATGAAGGTGAAGGTCTGGAAACGGCAGGCGGGATCATTCATGCTTTGCCGCTTTTGGGTAATCAGCCTTTTATCCTATTAAATGGTGATGTCTGGACCACAATGGATTTTGCACCTTTATTAGATGTTGATCTGAACGATAATTTGGCACATCTGGTGTTGGTCGAGAATCCAGAACAACATCCAGAGGGTGATTTCACCCTTGCAGAAGGGAAGGCTTATACCTTCGATCAACAGGTCGAGGGTGAAAACCTGACTTTTAGCGGTGTATCCGTCATCAGTCCAAAAATGTTTGAAGGCTTAGAGGCTGGAAAGCGTCCTTTGGCACCTTTATTAAAGGCAGCGATGCTGAATCATCAAGTGGTTGCCTCTAAACTGGCAGGTATTTGGGTAGATGTCGGTACGCCTGAACGTTTAACGGCACTGGATTTGGCAATCCGTGAAGCTAAGTCTGTTTAAGTGAATATTCACTAAGCACTGCCTACTATGACAAGATATAGAAAACGGTATACTTCCACCTAACTTTTTCGAGCGTAGATTGTTTATGCACATGTTTTTTCAAGAACTAAAGCAGGGTAGCCAGGCTTTGGGTTTAGAGCTATCTGAAGAAGCTTTGAATTTATTACTCAAGTATCAGGACGCTTTGGTGCTGTGGAACAAAGCATATAATTTAACTGCGATCCGTGATCCGAAAGAAATGCTGGTCAAGCATCTGCTGGACAGTCTCAGCATTCTAAAAGATCTGCCAGCGGGCCGTCTGCTCGATATCGGTACGGGTGGCGGTATGCCGGGCATGATCATTGCTTTATGTCAGCCCGAGCGTGAATGTGTATTACTCGATTCAAACGGTAAAAAAATTCGTTTCCTGAAGCAGTTTATTGCCGATCTGAAACTTAAAAATGTCATTGCGGTGCAAACGCGTGTAGAAAATGAAGACAGCATTAACGAGCTGGGTCAATTTGATGTGATTACCAGTCGTGCGTTTGCATCTCTGACTGACTTTGTGGATGCCTCTAAACCGTATATGCATGAACAGACCATTATTGCCTCAATGAAAGGCTTAATTCCTGAAGATGAAGTCACTGCTTTAAAAAATGAATTTAGTTGTGAGATTATTGAACTTAAAGTTCCGCGCTTAGACGAACAGCGTCATTTACTGCTATTAAAACGTATTTAAGAATTTTAAAGGGATTGGGGGCAACATGGCACAAATTATTGCGATTGCAAACCAAAAAGGTGGTGTTGGTAAAACCACAACCGCAGTAAATTTGGCGGCATCTTTAGCTGTGTTAAAAAAGCGCGTTTTGCTGGTCGATATGGATTCGCAAGGCAATGCAACCATGGGGTCGGGCATTCAAAAGAATGACTTGCTCTATTCGGTCACCGATGTATTGCTGGGTGAAGTGCCGATTGAAACGGCGATCGCCAAGGCAGAGGTCGGTTATAAGGTTCTGGGTGCCAACCGTGATCTGGCTGGGGTTGAGCTGGCAATTGCAGATCAAGAAGGACGTGAATTCATCCTGCGTGATGCATTGCAAGAAGTCGAAAAGTCATTTGATTATATTATTGTTGATTGTGCGCCAAGTCTGAGCCTGATTACAGTGAATGCTTTGGCAGCGGTTGATGGTGTGCTGATTCCGATGCAGTGTGAATATTATGCACTGGAAGGTCTGGCTGATTTGACCCAGACCATCGATCGGATTCAGCAAGCATTGAATCCAGACCTGCAAATAGTCGGTGTATTACGTACCATGTATGATGCGCGTAATGCCTTGACCCGTGATGTCTCTGAAGAATTAGAACAATATTTCGGTAAAAAACTGTATGACACCGTGATTCCACGCAATATTCGTCTGGCTGAAGCACCAGCACACGGTTTGCCGGTGATTTATTTTGAAAAAAGCTCAAAGGGTGCAGTTGCTTACTTAAATCTGGCAGCTGAAGTATTAAAGAAAAGCAAAGTGAAAAAAGGAAGTAAAGCATGACCGTCAAGAAACGTGGACTCGCCAAAGGTCGTGGCTTGGATGCCTTGCTGGGATCAATTCAAAAAGAAAAATTACAGATGGAAGCCCAAGGCATTGATCATGGTCAGCTGAAACAGATCGATGTAAACTTGCTCAAGCGCGGTGAATACCAGCCACGCCGTTATATTAACGAGCAGGATTTGCAGGAACTGGCGGCATCGATTGAGAAGCATGGAATCATGCAGCCAATTGTGATCCGACCGGTTGATGATGAGCGCTATCCGTATGAAATTATTGCAGGTGAGCGTCGCTGGCGTGCGGCACAGTTGGCAGGTCTGACTGAAATTCCTGCGATTGTGCGCGAACTTCAGGATCAGGTCGCGATTGCATTGGCTCTGATTGAAAACATCCAACGTCAGGATCTGAATCCGATTGATCAGGCCATGGCTCTGCAACGTTTCCATGAGGAATTTGGTCTAAGCCATCAGGAAATTGCAGACACAGTCGGCAAGGCACGTACTACGGTCAGTAATTTACTTCGCCTGCTCAGTCTGGCTGAAGAAGTGAAAGACTTTATGCAGCAAGGCCTGCTGGATATGGGGCATGCGCGTGCGATTCTAACGCTGAAGGCAAAAGACCAGCTCAAAGTCGCTGATATCGTGATTGAAAAAAGCTTGTCTGTTCGTCAAACCGAGCAGTTAGTCCGTGATTTTAATGCACCTAAACAAGAAAAAGTAAAACAAGCGCTTGCACCGGATATTCAGCAATTGACCCAGCGCCTTTCAGAGCGTTTCAGTGCTGATGTGAAAATTGACTATAACAAACAAGGTAAAGGAAAATTAGTCATTAGTTATCATTCTTTAGAAGAGCTGGATGGCATTCTTTCTATTTTAGAAGATGAATAATTTATATATTTTTTTTATTGGGGAATAAATTAGATGTGGGAATTGGTTAAAGCGGGTGGCTGGCTCATGCTGCCACTGGTCTTGTGTTCTATCTTTATGTTGGCGATTTCGATCGAGCGCCTGATTCGCCTGAAGAGGAAAGCGGTACTTCCGTCTACACTTCTGATGAGTCCAGTGCAAAATGCATCACAAGTCATGCAAAAAATTCAACAAAGTACAGAATTGAAGCACAGTACTTTAGGCCGGGTATTTGCAGCCGGCTATGCCAGCAAGCCGCAGGGCGAACAGTATGCCCGTGCACAAATGGAAGTGATGGCATCACAGGAAATTGGTTATCTGGAAAAGAATATTAACTTTCTGGGAACCTTAAGTGCTGTGGCGCCATTGCTGGGTTTGTTGGGGACTGTGCTTGGGATTATCGAATCTTTTCTGATGATCGATGTGGGGACTGGGAGTGATCCGGTACTGATGATGCCAGGTATTTCCAAAGCCTTGATTACCACAGCAGCCGGGATGCTGATTGCGATTCCGGCACTTTTTGCCCATCGTTACTTCCAGCGACTGGTTCAGGAATATGTGGCGGAGCTTGAACAGCAGGCGACCTTGTTTCATGCGGATCTTTTTTATCGCAATATTGCAGATATAGACCAAGATATGCAAAAAGCCAGCTAGGAGGCGGATGATGAAATTCAAACGCAACCAGGTCGAAGATGTGCATATTAATCTGACCCCTATGATTGATTGTCTGCTGTTTATTCTGGTCTTTTTACTGTTATCGACAACATTTAGCCAAATGAGCCGTATGAACTTGACCTTACCAGATGCGCAGGGTGTTCCGCCTAAAAGTTATGATCAGAAAGTTGAAGTGATTGTGGATGCCAATGGTCATTATGCAGTCAATGGTCAATCCTTGGCCAGTAAAGAAGTCGCAGATTTAAATACTGCAATTAAACAGATTTCTAATGAACGCCGTGATTTAATGTTCGTCATTGCCGCTGACGCGAAAGCCAGCCATCAGGACGTGATTCGCGTTATGGATGTGGCCGGGCAGCTCGGCTTTGTCAATATTAATATCAGTACCAAAGTACCTACCCGAGGTTATTAGTGAAGCACGATTTTAAGGTCTATCTTCGCCTTTTAAGTTATTTAAAACCCTTTTGGGGCATCGGATTGCTTGTCCTGCTCGGTTTTTCTATTAATGCGGCTACAGAAGTCTCTGTGGCTAAATTACTGGAATATATCATTGAGGCCATTCAAGACAAAGACCAGAGTTTCACTTCACTTTTCCCATTTTTAGTGGTTGTCCTGATGTTCTTTCGTGGGCTGGGATTATTCATGGGGGGTTATTTTACTGCGGTGATTTCCCGTAATCTGGTGTTCAATATCCGTCAGGAAGTTTTTGCAAAACTGCTGCGTTTACCGTCTCAGTATTATCTGGACAATACCAGCGGGCATATTACTGCCAAGATCATGTATAACGTGGAACAGCTGACCGCTGCCTCAACAGAAGCGTTAAGAACCCTGTTGCAACAAGGTTTGATTACGATTGCACTATTAGGTTATCTGTTATATAGCAACTGGCGTCTGACCATGTGTATCCTGATTTTTGCACCCGTCATTGGCTATGTGATCAGTAAGGCAGCTAGACGGATGCGTAAATTGTCACAGCAAGTGCAAGATACCATGGGGGATGTCAACCATGTGGTTCAGGAAACGGTCAATGCCAACCTGATCGTCAAGGGTTTTGGCGGCCAAAGTTACGAGCAGGAACGCTTTAAGCAGAACTCGCTGGAAAACTTGCGTCGTGGCTTGAAAATGGTCGCTGTGCAGCAGTTGAACAGTCCTGTGGTTCAGCTGATCATGTCTATTTCACTCAGTATTGTCATGTTTATTGCCTTGCGTCCACAGATCCTTGGCGATACCTCTGCCGGTGAATTTGTGGCTTATATTACGGCTGCGGGCATGTTGGCAAGACCAATCAAGGCTTTAACCGATATCAATGAAAAAATTCAACGGGGTATGGCCGCAGCGCATTCGGTATTTGAATTGCTGGACATGCCCGAAGAAAAAAATACCGGGACTTTAAGCGATAGCTTAAAAGGTAATATTCAGTTTAAAGATGTCAACCTGTTTTATGATGATGGTCATCATGCCATTCGTGATTTTAATTTAGAGGTAAAAGCTGGTGAAACGGTTGCTCTGGTTGGGCGTTCCGGTGCCGGTAAAAGCTCACTGGTGAATTTGCTGGTACGTTATCAGGATACAACGTCAGGTCAGCTTCTACTGGATCAGAAACCGATTGAAGACTTTGAGCTGACTGCTTTGCGTACCCAGATTGCGATGGTGAATCAGCAAGTGGTGCTGTTTAATCGGACTGTGCGAGAAAATATTGCCTATGGTCAGCTCGAAGGTGCGACTGATGAAGACATTATTGCAGCAGCAAAAGCCGCTTATGCACATGATTTTATTATGGCTCTGCCAAAAGGTTATGATACCCAACTGGGTGCTCAAGGTTTAAATCTGTCTGGTGGTCAGCGTCAGCGCATCGCGATTGCACGTGCGATTTTGAAAAATGCCTCTATTCTGATTCTGGATGAAGCAACCAGTGCCCTGGATAATGAATCCGAATACTTTATTCAGCGTGCCTTTGATCAGGCCATGCAAGATCGTACAACCATTGTGATTGCACACCGTTTATCGACGATTGAAAATGCGGATCGTATTGTGGTCATGGATCAGGGGTGTATTGTCGAGCAAGGGACTCATGCAGAACTGATTGCATTGCATGGGGCTTATTATCAGCTGCATCAACGTAATTTTGAGGAACAATAAGTTATGGCATTGGCGCAAATCATTCAGGATGCTTGGAATGCACAGGCAAAGTGGCTGGTGGTGCTGCGTCCTTTGTCATGCTTGTATCGTTTAGGTTTTGTCAGCAATCGCTGGCTGTACCAGAAAGGGATCAAGACAAGCTATAGTGCTCCGGTTCCGGTCATGGTGATTGGCAATATCACTGTCGGTGGTAGTGGTAAAACCCCTTTGCTGATTCATCTGGTTGATTATTTAACTCAACAAGGTGTAAAAGTTGGGGTGATTAGCCGTGGTTATGGCGGCAAAGGTCCATTTCCGGCTTATGTGGATTTTAATACCTTGCCTGAGGTCGTCGGTGATGAGCCTGCCTTGATTGTACAGGCGACGGGCGTGCCGATGGCCGTAGGGCCAAACCGGCAAAAAAGTATTGAACTGTTACTGCAAAGACATCAGTTGGATCTGATTATTTGTGATGATGGTTTGCAGCACTGGGCTTTAAATCGTCAGATTGAATGGATTGTACTGGACAATAATCGCGGTCTGGGCAACCAAAAACTGCTTCCGGAAGGCTATCTGCGTGAACCGGTGACACGCTTGGAAACAGGAACGGTAATTGAACATTCGGCAAGTCCAAGTTCTGAGCTGTATATGCATCTGGCTGCATCACAGCCTTATCTACTCAATCAAGACAACAATAAAATCTTCGATTCTCAGTCGGCTTTTTATGCCGTGGTGGGAATCGGTTTTCCGCAACGCTTTTATCAGACCCTGAAAAATCTGGGCATAGAACAATTCCAGTGTCATGAATTTCCCGATCATCATGATTATGACATTGAGGATCTACAGTTTGATGATGCCAATCCGATCATTACCACGGAAAAAGACGCAGTCAAGATTATGGCATTACTGAAACAATATCCCGATTTTAAGCAGGATATCTGGGTGGTGCCAGTCGATGCAGTATTATCGCCAGCCTGCTATACGGTCTTGCAGCAACAGTTACAACAATACGGTATTCAAATTTCTTAAGGCTTATTCAGTATGAAACACATTGTTATTCCTGCACGTTTTGCCAGTTCACGTTTGCCGGGTAAACCCTTGCTGGACATTCATGGTCGTCCCATGATTCTGCGTGTGGTGGATCAAGCCAAAAAAGTACAAGGTTTTGATGATTTGTGTGTGGCGACCGATGATCAGCGTATTGCTGAGGTTTGTCGTGCCGAAGGTGTTGATGTGGTGATTACTTCGATGGATCATCCTTCTGGGACAGACCGCCTCAGTGAAGTAGCGCGGATCAAAGGCTGGGACAGTCACGATATTATTGTCAATGTGCAGGGTGATGAGCCTTTATTGCCGGCACAACTGGTGAAACAGGTGGCACAACTTCTAGAAGATCAACCGGATTCTTCGATGTCGACGCTATGTGAGCCGATTCATCAACTAGACGAATTTAAGCGTGACAGCATTGTTAAAGTGGTGATGTCCAAACATAATCAAGCTTTGTATTTTAGCCGTGCCACCATTCCTTATGACCGTGATGGCGCGAAACTGGCTGAAGCAAAACTGCATAATCAGGCCTATCGTCATTTAGGTTTATATGCTTACCGTGTAAAACTGCTTCAAGAATATGTCACTTGGGAGATGGGGGGTCTGGAAAAACTGGAATCCCTAGAGCAATTGCGGGTACTGGAAAATGGTCACCGTATTGCGATTGCCGTGGCTGAAGCCAATTTGCCACCGGGTGTGGATACTCAAGAAGATCTGGATCGATTGAATCAAATGGATCTTTCTCATTTTGCTTAAGAAGAGTTGAATACATGCCTTTTGATGTCAATGCACAGATTTATCCATGGCAGCAACAGGTTTGGGAAACGCTGACCGGACGTTTTCCCAAGCTTGGGCATGGTTTATTGTTTTATGGCAAAAAAGGCTGTGGCAAGGAGGCATTTAGCCAGCAGTTTCTGGCTTGGGTCTTGTGTCTGAATCGGCAGTCTTCTGGTGCATGTGGCGAATGTGGCAGTTGCCAATGGTTCAAGGCTGATACGCATCCCAATTATGTGCATATCAGCACCGACGAAGACAATAAAAAACAGAATGCCAAAATCAAGATTGAAAAGATTCGTGATCTGTTGCCTTTTGTGCAGCAGACCGTCGATGGCTGGCGAGTGATTGTAATTGAACCTGCGGAAGCCTTAAATATCTCCTCTGCCAATGCATTATTGAAAACGCTAGAAGAACCCGGTGACAATACGGTCATTATTTTGCTGGCAGATCATTATTTAAAATTGCCTGCAACGATACGGAGTCGCTTGCAGCATTTTGCCTTAGACCGGATTTCTGCAGAACAATTTAGTGATTATGTTCAGGCACAGTTGCCGGATGCAGGTTCTAGCCAGCAACAGTTATTGATGAACCTGTCCAATCAGATGCCCTTACAAGCACTCGAGGTTGCACAAAGTGCCTGGCTGCCACTGCGTCAGGAATTCCTGCAAGACTGGCAAAAACTGGTGATGCAAAAAAATATGCCGCTTGCAATTGCGACCAAATGGAACAAAAGCCTGAGCTTTGGTGAATTTGCTCCCATGTTTGAATACTTGTTGTCCGATTTAATTTGTGTCAAGCTCAATCAAACGGTGAAAAACATTGATCTTGAGTTTAATGTGCTTGCCGAACAATATTCATTAGCAGCACTTTTTAAAATTTATGAAGATTTTCAGCAAGCCAAGCAATATCTCGAGCAGAATGTTCAAAGCAATCTGGTTATTGATGAATTGTTTATCAAGCTGATGAATCTTTAATTAAGGGGAAATCACATGCAACCACGTATGGGCGGTATTATTCAGGCCAATATTCCTGATATTGAAACACTGTTTGCCAGCTATATGCCTTATGTATGGGGTGGTGGACTGTTTATTCCGTCCAAGCAGCCGGTCAAGCTGGGTGAAGAAGTTTTTGTATTGACCACTTTGCCTGAACAGACCCAGAAAATTCCTTTAACCGGTAAAGTGATCTGGGTCTCGCAAAAGCAGAATGGCATCAAGCCACAAGGCTTTGGCATCCAGTTAAGCGGTGAAAAGGGTGTTTATTTCAAAAATGAAGCAGATCGTCTGGTTGCAGGTCTTAAATCTGAAGGGCGTAAAAGTTACACTATGTAGTTCATTTAGCTGTGGTAGGAACGCATTGTGTTTGTAGATACCCATTGTCATTTAACGATGCTGGATTTAACGCCGTATAACGGTGATCTGGATCAGGCACTCGCACAGGCCCGTGAAGCGGGTGTATCCAGGTTCATGAGTATCTCGGTCGATCTGGATGATCATATCGCGCTGGCGAAAATTGCCGCGCGTCACCCGGATGTCGGTTATACCGTTGGGGTACATCCTTGCGAAGATGCTGCGACCATGGCGCGTGCCACGACCGAATATCTGGTCGAGCTGGCACAGCCTGAAAAAGTCTGGGCACTCGGTGAAACCGGTCTGGATTATTATCACAGTACAGATTTTGTCGAAGAACAAAAAGCCTGCTTTGCCCGTCATATCCATGCTTCGCAAATGACCAAGAAACCGGTGGTGGTACATACCCGTGCTGCCAAGCATGATACCGTGGATATTATCCGTGCGGAAAAATCCACGCATGGCATCTTGCATTGCTTTACTGAAGATTGGGAAACTGCCAAAGCGGTTTTAGACTGCGGTTATTATGTCTCATTTTCCGGGATTATCTCGTTTAAAAATGCCCAGGATCTGCGCGATGTGGCCAAACAGGTTCCGCTGGATCGTGTACTGATTGAAACCGATAGTCCTTATCTTGCGCCGATGCCATATCGTGGTAAATCTAACGAACCTAAATACGTTCCTTATGTAGCCAAAGCGCTTTGTGATGTATATGATAAGTCGCTAGAAGAAATGGCTTCTATCACAAAGCAGAACTTTGAAAATCTTCTAAATTTAAAGTAAATAAAGTTATATAAAGTACAAGAGAGTTTATAGGGTGAAGATGGATCGTCAGGCTCAGTTTCGAGCAAGAGAAACCTTGATTTTTCAAGTCGCAGAGCAGCTCCTGCTGGAAAATGGTGAAGCAGGAATGACGCTAGATGCGCTTGCTGCTGAACTTGATCTGGCCAAAGGGACACTCTATAAACATTTTCAGAGTAAAGATGAACTGTATATGTTGCTGATTATCCGTAATGAGCGCATGTTGCTGGAAATGATTCAGGATAGTGATAAAGCTTTTCCTGAACATCTGGCCTTCTTTATGTTGCACCATTTACATCATCCGGAACGTACGGTGCTGTTCCATCAGATTGAAGAACGTCTGTCGACGACTGGCGTGGGAATTCAGCATCTATTCAGTGAACTGTATCAGGTACGCAAACAGCGTTTACGCCTGATCATCCGCATGACGGAAAGTTATCTGGTTTCAATTCATAGCCGCATGTCGGTGCGTGACTATCTGGCGTCGATCTGGTCACTGACCCATGGCGCCGCTGCAATTCTCAATTCCAGTTTTTATCAGCGTTATCTGGGTTCACGCGATACCTTGCGCGTGGCCTATATCGATCAAGCACTGGCTTTGCCAAAGCAGGTGCATTCTGCCGAGCAGTTTGCCTAAGGTTAGAGCTTAGTATGATCAGATCATCTCACAGCGCAGTTCGTGGCTTTACCCTCATCGAATTGATGGTGGTGATTGTGATTATGGGAATCATGGCCTCACTGGTATTGCTGAATACCAGTGGTGTCGATCAGCGTAAGGCCATGCAGGCACGCGAGATTTTGTTATTAGACTTGCAGCGGGTCATGCGTGAGGCGAATGACCAGTCCAGAATACTGGCGCTTGATATGCAACCCGCGACCGATGTCTCGCCATTTCGTTATGGGATTGTAGAATATCGTTCAGCAGCGCAGACTGAACAGAACCTGCAAAATGAAAAATGGCAGAGTTATACAGAATTTAAATTACGTAAGCTGCCGGATCATGTGTCTTTTCGGATTCAGGGGCTAGAACAACAGCGTTATGCCCGTGCGCAAAATCGTGATCTGACGCAGGTGAATTCTCCGCAATTGATCTGGCTGGGGAATGGTGAGGTCAAGCCGGTACGGATTCAGTTCTTTTTAGAAGATCGTGAAGTCGGCTCTGCGATTGAGGTGGATCATCTGGGTAAAATCAATGAAATCTAGATCTTTCAAGCAAAGTGTGTGCTCCAGGCTGATCAAACCATTTAAATCGAGTGTTGATCGATTGCATTGTGGGCACTTCGAGCAGAGCTCTTGGTCTTGCGCAGCGGTGAAACAGCATTTCACTCATCGCAGCTCAGGCTTTACCTTGCTGGAAGTTATGGTTGCACTGGCAATTTTCGCCACCGCAGCCATGACGCTGACCAAAGTCGCGATGCAATATACCCAGTCAACCTCGAATGCCATTCTGCGCACCAAAGCACAGTTTGTTGCCCTGAACGAAGTGGCTCAAATGGAAATCAATCAGCAATGGATGGATGGTACGGCCTCCAAACAGCTGACCCAGCAAGGCGAAACCTGGCAAATTGACAAGCGCAGTGAACCGACGATCAGTCCCAATGTGCAGCGTATTGAACTACAGGTCAGTCTGGTCAATCAGGAGACTGGTCAAGTTGCATCCGGGATCAGCAGCTTGATGTTCTTTAATCATCGCATGAACAATACGCCATGAAGCCTAAAGGATTTACCCTGGTCGAATTATTGGTTGCCATTGCAATCTTTGCGGTACTGTCTGCTTTGGGCTGGAAAGTTTTTGATTATATTGTCAAAACCAAAGATCAAAATGCAGTACATGAACAGCGTCTAGGTCAGCTACAGGAAACCTATCAGCAAATTTTACGGGATACGGTACAGGCAGTCCCTTTAACGGCCAATATCAATAGTGATATTCAACCGGCTCTGGTTTTGCAAAATGGCCGTTTTAATTTTAGTAAAACTGGCGTGACTGATCCTCTGGAGGAGGGTATTTCGCCAGATGAACGCATTGAATATCAGTATCGGGCCGATGAACAAAAACTGTATCGACTGAAATATCGCAACCTGAATCAGACCGGTCGTGATCAACCTGAATCCAGTATTTTATTATCGGACGTTGAGCAATTTCAGGTTGTGGTGCTGAATCCAAATGAACTCACACAGTGGCCTGATTCTTCTATGGATTTAAATCAGCTAGAGCAGAAACAGCGCTTGCCCAAAGGCATTAAAATCAATTTAACCGTGAATGGCGTCAGCTATGAGTGGCTGTTTAGTTTATTAAATACGGACTTTTTGCTTGATAATCAGAATACAGGTCAACCCGGCTAAGAATCATAAAAAATGAAAATGAATAAACAGAGGCTGAAGCAGCAGCAGGGCATTGCACTGATTACCATTCTGGTGATGGTGGCATTGGCGACTATTCTGGCAGCCACGATTGCCCAGCGTCAGGCTGCAACTGCTGAAAGTACCGCCTATCTGATGCGGCAAAATCAGTCGCTGATGTATGCCAAAAGTGCCGAAGCCTTTTTTTCTGAATTACTGGTGGATGATGCTGAAAATGCCGCAGAGGTTGATCATCTACAGGAAACCTGGGCGCAGCCGATGCCGGCTTTTCCGGTCGATGACGGCTATGTTTCCGGAATCATCCAGGATGAATCGGGCAAGTTTAATTTAAATAGCCTGATCACTGCTGAAGATAGCGTCAATGAAAATGCCAAAGCATGGTTCGAGCTGATTTTAAAACGTGCAGGTTTGCCAGCGCAGCTCAGTGAAGCCGTAATTGACTGGCAGGATGAAAACGAGCTGGTGAGTGGAGGTATGGGTGCCGAATCTAATTATTATCAAGGCTTACCGAATGCCGCTTTACCGCCGAATGCAAAATTTCATAGCGTAGAGGAATTAAAGCTGGTACGTGGTTTTGAAGAAAATAAGTACAAACGGATAGCACCTTATCTGAGTGCTGCACCGATGCAGGAAAGTCCGGTCAATATTAATACAGCATCTGCTTTTCTTTTAGCCAGTATGGATGAAAAACTGGATGTGAATGCAGTACAACAATTGCTGGATCAGCGACAGGCCAATTTGGAACACTTTTCTAATGTGTCTGAGTTATGGTCACTCGAACCGTTTGCGCAAGTCGATGCTGCCAAGCGTAATCTGTTTAATCGCCTGCTCGGAGTGCAATCCAATTATTTTAAAGCTCAGATCGAAGTGGTCTTGAATGAACGCAAGCGCCAGTTCAGTAGTGATCTGGTTCGTCAGGACAAACAGGTATATGTGGCTTATCGCAGTATGGCACCCTTTTAGTCAGGGCTTATTCAGTTATACCGTCAGTCTAAATCTGAACAGCAGCTTGATCCCTTTTCCCTATCAGGCTGAACAGCAAAATTAATCCTCAAAGCTGTAGTTTTGCTTTATAATCAAAATCAATTCACCTATTTTTTGACGACATTACGGCATATGTTAATTCGTAAGTTATTTAAGTTTGAGAATGCTCATATTGTGCGTAACTGCACGTCAGATCGCTGTAAGCGTTCGATCCATGGCCATAGTTATAAAGTCGAGCTACTGTTAAAAGCCTCGAAATTAGATCATGGGCAGATGGTCTATGACTTTGGTCTGCTTAAAGGTGTGATTAAGGATTTCTTTGATTCTTTCGATCATGCGATCTGTTTCTGGCAAAATGACGACCCGGAATATATTCAGGCTTGCAAAACTTTCAGTGCGCGATGGGTGTCGTTACCGGTATCACCATCGGCAGAGCAGTTTTCACGTATCTTTTTCTTTCTGGCGCAACAAGTGCTGGCATCGACCGTGACTCAAAATGGCGAAGGTGATGTCGAAGTCTATTCTGTGATTATGCATGAAACCGATACCGGTTATGCACAAAGCTTTTTAGAAGATATTCAAAATGAACAGATGGGCATTCTGAGTCTGGATCAAATTGAGTTCTCTGAACAGGTGCAAGCTGAATGGACCGATCCGGACATGTTGAACAAGCTGAAACAGGGCACAGCATTTCATAACCCGACTGTAGATTTACAGGTACAGATTTAAAGTCTGCGTGACTTTAAATCCATTGACATAGATTTAGGATTGAAGAATGTCTTTAAATGAACAGCAACTGGCCAAACTGAATAAGGTTCAGTTGGATGAAAGCTGGAAATATGGATTGAGTGAGTTTTTACTCAGTGCGAAAATGGACGAATTAAAAGCTTTTCTGATTGAAGAAAAAAAAGCAGATAAAACAATTTATCCTCCCAATCATCTGATTTTTAATGCCTTGAATACCACGCCGCTCGATCGGGTTAAAGTGGTCATTTTAGGGCAAGATCCTTATCATGGCCCGAATCAGGCGCATGGATTAAGCTTTTCGGTGCAAAAAGGGGTTGCATTGCCGCCATCTTTGCGTAATATTTTTCACGAGTTACATGCGGATGTCGGAGTTGAACGACCAAAGCATGGTGACTTGACGCATTGGGCAGAGCAGGGTGTGCTTCTGTTAAATGCAGTACTGACTGTAGAGGCAGGTCAGCCGACCTCGCATCAAAAGCGCGGTTGGGAAGAATTCACTGATCACGTCATTGATGTTTTAAATGAGCAGCGTGAACATATTGTCTTTATTCTTTGGGGCGCATACGCACAGCGTAAAGGACAGCGCATCAATCAGGACAAGCATCTCGTGTTAAAGGCCGCACATCCATCGCCTTTGGCCGCAAACCGTGGTGGTTTTTTTGGTTGTAAAGTATTTTCAAAATCGAATAACTATCTCAAACAACATGGCATTGAGCCTATAGATTGGCAGCTGGACGCATGACATATTCTCCCCTTACTAAAACTTATCATCCGGATTTGATCGTTGAAGAAGCGCATAATGGCTGGCGTATCGTTCGTTTAAATCGTCCAAAGTCTTTGCATGCTCTGGATGAATCGATTGCTTCTGCACTTTTGGAAGTATTTCAGGATTTTCATACGGATGACAGCGTAAAAGCGATCTGGTTAGATTCAACCACACCGAAAGCATTCTGTGCCGGCGGCGATGTGCGTAAATTACGTCAACTGGTCATTAACGATGAAGTGGCGGCTGCCAATAAGTTTTTTGAACAGGAATATGCGCTGGATCTGTTATTGCATAATTATGCCAAACCGGTTTTGGTCTGGGGTGAAGGTTATGTGATGGGTGGGGGCCTTGGTCTGTTTATGGCGGCACCTTTCCGTTTAGTGACGCCGTATTCGCGTTTGGCGATGCCTGAAATCAATATCGGTTTATATCCCGATGTGGGAGCAACCCGTTTCCTGGCCGATCGGGGCGCGATTGGTTTATTTACCGGCTTGACCGGTTCAATCATGACCGCTGCAGGTGCTTATGGGATTGGCTGGGCAACACATATTTGTGATGCACAGCGTGATTCAGTTTTAGATAAAGTGATTAATATTGACTGGGATCATTATCCTGCCGGTGACTTCCGTGCCATTGATGACACTTTAAATAGTATGCATCGTCCGGTAGGGCCAGGACCACTGCAAAACTCTCTGGATGTGATTCATAGTGTTTGTCGTGGTGTCAACTTCGAGCATGATTATGAATCGATTATCGGTCTGAGTGATGCGCGCAGTGACTGGTTGCGTCAAGCCAGTGAAAATCTGCAAAAAGGTTCACCAACTACAGCTGCATTGACCTGGTTGCTCTGGCAATGGGGTAAACAGGTACATTCCTGGAATGAAATTTTTGAACTGGAAACCCAGATTTCTGACTGGAAAATCCGTCATCATGATTTCGTTGAGGGGGTACGCGCGCGTCTGGTGGATAAAGACCTTTCTCCTGCATGGAAAAAGGGTGCAGATATGAGCTTAAAAGGTATTTTGTCTGCAAACCCTCCGGTGACCAATATTGAAAGCTGGAATGCCTTGTTAAAACAGTATGGTGTGATTTAAGTCTTACATGTCCGAAACACAATTGAGTCATGAATACTGGATGCAGCTTGCCTATGCGCAGGCTGCACTTGCTGCCGCACAGGGCGAAATTCCGGTGGGTGCGATTATTGTTAGTCAGAATCAGATCATTGGTCAGGGCTTTAATGCGCCGATTTCCTTAAATGATCCGACCGCGCATGCCGAGATTGTGGCGCTGCGTGATGCCTGTCAAAATATCCAGAATTATCGACTACCTGACGATGCAGTGCTGTATGTAACCCTTGAGCCGTGCACCATGTGTGTTGGTGCTTTGGTACATTCACGGGTTTCACGGGTAGTATTTGGCGCATTTGAAGCGAAAGCGGGTTCACTGGTCAGTGCACGTCAATTATTTGAAACGGGCTATTATAATCATGTATTTTCCTTTGAAGCAGGCTGCATGCAGCAGCAATGCTCCGAACAGCTTAGTGCATTTTTCAAGTTGCGTCGTGAGCAGAAGCGGCAACTCAGGTTACAAGAAAAATTATTAAATACGCAGAAATAAATCTACTTTATCGCTAAAATTCCTTAGTTTCGAATCTATAATTTCAGGAAAAATAATGCATAGCATTCAAGTAAAAAAAGAATTTCCGGCATCGATTGATGAAGTCTTTGATTTAATGTCTAAGCATGCCACCTATAATATTGCCTTTGCGCCGATGCAGGTTGAACGAATCAAGGATTCTGCAGATGCTGAACATCCGGATGGACTAGGTTCGGTGCGTGCTATGGGGGTGGGGCCGCTCAAGCCGCTGAAAGAACAGATTACATTGTTTGAGCCGAATGCTCGTATTGAATATCAGATTATTAAAAATCCATTGATCAAGCATCATCTGGGGATTATCGAATTTGAAGCGCTGGCCGATGATAAAACCCTGGTCACCTATACGATTGAATTACAGGCGCGTGCGCCTTTTGTGAGTAAATTAATTCTTGCACAGTTACAGGCAGCGATTAAACTAGGCCTGACGAAACTCGCAAAATCTGTTTAAACAACAACGGGAAAGCAATGACAGTTCAAATTATTACCATTGATGGTCCAAGTGGGTCTGGCAAAGGCACGTTGGCAGCAAAACTGGCTGCACATTATCAGTTTCACTTATTGGATTCTGGCGCGCTCTACCGACTTTTGGGTTTGTCATTGCATCACCATGATTTACTGGATTTAATGGATATTAAGTTGCCAGAATGCGTACAAATCGCAACAAATCTGGATATCCAGTTTGTCAGTAGCGAAACCGGGGTGCAGGTGTACTTGGATGGCGAAGATGTTTCCCAGACCATTCGAACTGAACGCGTCGGAGAATTTGCTTCAAAAGTTGCTGCAATTCCTGAGCTTAGAATGGCAATGGTTTCACGTCAACATGCTTTTGCACAGGCACCTGGTCTGGTGGCAGATGGCCGCGATATGGCCACAAGTATCTTCCCGCAAGCTCAGGCTAAAATATATTTGACTGCATCGGCTGAATCGCGCGCGCAAAGACGTGTAAAGCAGTTGCAGGGTATGGGGCTGGATGTTAAAATAAACGATATTTTAGCTAATATCATCGCGCGTGATAAACGAGATATGGAACGCACTGTCGCTCCACTCAAGCCTGCCGACGATGCTTACATTATCGATAGTTCAAATTTGAACATTGATGAGGTATTCCAGTTGATGACCACTTATGTGGACCAGCAGTTAGCCAATTAACCTGATTTTATCAGCAAACGCATAGCTTGATCAGTTTTATATGGACTATGTAGATGCTTAATTAAACCGGCCTTGTCTGATCCAAGACCGCTGACTTTATCGGAAATATCATGACCGAATCTTTTGCAGCCCTCTTTGAAGCAAGTGAATTAAACCTCAACGTTGAAAAGGGTGCAGTTATCCAGGGCGTTGTAGTAAGCATTGACTCTGATTGGGTAACTGTTGACACTGGCCTTAAATCTGAAGGCGTTGTTGACCGTGCTGAGTTCTTAAATGAACAGCGCGAACTTGAAGTTCAAGTTGGCGACACTGTAGACGTAGTTGTTGAAGCGCTTGACAACGGTATGGGTCAAACTGTTCTTTCTCGCGAAAAAGCTAAACGCGCTGAGACTTGGACTAAACTTGAAAAAATCTTTGAAGACGGCGAAATCGTTACTGGTGTTATCTCTGGTAAAGTTAAAGGCGGTTTCACTGTTGACATCGGTCCAGTACGTGCGTTCCTTCCAGGTTCTTTAGTTGATACTCGTCCTATTCGTGATACGACTCACCTAGAAGGCAAAGAGTTAGAATTTAAAGTAATCAAACTTGACGCTAAACGTAACAACGTTGTTGTTTCACGTCGTGCTGTTATGGAAGCTGAATCTTCAGCTGACCGTGAAGCTCTTCTTGCTCAGCTTGAAGAAGGTCAAACTGTTACTGGTACGATCAAAAACCTTACTGACTACGGTGCATTCGTTGACCTTGGCGGTATTGACGGTCTTCTTCACATCACTGATATGGCTTGGAAACGCATCAAGCATCCTTCAGAAGTTGTTGAAGTGGGTCAAGAAGTTACTGTTAAAGTACTTAAGTTCGACCGCGAGCGTAACCGTGTTTCTCTAGGTCTTAAACAACTTGGCGAAGATCCATGGTTAGCGATCATGAACCGTTACCCTAAAGGTTCAATCGTTAAAGCGCGCGTAACTAACCTGACTGACTACGGTTGTTTCGCTGAAATTGCTGAAGGCGTTGAAGGTTTAGTACACGTTTCAGAAATGGATCACACGAACAAAAACATCCACCCATCTAAAGTTGTTCAGATCGGTGATGAAGTTGATGTTATGGTTCTTGAAGTTGATGAAGAGCGTCGTCGTATTTCTCTTGGTATCAAACAAACTCGTGCTAACCCATGGGAAGAGTTTGCTAAAGACCACGACAAAGGCGAAAAAGTTTCTGGTACGATCAAATCTATCACTGACTTTGGTATCTTCATCGGTTTACCAGGCGGTATCGACGGTCTAGTTCACTTGTCTGATATTTCTTGGAACGAACAAGGCGAAGAAGCGATTCGTCGTTACAAGAAAGGCGACACTGTTGAAGCGGTTATCCTTTCTGTAGACGCTGAAGGCAACCGTATCAGCCTTGGCATCAAGCAAATGAACAACGATCCGTTCAATGACTTCCTTGCTGCTAACGAACGCGGTGCGTTGGTTAAAGGTACTGTAACTGCAGTTGATGCGAAAGGCGCGACTGTTAAGTTGGCTGACGAAGTTGAAGCGACTCTGAAAGCATCTGAAATCAACCGCGATCGCGTTGAAGATGCAACTAAGTTCCTTGAAGTTGGTCAAGAAGTGGAAGCGAAGATCATCAACGTTGATCGTAAATCTCGCGCAATCAACTTGTCTATCAAAGCGAAAGACGAAGCTGAAGAGAAAGAAGCAGTTGCTAACTTGAAAACAGCGCCAGCTGCTGGTCAAGACAATGGTCCTAAGACGATTGGTGACCTGATCAAAGCTCAAATGGGCAACTAAGTAGACGTTTGAATTGTATTGTTAATGTAAGTTAACTAATACTTTTTATACAAATACTGTAAACGGTAGCGTAGTATTTAATTATTGCGCTACCGTTTTGTATTTAAACAGGTTATTATCGGGAAATAGATCCCAAGTAGCTTGATAATTAAAGAGGTCGCAGATGACTACTGAAGCACTTAATAAGTCTGACTTAATAGAGCGCATTGCATTAAAAAATCCGCATTTGGCCGAGCCTTTAGTGGAAGAAGCGGTTAAAATTATGATTGATCAAATGATAGAAGCTTTATCATCTGACAATCGTATCGAGATTCGCGGATTTGGTAGTTTTGCATTGCATCATCGTGAGCCACGCGTGGGTCGTAACCCTAAAACTGGTAAATCTGTAGAAGTGGCTGCAAAAGCAGTTCCGCACTTTAAGCCAGGTAAGGCCCTTCGTGATGCTGTAAACGAATCTGCAAATAAATAATTGTAAATATTTACGGGGTGTTCATGCGTTACGTTCTGGTCGTTCTTTTATTGGTGCTGTTTGGCTATTCATTGGCTTTGGTTTTGCAAAATGGTACCGAATTGTCCGTGGACTTGTTATTTACTCAAGTTCCTGCAATGCGTCTAGGATTATTGCTGCTCCTTACCCTATCTCTAGGCGTCGTATTAGGCCTGTTATTGGGCGTTCAAATCTTCCGGGTTTTCCAGACCAATTGGGAAATCAAGCGACTGCGTAAAGACATTGAACATCTGCGTAAGGAACAGTTGAATACAGCCAAGTTAATGGCCGCTGAAGCAGCAGCCCATACCCGGCATGAAAAAACTGTATTAGATATTACCAATGAAAATCAAAGCTCATTATAATGGGCTTATTTTTTGCCTATTTGAAGGGATAATCTCTTGAGTATCATTGTTGCACTAGATGCCAAAAGCCAATTTGATGCCTTAGCCATTGCAGAACAGCTAGATCCTGCCTTGTGTCGACTAAAAGTGGGCAAAGAGTTATTTACCCATGAAGGTCCAATCATTGTCAGAGCACTTCAAGATAAAGGTTTTGATGTATTTCTGGATCTGAAATTTCATGATATTCCAAATACGACTGCACAGGCAGTCTGCGCGGCAGCTGATTTGGGTGTATGGATGGTGAATGTACATGCATCTGGTGGCCGAAAAATGATGGAAACCTGTGTGGAGCGTTTACAAGCAGGCAACTATAAAACTCAACTCATTGCTGTGACAGTGCTGACTTCAATGGGTCGTGAAGACCTCAAAGATATTGGTCTGGATATTGAGCCAAATGAGCATGTCAAGCGTCTGGCTCAACTGACCAAAAACAGTGGCCTGGACGGGGTGGTGTGTTCAGCTCAAGAAGCAAAAATGTTACGTGAAACATTAGGCCAAGACTTTGCTTTGGTAACACCCGGTATTCGTCCTGAAGGCTCAAATGCCGATGATCAGAAGCGTATTGTGACACCGAAACAGGCGATGCTGGATGGTTCGACTCATCTGGTGATTGGCCGTCCCATTACCCAGTCTAAGAATATGCGTCAGACTTTAAAAGATATTTTGGCAACGCTTTAATATGGTTTGAATGACAAAAAGCCTTTCAGTCGAAATAATGCTGATCAGTTAAGGAGTTTAGAAATAGACTCTTTAATTTTTTAGTCATTCACGTCGGAGTATTAATGTTATAAATCAAATTCTTGTAAATTATTTGTTACTTTGGTTTCGCCCAAAGTAACCAAAGGCATTTGTCATCCGCAAAACTCGTCAGCCACCATCGACTAGTAAATTTGTCGCAGAAACAATCATTTTTAAATGTAGTCCTGCCTCAAACAGTTGCGGATGACTTTTCTATCTATCAGATATAATCATGAATTTGAAAAAGAAAATGCTAATCAATTCCTTAACTGACTGGCATTATTTCAGTCGAAAGGCTTTTTTTATATATTGAAAAAAATGGTTATAAAATAAAAAGGAAAAATGATGACTTCATCTGAACCACAATTAGAAAAAGAACATAATGACGTGATTCAACATGTTCAACAGGCGGAACAGCTTAGGCAACAAGAACAGCAACAACAGCAGGCAAGCTCAGCAGATTGGACAACGGGGATCGATGTGGTCAGTTTGGCATCTGATGCCATCAGCCTTGCTTCGGATGTTATTGAAACAGTAGGCGATGCCTTAAGTGATATTGATTTAAGTTTTTAGTCAGCCCTTCTTGCTTGTGCTTCGTTTTAAAATCCTGCTTTAGAACTTAGTCAGGAAGGAGAGTTCCTCTTTAGAAAAGAGAGATTTAGGGAGATTGAGAAAGCAATAAAGCAATTAAATCGCTGCCAGTACACTCACCATGACTGGTGCTAACAGTGACAAAATAAATCCACTTACCATAGCATGCGGAATAAAGTCATGCCCGCAAGCCTGCTTAACCATCGGTAAAGTCACATCCATTGCAGTTGCACCTGCTGCGGAAATGGCAGATCTTGGATATCTCCAGCCCATACAATACATCAGTAAGATGGCAAAAATTTCTCTAAACAGGTCATTCATTAGTGCAATGCTGCCGAGTTCTGCATTTCGAAGCTCGGTCACGACAACGCCTGACATTGAGTAAAATCCATAGCCTTGTGACAGCATGATCAAATCTTTCAGGCCAATCTGTGTGTTCCAGAATGAATACAGCATAACTGCGAATAATGAACCGAAGATACAACCGATTGGAACCAGAAGAATTTTGATATTTAACCAAGAACGATCCAGTGGCGAATAAGCCAGATCTAAACCAATGAAAAACATAAATATCAGTAACAAATGCCAGGTGCTAATGTGTAAGGACAGATCAAACAGACTCAAGCCAGCATGTAAAAAGTATCCGCCTGCGAGTGCCAAAAAAGCATAACTCATATTCACTAAGGATTTAATTACCAGATCAAGGGATACTCTGCCTGAACTGGGAAGAAAACCAGCCCACTTGAACAGCAAATAGCAAATAGCAAAAGCACCGAGTGATGTCAGAAAGGCAATGCTGATGGATGTACTCAGAATCTGTAGGGGATGCTGTAATTCATCCACAAGCTGTGAGAATTCAAAGGAAATCGCAATCAGTAACACATAGCTAAAATAAGGTAAGAGCTTGAAACAGATTTTAATCATCGATACTGGAATCCGTTTCGCCAAAGCAAAACCGAGTGCCAAACAGAGAAGAAGCTGAAAGATGAGCCAAAGCGATTGCATAAGTTTAATAGATTGAAAAAATTATCTTTAAATTATGCCATCGCTTGATGCTAGATGGTGAAAAGCTTTTAGCTAACTTTATTGAATAATCGATAATCTACGGTATTGGGTTTCTTGGTTTTCAGCCAGTATTTCCAGGTATAAGTCGGCCATAGGGCAAAATTCTTGCCACCTTCCTGCTGATACCAGCTGACACAGCCAGATTGCCATACGGTCTGTTCAAACATATGTTGCACCTGCTGATTAAATGTATCTTGCGCCTGCTCTTTGACCATAATGGCATCGCTATGTGATTGATCGACCCGCTGCATGAGCTGCAAGATATAGTCAACTTGTGCCTCAATCATAAAAATCACAGAGTTGTGTGCCAATAGGGTATTTGGGCCCAGTAATTGAAACAGGCTTGGGAAACCTTTCATGCAAATTCCATAATAACTTTCAGCCCCCTGTTTCCAGACCTCATTGAGCTGTAGATTATCCAGCCCAGTACATTGAAAATTCTTCATATAGATGCGTGGATCGGTAATGAACCCGGTGCCATAAATCAGACAGTCAATTGGCCGCTCCTGACCATCCTGGGTAATGATGCTATTTTCAGTGAGTTCCTGAATCTTTTCAGTCACCAGTTCTACATTCCTGCGGTTAAAAGTCGGGAAATAGCTATTGGAAACCAGAATACGTTTACAACCCATGATGTAATCCGGAGTGAGTTTTTGAGCTAACTCAGGATCTTTAATCTGGTATTTGATGAACAGTTCTGCCAGTTTCTGGGTGTATTTCATGATTCCGGGTTTAACGATGGGGATGACCCGCGATTCATTTGACCAATATAAGCGGGCACGGTGCAGTTTTCGGAACCAGTCATATTTTTCAAATAGTGTCTTTTCGAGAGGGTGATAGACACGTTCATCGCGAGGAATGATCCAGGCTGCAGTACGTTGCATGACATAGAGTTGTTTGCATTGTGGGGCAATTTCCGGAACATATTGAATGGCGCTGCCACCTGTGCCAATCGATGCGACATTTTTGCCATTTAAATCATAAGTATGATCCCATTGTGCAGAATGAAAGACTTTCCCTTGAAACTTCTCAATACCGGGGATAGGTGGAATCTGGGGAATGTGCAAAGGCCCTGAAGCAAATATGACAAATTGGGCTTCCAGGATACTTTGATCTTGTAACTGCAATTGCCACAGACAGCGCTCTGCCTGGTAATGCGCTGAAAGGACTTCAGTATTTAAGCGGCAGAAAGCACGTAGCTTATAATCGTTTACCAGATCCTGAATATAGGAAAATATCTCGGGTGCTTCGGCATAGCGTTTTGACCAGTTACTTTTCGGAGCGAATGAGAGGGAATATAAATGTGACTGCACATCACAGGCTGCGCCAGGGTACTGGTTGTCTCGCCAGGTTCCACCAAATTCATGGCCTTTTTCCAGCAGAATAAAATCATGGATGCCTTGCTGCTGTAAACGTATTGCCATGGCAATACCGCCAAAACCGGCGCCAATAATGGCGACTTTGGTAAAGGGTGGCGAGCGGGTGGCACTTGTATTTTCCAGCATCATTGCATTCCTTGCTTATTTTAATAAGAGATTATTATCATCATTCACTGATAAAAGATTAGACCTAAAATTGATCTAAACGGCAATAGCAGTACACTTATTTTTATAGTACAACTAAGACTATCACATTGTATTTGTATGGTTATGAAACGTTCTGTTCTCAGTCTGATGTATTTGATTCAAGGTATGCGCAAGGCGGGCATAGACGTCGATCAGAAGCTGCAAAACATTGGACTGCGTGTCGATGCCTTTGATCCTGGCTCGATTATTCATCCGAGTCTGGAACATGATGTACTTAAGGTCGTAGGGCAGGAAATCGAAGCTGAACAGGGATTATTGATTGGCCAGCATTATGCATTGGCAGGTTATGGTCCGTTGTTGATGTTACTGGTTACCAGTCCGACGGTACGTGATGCGCTGCATCAGGTGATCCGCTTTCAACAGTTGACGCATTTGACAGGACAATTGGGTTTGCAACAAAGCGAGCATCATAGCGCGTTGTGTTATCGACCGAAAAATCTGGAAGATGGTCTGGGTGTGTTGCTGGCACAGGCGGAGATTTCGGGAACTTTCAAGTTTATCCGTGATATCTACAAAATGATGGGCCTGTCCAAACCTGATTTACGGATCGAGTTACCATTTGCCCATCCGCAAGAGCCGAATACCTTAAAGGTCTATCATGATTATTATGGGACACAGGTTCAGTTCGATGCACCAAGTGCGGCATTCTGGTTTGATGAAGCAGTTCTGGATATTAAAATTCCGTCTGCAGATACGGTGACCTTTGCGCTGTATGAAGCCAAGTGTTTTGCTGAATTGCAACGTTTGCAACAGGATGAGCAGACACCGACAGTGGTGCAGCGCGTTCAGGATTATCTGGAAATACAAAGTGGTTTGATGCCGAGCATGGCCGAAACTGCGCAGGCGCTAAATATTCCGGAGCGAACCTTGCGGCATCAGTTACAGCAGTGTGATACCAGTTATAAACAGATTCGCGAAGACATTATTAAAGATAAGGCTTTGCGATTGATTGAATATAAACAGTATTCAATTGAAATGATTGCAGAGTTGTTGGGCTATTCCGAGCCGGCTGCTTTTAACCATGCCTTTAAACGCTGGTTTGGGCAAAGCCCTCGGCAATATGTGAAATAGCCTAAGCTTGTTTATGCCAAAGTGTTATAGTGTGTTGATTAAACTCCGCTATAATTAAATTGATCCCAAATAGTACGAAACTCTATGTCCGATTTTAATTCACAGCACAGCACCGCCTTTAGTCCGATTTCTCCTGCAGAACGTTATGCACAAGCAATATCTTCGGGACAGTTTATGCCTGATGATGCACAGGCAATGGCAGTACATGAACTGAATCGTGTCTGGCTGGAATTGATTCAGCGTTTTAAGGCCTCGAAAAAAGCCTTTCGCCGTTTTCGCCGTCAGACTTCTCCCAATGGCGTGTATATGTGGGGTGGTGTGGGTCGTGGCAAAACCTGGTTAATGGATCAGTTTTATGATTCGATTCCATTTCGCCGTAAAACCCGGATGCATTTTCACCACTTTATGCAGCATGTGCATCGTGAATTAAATAAGCTCTCTGGGCAGCGTAATCCGCTGGATCTGGTCGCGGATCAGATTTATAAAGACGCGGTGATTATCTGTTTCGATGAGTTCTTTGTATCCAATGTCACCGATGCCATGATTCTGAGTGATCTGTTCCAGAAACTGTTTGAACGCGGGATTACTTTGGTTGCAACTTCGAACATTGCCCCAGATGGTTTGTATAAAAACGGGATTCATCGTGACCGTTTCCTGCCGACGATTGAACTGGTCAAGAAAAACTGTGTGGTGTTAAACGTCGATGCCGGCGTCGATTACCGTTTACGCGTATTAAAACAGGCGCAGTTATTCAAATTCCCATTAACCCATGATCATAAAAACTGGATTGCGCAACGTTTCAGTGCTTTGACTCAGACGCAAACCTGCTCTGAAGAGCCGATTATCATCAATAACCGTATTGTGGAAACTGTGTCACATACCGAAGATGTATTGTGGTGCGAGTTTTCTGAGCTGTGTCTAAAACCACGTAGCCCGGCTGACTTTATTGAAATTGCCAATATTTATAATACGGTTTTAGTCAGTAATGTGCCGCACCTGACCGATTTCCTCAATGATGGGACGCGCCGTTTTATTTATCTGGTCGATGAGTTCTATGACCGTGGTGTCAAACTGTTATTGACCTCGGAAGACAATATTATTGATATTTACCAAGGTGAAAAACTGGTCTTTGAAATTGAACGGACGCGTTCACGTTTACTGGAAATGCAGTCGGATGAATATCTGAATTCTGAACATCGTCAGATTCAGAAAACTATCTCGAGTGAGTAGGAAGCAGAATAAAAACGCTGGTCATTGACTGGCGCTTTTTTATAAAAATAAGCAGGTAATTGATCGACAACTAGGGCCAAACATGGCTTAATCTTGATCTAAATATGATCGTGTATAACTAGAATGCATAATTTTTACTCGAAAATCTGAACTTAAGTCTAATTTCTACATTTCGAAAACTTTATACACTGTCATTAGGGTATTTAGCAGAATGATATCTCAATGCGGCTGAGCGACGTCTGATATGTTTATGAGGGTACTCATATTATGAAAAATGCTCAGTATTTAGCAATTTGATAATACTATTCAGCTAGATTTTAATCGGTATACTAGAATCTCTTGTATAAAAAGTAGCAATATCAGGAAAGACAATGACTGCACGTATTCAAAAAGGCAAGTTAGCGATTGCTAAAGAACTTTACGATTTTATCGAAAATGAAGCACTACCAGGTTCTGGTTTGGATAGTGAAACTTACTGGAAAAACTTTGAACAAGTCGTTGTTGATCTTAGCCCTAAAAATAAAGCACTTTTGGCTAAGCGTGATGACATTCAAGCGAAAATCGATGAATGGCACCGCAATAACACATTTGAATTACAAGCTTACAAAGCTTTCTTGACTGAAATTGGCTACTTGTTACCAGAAGTAGAAGATTTTCAAATCAGCACTGAAAATGTAGACGAAGAAATTGCCGTATTGGCCGGCCCACAGCTGGTGGTACCGGTACGTAATGCACGTTACTGCCTCAACGCAGCCAACGCACGTTGGGGTTCTCTCTACGATGCACTTTATGGTTTCGACGTGATCTCTGAAGAAGATGGCGCGGAAAAAGGTAAAGGCTATAACCCGAAACGTGGTGAGAAAGTTGTCGCATTTGCGAAAAACTTCCTTGACGAAACTTTCCCATTGGCACAAGGTTCGCACGCAGACGCAACTCAATATGCAGTTGATGGCAACGCACTGGTTGTAACATTAAAAGATGGTTCTACAACGACTGTTGCGGATAGCGCTAAATTTGTTGGCTTCAATGGCGAAGCGTCAGCACCGACTGAAATCGTATTTAAAAATAACGGTCTGCACGTTATTGTGCAAATTGATGCAACGAGCCCGATTGGCCAGACTGATGCCGCTGGCGTAAAAGACGTAGTTCTTGAAGCTGCGGTTACCACCATTCAGGATTTGGAAGACTCGATTGCAGCGGTTGATGCTGAAGAAAAAGTGGAAGGCTATCGTAACTGGTTAGGTCTGATGAAAGGCACTTTAGAAGAGTCCATTCAGAAAAATGGTAAAACAGTTACCCGTACACTGAATGCAGACCGTACTTTCAAAAATGTGGAAGGTGGTGAAACCAAGGTTCATGGTCGTTCATTGATGTTGCTGCGTAATGTCGGTCATTTGATGACAAACCCTGCCATTTTGGTCGATGGTGCAGAGATTTTTGAGGGCATCATGGATGCCTTGATTACACCATTGTTGTCTTTTGCCGACATCAAAGGTGAAAATACCATCAAGAACTCGCGTCAAGGTTCAATGTATATCGTTAAACCAAAAATGCATGGTCCTGAAGAAGTGGCATTTGCCGTTGAATTGTTTGAACGTGCGGAACAGGTACTGGGTTTGCCTGCAAAAACTTTAAAAATCGGGATTATGGATGAAGAGCGCCGTACTTCTGTAAACCTGAAGAACTGTATTGCACAAGCCAAAGACCGTACTATTTTCATCAATACAGGCTTCATGGACCGTACCGGTGACGAAATCCATACCTTTATGGAAGCAGGCCCATTCGTACGTAAAGGCGAAGTCAAAGGTCAGATCTGGTTCCCGGCTTATGAAAACCGTAACGTGATGATCGGTCTGCAAGCAGGTTTACGTGGCAAAGCGCAAATCGGTAAAGGCATGTGGCCAAAACCAGACATGTTGCTCGACATGTATAAAACCAAAACTGAACATCCGGAAGCAGGTGCGAGCTGTGCATGGGTGCCATCACCAACAGGTGCGGTAATTCACGCGATTCACTATCATCAGATTAATGTTGCGGATCGTCAGCAAGAGTTATTGGCAACTGAAGCCTTGTCACTAGATGACTTGTTAACGCCACCATTAGCAACAGACACTAACTGGTCTGAAGAAGAGAAAACCAAAGAACTTGAAAATAACTGTCAGGGGATCTTGGGCTATGTAGTTCGCTGGGTAGACTTAGGTGTAGGTTGTTCTAAAGTACTCGACATCAACGATGTCGGTTTAATGGAAGACCGTGCGACTTTACGTATCTCTTCGCAGCACGTGGCGAACTGGTTGCGTCATGGTGTGGTAAGCCATGAGCAAGTAGAAGAAGTGATGCAGCGTATGGCGAAAATTGTAGATCAGCAAAATGCCAATGATCCGTTGTATACGCCAATGTCTGCAGACTTTGCCAACAATATTGCATTCCAGGCAGCGTCTGACCTGATCTTTAAAGGTGGTGAACAGCCATCAGGTTATACCGAGCCACTTTTACATGCAGCACGTTTAAAGTTAAAAGGTTATACAGGTGACTAATCCCGTCTAACTTAAAAAAGCCTCTTCGGAGGCTTTTTTATTGTCTAATGGTAAGCGGTTGTCTTTCTGACTAGAAATTTTTCAGCTGAACTCTTAAAGTGGAGCAAAGCTTGCGAGGAACAATAAAATGATGACGGTATATCAGGACTTAGACCAGCAGTTTATTCATGGTCAGTGGCAACATGGAACTTCAACCAAAATCATAAAAAATATCAATCCTTTTACCCAAACCGAAATTATGAGTCTTGCAGCTGCCAGCTCTGTCGATGTAGACAGTGCGTATACGGCAGCAGAACAGGCTTTTCAACAGGGTGTTTTGAATTCCATTGGAGTCCGTAAAACAGTATTGCAAAATTTAATTAATATTATTCAGCAGCGCCGTGCAGAAATCATTGACTGGCTGATTATTGAATCAGGCAGTACGCGCATTAAAGCCGGCCTTGAAATGGATGCTGCCTTGGGGATTATTCAGGAAAGTCTGGCATTTCCAGATCAGCTGAAAACTGAACAGCTCGAAAGCAAAGATCCAGTACGGAAAAGTTTGGTCTTGCGTAAACCTTTAGGCGTGATTGCAGTCATCAGTCCATGGAACTTTCCATTTCATCTGTCCTTGCGTTCAGTGGCGACAGCGATTGCCTGTGGTAATACGGTTGTCTTGAAACCAGCCAGTGATACGCCGGTGACTGGCGGTACATTAATCGGGAAATTATTTGAAGAAGCCGGTTTGCCTCCAGGTGCATTGAATATTGTTGCTGGTGCTGGCAGTGAAATCGGGGATTATTTTGTCGAGCATTCAGTACCAAAAATGATTTCATTTACCGGCTCGACTGAAGTGGGGAAAAGTGTCGGCAGTAAAGCTCTGGCCAGTTCCAGAATCAAACGTTTGGCACTGGAACTGGGCGGCAATGCACCCTTGGTGATTCTGGATGATGCCGACCTTGATCTGGCGGTTGAACTGACCTTGATGGGGCGTTTTATGCATCAGGGACAAATTTGCATGAGCACCAATCGGGTCGTTATCGATGCATCTATTCATGATGCTTATGTGGATAAGCTTCTGGATCGGGTCAAAATGATTCCAGTGGGCGATCCGAATCTGGAAGATACCATCATCGGGCCGATCATTAATCGGAGTCAGGTCAAAAAGCATCAACAGATCATTCAGACAGGCAGCGAGCAGGGCGCACAGCTGGTATATGAGGGCGGAATTGAAGGAAATCTGGTCTATCCGCATATTTTCATTAACGTCGCAGCCGATTCTGATTTAGCACAACAAGAAAGCTTCGGTCCGATTTTACCGATCTTAAAAGCACGTGATGAGGCCCATGCTTTAAATCTGACCAATGCAACAGAGTTCGGTTTGTCCAGTGCAGTCTGTACATCAAATATCGAACGCGGCAGCGCTTTTGCGGCACAACTGGATATTGGCATGACCCATATTAACGGGATCAGTGTTGCAGATCAGTCTAATGCACCCTTTGGCGGCGAGAAAAACTCAGGACTCGGACGTTTTAATGGTCGCTGGATTTTTGAGGAGTTTACCCGGACACACTGGTTGACCATACCGAATTCATGATACTCAAATCTATATCAATATTACAGGTTTGGCTCAAACATCAGGTTATAATCGAGTGGTCGAATGATTTACATTAATCCGCCATGTGTGCCAACTTTAAACCTTTAAGCTTAGAACAATTGCATAATCTGGGGTTGCCCGAAATTCCCTTTGAATATCCGGAAGAGGTCTATCCCAATTATGCTACACCGCTGTTATTTCATTCAGCTCAAGGACTGGAATGGCGGTCGGTAAATTTTGGCCTGATTCCAAAATGGGCAGAAGATAAAAGTATAGCTACCAAGACCTATAACGCCAGAAATGAAACTTTATTGCAAAAGCCAACCTTTGCTGAAGCCACTGCCAAATGTCATTTTGGGGTCATTCCTGTTGCCGAGTTTTATGAGTCCAAATATTTTGACAATAAACCACAGCGTTGGGGTGTAAGACGTCAAGATGGTCAGGCGACTTTTATTGCGGCAGTATATGAGATTACACGAGTACAAGGGGAAATTGTACGATCTGCCAGCATGATTACGATGGATGCCATTGACCATCCGATGATGAAAGAATTTCATGAGCCTGGAAACATCAAACGTTCGGTGATCGTAATTCCGCATGAGCGACTACAAGAATGGCTGACACTGAGTCATCCGGATATTCGGAGTTTTGTACACGGCTTTCCGGAAGAAGAGTTTGAATGTTCACATGTTCCCAAAGAAAAAATCAAAAAAGCCAGCCCACAACTGAACTTTTTTGATTCTTAGAAAGCTCCGGTGAATTATTTATTATTGAAAGTATGCCAATTCGCCAGCGTCTATTTAAAAATAAAAAGTAGGACTTTTAACGAGCCAGATTTTTAAAAATATGACGTAAACTTTCCATGGTTTTTTCAATTTGCAAAGGCGTCAAGCCTTCAAATGACTGCTCTAGTACTATATTGGTCAGATCATTGATCTTATGTGTCATTTGCATGCCTTTTTCGGTCAAAAATACCCGGGTAATTCGTGCATCATCTTCACATGAATAAGTCTCAACCAGACCTTCATCTTTTAAGCGATAAACGATTTTAGTGGTGGTCGACATTTTAGATACGACCATCTCTGATAAGTCGGATACACTCGCATGCGGTTTGGATTTTAAGGCAAGAAGGATACGGCGGCGCGAATTGTCTACACCATATTTTTTAAGTGCGTGATCGACATTAAGTACATATTGAGCATGAACCTGAGTAACCCAATAATAGGGAAAGTTTTCTAAATTAAATTCTTCCGTACACGGTAAAAATTTTGCATATTTCTTAGTCATGAAATGTTCCTTGTATTTATTTTTCTAGGGCCCGTCCATTTTATGAAAAAGTTTATGCATGTTTCAACCTTTATTTTAAAAATGTTAAAGAGATTGCACTTTTTAGTTTTTCTTAATAGCCCCAGAAGTCGAGCAGTTCTGCATATGCGCTGATTTGGGACAGAGAATGGCCATTTTAAATCGGATGAAAGGCAATAATATTTTGTGTAAAATTAATACTTAATTGTATATTTCTGAGGCGGAATCATTTTCCGCAATCGTTTGTCATTCGACAGCATGATTCGCTTATCGGCCAAAATGCAATCACTCTGATTTTAATCAACCAGACAATTTTGCTGATGGATCTATGCAGTTATGCGGAGGAATTTCCCCATCAAAAAATTCAAGCCCTATTTTAACTGATTGCTTTTTTAATCGGTATATATTTGATGGCTGAATTTTTAGTTCACTTTAAAAGTGGTTGAGCTAATGAATGGTAATTACTGCATATTTTTAATTAAAGTAAAATAATTTGTGAAGAAAAAATTAAGTTTAATGCGTTTTATACACACTGATTAATGAAAAAAGTCTAAGGAAAATCATAATCATGTAATTTTTTTATAAATTAATATATTACAAAATACTCAGTTTATGCATAATGGAATGGTCTTAAGTTACATAGGTTAAATTTAATGGATCCCTCGCCGTGCGTTGATCTTCCATCTCTATTTCTAGCTTACTCGAACGGGGTAGTTCTCTAATGGAATTTTTATTAGATCCCGGAATTTGGGTAGGTTTAATTACTCTTATTATTCTTGAAATCGTTTTAGGTATTGATAACCTAGTCTTTATTGCCATTCTGGCTGAAAAACTTCCTCCTGAACAACGTGATAAAGCTCGTGTCATCGGTCTTTCACTCGCATTATTGATGCGTCTGGGCCTGTTGTTTGCCATTGCTTGGCTGGTCACTTTGACTCAGCCGTTGATCACCCTGTTTGACTGGACCTTCTCCGGTCGGGACTTGATCTTGTTATTTGGTGGCTTGTTCTTGGTGTATAAGGCCGTCACAGAGTTACATGAAAAGATAGAAGGTAAGCCTGAAGTCAAATTGACCACTAAGGTGGTTTATGCAAGTTTCACTGCTGTTGTTGCCCAAATTGTGGTTTTAGATGCTGTATTCTCTTTAGATTCAGTGATTACTGCAATTGGGATGGTCGACAATATTTACGTCATGATGGCTGCAATGATTGTTGCGATGGGTGTAATGCTACTGGCATCGAAACCATTGACCAGTTTTGTAAACCGTCATCCAACCGTGGTGATTCTGTGTCTAAGCTTCCTGCTTTTGATTGGTATCAGTCTGATTGCAGAAGGTTTTGGTTTCCACATTCCAAAAGGCTATATCTACTCGGGTATTGGTGTCGCGATCTTGATCGAAGCGTTCAACCAGTTCGGCCAGCGTAATGCAGCAAAGCATGAATCTAAGATTCCTTTGCGCCATCGTACGGCTGATTCTATTTTGAAGTTAATGGGCGGCAAGCTGGAAACCACTGATACTGACAAAAATGAAGCTCAAGAAGCCTTTGCAGATGAAGAACGTTACATGATTGGCGGGGTATTGACCCTTGCAGAGCGTTCAGTCGCTTCGATCATGACACCGCGCAGTCAGATTTCATGGGTCGATCTAGAGGATAGCCCGGAACAGATCCGTGAAAGAATTCTATCTGTTCCCCACAGCCTGTTTCCGGTATGTCGTGGCAGCCTGGATAAGGTGATTAGCATCGTACGTGCCAAGGAATTACTGGATGTGCTGGAAGAACCAGAAGAGTTAAAAGCCCTGATCAAACGCCATCGTCCAATTTATATCTTTGAAAAGATGAAAGTTATTGATGCGATCAATACTTTGCGTACCTCTAAAGGCTCTTTGGTCTTGGTGAGCGACGAGTTTGGTAATGTACAGGGTCTGATCTCACCACTAGATGTATTTGAAGCCATTGCCGGTGAGTTCCCGGATGCAGACGAACAACTTGATTTGGTCAGAATTGACGATTCCCACTGGATCGCTTCAGGTATGCTGGATCTGTATCAGCTTGAGCTTGAACTCGGCATGATTGATCTGATTGATGAAGATGCTGGTTATATCAGTGTTGCGGGTCTGATTCTGGATAAAACCAACAGTGTGGTCGAAGTCGGTACTGAATTGGATTATCAAGGTGTACAGTTCAAAGTCACTGAAATTGAAAGCAATCGTATCAAATCAGTCAGTATTCATTACGCGGCTTAAACACTTGCTTTGTTCAAATCTTGAAGGTCAGTTGCTCTAGTGGCAGCTGACTTTTTTAATGCATCTTTTCTCAATTGTCCTTATTAAAACAAAGTGAGGTCATTGTTCAGACAGATTTTTTATCATTCGATGCAGACTATCCTTCAAGTTGGATATTGAGCTGAATGGCTTGATATTGCACTAGAGTTTTAAGTCTAAAAGCCAGATTCGTAATGCAGCATAAGCAGAATCACATACTGGATATTGATCAATAGAGCCTGTTAATTAAAGCTTAAAAGTAACATTCAAATCCTGCTGGATAATTAAATTATAATTCACATGATTTTAGTTGGGTCATGCAAAAACAGATCAAACAAAATTTTGATCTCTTTGGCGGAAATCGGTAGATAAATTACATTAAGTTATATGAAGCCTGTTCAGTTAACCACCGATTATGCTCAAAATAGTTTCGGCGTAGGATTCAGAAACAACCTATCTCTTCAGAAATTAGTAGAAAATGTGAGCGATGTACAGCTAAAAGTGGGGTGTCAGGTCTATGCAAACCTGCAAACACCCCTTAAAGCTGCTATCAAACTAAACTGCTCCCGGCAAAATTTGAAAGTTGGCGTATTGTCGAATGCTTTCAGTATTAAGTTGATGGACTTCATCCAGAAAAGCCACATTAAAACGGCCAAGCTGTGGCGCACGTTCAAAAGCCCGTTGACCTGCAATTGCAAAATGCACATGTGCAGCGAGTGCCGCGATTGCGGGAGAACTTACAGCACTATAGGCTGCAATCAGTGCACCAAGTGCACAACCGGTGGCCGTGACTCGCGGTTGTAAATATGATCCGCCTGATACCTGTATTACCGGATAATCTCTGGAAATGATGTAATCAGATTCACCGGAAATCGCGACACAGTCACAATGCGCCAATAAGCTTTGTGCCTGTAAATAAACATCGGCACTATTGATGGTACTGTCTACACCTTTGGATTCGATCCGCTTGCCAGCCAAAGCACCAATTTCAGAGGCATTGCCCCGTAAAATTGTCGGATGGGAATTGAGCAACTGATCTACCGTATTCGAGCGCCAATGCAGTACCGATCCATAACCAACCGGATCCAGTACCCATGGTTTTTTCAGACGATGTGCCGTTTCCGCAGCAATGTGCATGGCCTGTACTTGTTCGGTGGTCGGCGTACCCAGGTTGAGATTGATCGCAGCTGCAATTTTGGCAAAGCTTTCGGCCTCAAAAGGATTATCGATCATGGCGGGGGAAGCATTGGCAGCCAGCACCACATTGGCCACATAATTACTGGCCACGGCATTGGTCATGATATGCACCAATGGCTGATGTTGCTGTAACTTTAACCATGCCTCGCAGATTTGATCCAGAAGCGTGTGCTGTAGTGCTTGCGTAGAAGTATTCATAATGATCATCTGTCAAAAAGTAATCTAAGTCGTATCTTCGCTCAGCGGGTAAAATAATGGTCCTGATGCTTACAGCTACGGCAGAACAGGCTGACATAGTCACTGGCATCATAATCCACCGAAAGCTCCTGTGAGCCGCAGTGCATACAACGTTTCTGCGAATAAAATTTCAGGCGCGGTTCAATTTTATGCCATGAGCGCCAGACCGGCTGAAAGAAAATATTCTCATCATAACCCAGGAAGCGATAAAACAGGATTTCACTCATCTTGCTGAAGGCCAGTTGTGGCGGGCGTGGCAGGGTAGAGGTTTCCCATTTTTCCGTGACAGAACGTTCCCGATACTGTTGTAAGGTTTTTTTCAGCAGATTGGTATTAATAAAATTTTCATTGCGTGGCTTAAGCGCTTTTTGCTTATATAGATATTCCAGGGCGGTCTGTACCAGATAATAAATCTGTCCCACTGCCAAGACATCTAAAAGGCGATAGCAAAAGGTCTGAAAGCTCTGATTTCCGGCAATCTGCACATTCCAGCTACGACAGTAAAATTGCGCAAACTGAATGATCTCCTCATATAGCAGACAATACAGGGCATCTTTGACTTCATCTGCACTTTTAAAGGGCACACCTTGACTCAGGTTCTGATAAAACCAGTTGCGTAGTTGCTGGGTAATGCTGAACAGGCTCGGTTCAGAATAGCCATCCAGACGTACATTAATATAATAGTGCTGATTTTCCTGTTGAACATCTTTGGGAATTAAAATCTGTTCTCTGAGCATATTTTTGATCAGACCATGTTGAAACAGATAGTTCGGACTGATGGAAAAATAGCGAATATGATGCCAGTCGATATATTCGCGGTGCTGGCTATATTCCTGTACTTGTTCATCTAAAATCGAAAGTAAAAACAGTTTATTGATAAAACTGAGCTGATTGAGCTCAGGAACCGGCCGGTCCTGTTTTTTATGATAGAGACGATTTTCCTGTAAACGGACTTCCTTGAGCATGCGTTTACGCTGCGCCAGACATCGTTCACAATAACAATTGTGCTTTTGATCAGAATAAAGCTGATGCTGGCAATGGCTGCATTCATGATAGCTCAGTTCCTGATCATATTGCTCTGCCTCAATCCAATACATCGATGCCTTACACAGCGGGCAGTGGGTACTTTCATCAAGCTGTTTTTGCAGAACACTGAATACCATGGTCGCGGGCAACTCTAGAATGGACGGGCATTTGATTATACACGGCTGATGAGATGCAAACGTAGTGGACGGGTGCAATTTTTCTAAATCAAAAATAGTCATCCAAACAGGAGAAGAGCTACCGAAGTAGCTCTGATTTTAAAACATGAAATAATGCTTTTTAAACCGGGCAGGGTAAGCTTTCGTCCTGTTCCCCGCGGTGTTTGGCATGAATCAAGGCCTGCACCTTTTTAGATGGAACTTTCCTGGCACCGAGTGCATCGTAGCTATTGAGAATGGCCGTGACTTCATGCGACTGAAGCGGAATGCCTTCACAGCTCATCAAAAGTGCAATGACTTTATGGTCAATGTTCGCCTGATCCAGAGTTTGCAGCATTTTAATATTTTCCATTCGTACAATATGTTTTTTTAGATACATGGCTCACCTCATGCTTATCATTATTGTTTCATTTTAAATGTGGAATTAAGTGTGAAAAAACACAGTTTAAGGCTAGCAAGAAATGTGCTCGTTTTTTAATCTGGACTTGTGAATTGTTATTTAAAGCTAGATATATATTTAAAATCAATAATTTATATAAATGTAAGAAATCATGATTGTGGTGATTTAGTTGGCATAGATTTTTCTTAAGTCCAGTCGAGTGCTGCGCAATTAGGCAAAAACGCATTGAAAGTGGTGCGTGCAATGCCCATATTAGAGCGAACAATACAAATGCACAGACAGCGTTTAAAACTTGGCGTATGATTTTGACATGAACAATGTCGAACAAGATAAAGATTAGGACAGGACATGAATATTGCGGCAAACCCGGTGATCGAAGCGGATCAAACCATTTATTTAAAAGACTATCAAAAACCTTCCTTTGTTGTCGATTCTATCGACCTGAATATTCAAGTCTATGCAGATCATACGCTGGTCAGCAGCAAACTGGAGATGCAGCGTCAGACTGCTGGCGATCTGGTTTTGCTTGGCCGCGATCTGGAACTGCAATCGATCCGGTTAAATGGTCAAACCCTGAATGCAACTGACTACAGTCTTGATGCTGAACAACTGGTCATTGCCAATGCGCCTGATCAAGTGTCGCTTGAAATTGTGGTTAAAATCCATCCTGAAAGTAATACTATGCTGGAAGGTTTATATCAGGCCAGTTCAGATCTGTTTGTGACCCAAAATGAACCAGAAGGGTTCCGTAAAATTACTTTCTATCCAGACCGTCCTGATGTGTTGTCGGTCTTTACCACACGTGTAGAGGCAGACAAGAAATATCCGGTCTTGCTCGCAAATGGTAACCTGCTAGAAACCGGTGAAGTGGATGAAAATCGTCACTATGCCGTGTGGCAGGATCCGACCAAGAAACCGAGCTATTTGTTCGCCTGTGTCATTGGTGACTTGGCAGTGATGAAAGATTCCTATGTCACATCGGAAGGCCGCAATGTAGCTCTGGAAATCTACGCAGAAGAAAAAGATATTCCAAAATGCAAGATCGCCATGGAAGCGCTCAAACATTCTATGCGCTGGGATGAAGAGCATTATGGTCTGCCTTATGATCTGGATAATTACATGATTGTGGCGACCAGTGCATTCAACATGGGTGCCATGGAAAATAAAGGTCTGAATATCTTCAATACTTCATGCGTGCTAGCCGATGAAGAGTACACCACTGATGCCGCCATCATGCGGGTGCAGTCAGTCATTGCGCATGAATATTTTCATAACTGGACCGGTAACCGGATTACCTGTCGTGACTGGTTCCAGCTGTGTTTGAAAGAAGGCCTGACTGTATTCCGTGACCAATCTTTCTCGGAAGATTTACAGTCGGCTGCGGTACAACGTATTGATGATGTAGCAGTTCTGAAAGCACATCAGTTCCCGGAAGATTCAGGGCCGCTATCACATCCGCCGCGTCCAGATCATTTTGTCGAAATTAACAACTTCTATACCGCAACCGTGTATGAAAAAGGGGCGGAAATTAACCGCATGATGGCGACCTTGCTGGGCAAGGAAAAATTCCGCCAAGGTACCGATGAGTATTTCCGCCGTCATGATGGTCAGGCGGTAACGGTGGAAGACTGGGTGGCCGCGCTCACCGCAGGTTCAGGGGTGGATCTATCCAACTTCCTGACCTGGTATAACCAGCCGGGTACACCGAAACTTGAAGTAAAAGCCGAATATGATATTGAAATGCAAACTTATCGTCTTAGCTTGAAGCAAAGCCTGAAAACCCATGCCAAATATCCGAATCTGAAAGCGGTACCTATTCCAGTGGCTTTGGCGCTGTTTGATGCCGAAACCGGTGAGCAGTTAAAGTTGAACTCTGAAGCACTCTTTGAAAATGGCGTGAAAGATGGGGTATATCTGTTTGATCAGGAACAAGCCACGATTGAATTTAGCGGCATAAGCAGCAAACCGGTGGTGTCCTTGTTGCGTAATTTTTCTGCGCCAGTCAATCTGGACTTTGACTATTCAGAACAAGAATTGGCCTTCCTGCTGCAATATGAGACCAATGGTTTTAACCAGTGGCAAGCCACTCAAACGTTATTAGAGCGTATCTTGCTAGATGATCAGCCTGCGGATATTTATATCGCGGCGATGTTGAATACCTTGCCGGGTGTGATTGAAAAAGATCCGCTGTTGGCATCACGTCTGTTTGATGTGCCGTCTGAAGGTTATTTGGGCAGCCGTATTGATCAGGACTATAATCCGGTCATGATTCAGGAAAAGCGTGAGGCTTTGCTGCATACGCTGGCACGTGCCTTTGGTGAAACAGCCAAAGAGACGTATCTTGATCTGGATCCTGATCTGCAATCTGAATTCTCGCAAGCGATGGGTGTACGTGCTTTAAGAAACATCATGTTGACGATGATCGCCCGTCAGGGAGATGCATCTGCCTTTGATTTGGCTTATGAGCAATATCACACAGGTAATATGTCTGAACGTTTGGGCGCCCTGAAAGTTCTGGTCTGGAACGATGCACCACAAGCAGAAGAAGCTTTGGCAGACTTTTATAGCCGCTTTGAAGACGAAGCTCTGTCTTTAGATCAATGGTTTATGGTGCAGGCAGCGCATCCAAAAGCAACCGATGCAACCATTGCCTATCTGACCCAGCATCCTGATTATGATCTGGCTGTACCAAACCGGATCCGTGCTGTGAGCGGCGGTCTGAATGCCAATCCGGTGAATACCTGGAGCTTTGGTGTGCAGCATTTTATTGGTCTGGCGAAATATCTAGATCAGAAAAACCCAATTGTGGGCTCACGTCTGCTGCAAGTATTGTCACGCTGGTACACCCTTGCTGAGCCGCAACGCAGTGAAGTCAAGGCGCAACTTGAAGTATTGAAGCCACTGGTCAAATCTAAAAATGTGTCTGAGACATTAAATAGTATGCTAAGTATATAAAATTCAGTCTCTATCAAAAAACCGGATCATCAAGATCCGGTTTTTTATCTGTTTTGATTTTAAATGGCCGGTTTAGATACATTTGAAATACGCTGATGCACTATGTGGCAACCAAAGCGTGTACAGTATTGCTATACGGACAAGAGTACTGATTTATTAAGCTGTAAGCAGGGTAAAAGGATCTTAGAGATCCACTTACTGGAGGTCATTTAAGATATGTTAGTGAAAATTGAAGATGGTTTTTATTTAAATAGCCAGCATATTATTGCCGTACATGTCAGCAAGAATCCTGAAAATGGCTTACTTGAAATCTCGATTCAATATACACCTCATTCTGTTCAGCAGGTCGGGGAATACAAGAAAGTATTTCAAAGCCAGCTTGATGCAGAAATCTTCTTGAGTGAGCTGAATCAAAAGCTTCGCTAAAAGCCTGCTCAGCTCAGGCTTTCATCAATACCTGTTATTGTCTGACCACCAGTACTGGAATATCAGAAAGTGCCAGCACATTTTGCGCCACACTACCCAGCATGAGTTTTTGCAAACCTTTACGGCCATGTGAACCCATAATAATGACATCAGTCGGTGATTCATTTGCAGCCTGTAAGATTCCTTCTGAAGGTGCCATACCATGCAGGATTTTTGTCGTGACCTGTATGCCTTCACGAACAAAGCTATGTTTCAGGTCATTTAAGCGATCAAGCGCATTTTGTTCTGCATGCATAAAGTAATCTGTGACTGCTGGAGCAACTTTATAAAAATCTACGCCCTTAAAAGGGTCAACCGCAATGACACTGAGTAAGGTGACATGGCTATGAAATACTTTGGCCAGTTCGAGGGCATGTTCTGCGGCAGCATAGGAAATCGAGGACTCATCGAGTGCTACGAGAAGATGATCATAATTATTCATGGTGCTTCCTGATATTTATTATTGCAGTAAGGAGAATAGGGTTTGGGTGGGTGAATCTCCATAACGTACGGTTTGGTTTGAAATCAAATATAGAAAACCGGGTAATGCGCACCTTGAAGATGCGCAAAGCTTTGATTATTTTTTCACGATCAGAACCGGAATTTCACTGGCACCTAAAACATCCTGTGCAAAGCTGCCCAGAATCATTTTCTGGAAGCCTTTACGGCCATGAGAACCCATAACAATCAGATCTGCTTTTACTTCATCAGCAGTTTTGGCAATGTGTTCGGCATTGACCAGACCTGTGACGATCCGTGACTGAGCTTCAATACCTTCAGTCGCTGCAATCGCAGTGGCTTCTTTCAGGGCATTTTTGGCATTGGCATGCGCCTGTACAAAATATTCCTTCATGATAGATGAGCTGTAATAGAAATCAGCTTCAGTAAAAGGATCTTCTGCAATTAGGCTGATCAGGGAAAGCTGGCCACCAAATGCTTTGGCAATTTTTGCAGCATGTCGTACTGCGGAAAAAGAAATTTCTGAGCCGTCTACCGGAACTAAAATATGCTGATAGGCCATGATTTTTTTACTCCAAATGTTTATTGTTCGCTTCTGATTCATTGATAGCACAGTGACTCTACAGGTGCAATTGCAAAACCTAAAAAAATGAAAAAACTCATTAAATTACAACTATTATTCACATAAAACTGTAAAGAAATGGGCAAATAAATCCGAGCAAAAAACTGGGGATTTTCACCTCTGCTGCCAGAACGAACTGGATTAAGTTTTTGGTTTTTGAGCATTTCAGTTAAACTGCCTGCGCTTGATTTTTATCAATATAGGGAAATTGAAATTGTGAGATATATCGCGGTAAATCTTGTGCTGGTCAGCTCGATGATGTTAGCGGGCTGTCAGAATACCGTACAAAATAGCAGGCTAATTGCCAGTGCCTTCAATATGACCACGGGCCTACAACAAAAAGTGATGGATCGTTATGCTCCTGAAACTGTTCGGGTACAGAACAATATCGTGTACCAGCCGCTACAGGATTTAAGCTTCGATCTATATCAACCGCAGAATATTCAGAATCTAGGCCCGAGACCGACCATTGTCTGGATTCATGGCGGTGGCTGGATTTCAGGTTCCAAGGCACATGCCCGCGGCTATTTTAAGCTATTGGCGGCGCAAGGCTATAACGTGATTTCTGTACAATATCAGTTTGCGCCGCAGGTGACTTATCCGAGTCAACTTCAGCAAATTAATCAGGCGTTGGCATTTATCAACACGCATGCCGAGAACTATCACATTGATGCAGCACAACTGTATTTAGCCGGAGATTCTGCCGGTGCCAATCTGGCCAGTCATTATGCCGCGTTGTTGACCAATCCAGAGTTTTCACAACAATCCAATTTCAGTCCAAATATTCAGCCAATGCAGCTCAAAGGCTTGATTTTGCATTGTGGTATTTACGATCTACAGGCCTTTGTGCAAAAAGCACCGGATGAAATCAAAATGGTCGAATGGGGCGTTTATAATCTGGTACAGGCTTATACGGGCGACCAGAAAGATGATGTCGAATTTTTAAAGCAGATTTCCCCGATCCAGCATATTTCAAATGCTTATCCGCCGGTGTTCATCAGTGGCGGTAATAAAGATTTTTTGACCGATACTCAATCCTTACCTTTTGTAGAGACACTCAAGGCCCGGAATATTGCAGTGACCGAGGTATTTTATCCGGAATCTAAAGCCTGGCTGATTCATGAATACCAGTTTTTTATGGGCAAAAAAGAGAGTCAGCAAACCTTTATTCGCACCCTTGATTTTCTGCACCAGCATTCATTGTAAAATAAGCATTATTTAAAGTTTAATTTTCTATTTTAATTGGCTTGTTATTCAAAGCATGAACACTGAAATTTTGGAGATGGAAAAATGAATCCTGTATCGTGGGCCTACCTGTTACTGGCACTGGCGATTGTCGCCGAAGTCACAGGCTCTACATTTTTAGTAAAATCTGAAGGCTTTAGCAAATTATGGCCGTCTTTGGCAGTCGTGGTTTTATTCTGTATTGCATTTTATTTATTGTCCCAAGTGATTAAAGTCATTCCATTGGGAATCGCTTATGCCATCTGGGCCGGTGTGGGAATTGTTCTGACTGCAATTGTGGGCTATGTACTTTTCAAGCAGACGCTCGATGTGCCTGCACTTATTGGCATTGCACTGATTATTTCCGGTGTACTCGTCATCAACCTTTTTTCCCAGACCGCAGGACATTCATAAAAGGCAGACATGATCGCTGCCCTTATTTGTCATTTTATTCTAATGATCAGTCATCAATTTTAAGTGACTTGAGGCTTGAGCTTAAATAGAAAATAGACCATTAATCCCAGTAGTAAGCCCCAAAAGGCTGAACCAATCCCGAAAAACTGAATATTGGATGCGCTGAATAAAAAGGTCATCAGTGCCGCTTCACGTTCATGGCTTTGCTGAAAAGCCAGCGCGATGTTATGCCCAATGGTGCCGAATAAGGCAATTCCGGCCAGAATAGTAATCAGGATTGCTGGAAATGCCATCAGGACACTGGTCAAGGTCGCTGCAAATAGTCCCATCAAAATATAAAACAGCCCACAACTCATGCCTGCAATATAGCGTTTCTGTGGGTCGGGATGAGCTTGAGTATCCAGACTCACTGCCGCACTGATCGCAGCAAGATTGACACTAAAGCAGCCAAAAGGTGCCAGTATCGCCTGACTTATACCGGTCCAGCCTAAAATACCGTTTACCTTGGGTGGATAGCCATAGCTTTTAATTACTGCCAGTCCGGGTAGATATTGCGAAGCCAGATTGATCACCAACAGTGGTAAAGCCAGCCCTAGAACAGCTTGTAGACTAAATTCAGGTTGGATCCAGACCGGCTGGGCCATACTCCAGTTTAAACTCGGGATTGTAAAATCGATAAAGAAAGGGCAGAGCGCAATTGCGGTAAATACGGTAATCACGATGCTATAGCGTGTGCTGATTTTTTTTGAGATCAGATAAATGGCCAGGACACTGAGTACAAATTTCCAGGACTGTTGCAGGCTACCAAATACTGAAATACCAAATTTTAGCAATACTCCAGCCAGCATGGCACTGGTTAAACTTTGTGGAATAAAATGAAAAATACGCTCAAAAATTCCTAAGAATCCCAGCGCAGCAGTCAACAGTCCACAAATCAGAAACGCACCAATCGCTTCACCGAGGCTGTAATGACCCGCAGACGCAATGATCAAAGCCAGTCCCGCCGTTGACCAGGCAGTAGAAACAGGATACTGATATTTCCAGGACAGCCACACACCAGAGATACCTATGCCGATTCCCAGTGCCCATAACCAGGAACTGATTTGTGTCGCATTGGCACCTAAGCTTTGTGCAGCTTCAATCACCAGTACAGCAGAAACACTAATGCCAATCAGGCAGGTAATCAGGCCGGCAATGACCGCAGTAAGAGACAGATCTTGTAATAGTTTTGGCATCGTCCATGACACAATTTTAAAAAGCGTTTAAATCATACGCTTTTCACGTATTTAGACAATATCTGTTTCAAGCTTTTATAAGGTAGAGCTGGCTAGCTTCATCCCAAAACCACAGAATAAAATGCCGACTATGGCCACACAACTGGCTGTCAGTTTGTAATGCTGGTTGAAATAGGAGGCCAGTTTTACCCCTGAGAAAATCAGAATGGACAGATAGGTCATGCTAATCAATTGCAAGATCAAAGCCAATAGAATGAAAGTCAATGCCGGATAAGGATAGCGAGGATCAACAAATTGCACAAAAAATGACAGATAAAACAGAATCGCTTTTGGATTTAAAATACTGATGGTCAATGCAGTACGAAATGGCTGAATAGACGAAGCTTTAGCATCAGCCGCATTCATCTGCGGAATCGTCACTTTTTCTGTTGGACGAATGGTTTTATAGGCGGAAATTAATAACTTCATCCCCAGATAACTCAGGTAGATGGCGCCGATAATCTTCAAAATAATAAACAGGATTGGAAAAGCATGCAATAAAGATGCAGCCCCCAAAGCAGTACATAAAATCAGAATCATGTCACCGGTATACACTCCCAGAGCACCTAAATAACCTGTCTTGATACCAAAACGTGAGGCAATGGACATGACATAAAGGGAATTGGGGCCGGGCAAGAGCACAATTAAGGTGGTACCAATGATAAAGGTACTGAGATCTGTAATACCAAACACGAAGAATTCGCACAAGAAAAAGCCGATGCGGCATTATAGCAACATCGGCTGGTAAAATTTCTAAGATTTTAGCTTAGCTTTCAACGGGATTGAGAAAGGTTTGACCTAATAGCGCAGCCAGTTGCTCACGCGCTTTGATGAAACCCTGAATACCGCCTTGTAACAGTTCACTGGCCATTTGATCCTGCTTCAGCTGTTCCAGAAATGCTGCCTGACTGATCGGACTCAGTTCACCCTGCACAGTAATAGCTGTCGCTGAAAGTTGCGGCTGAACTTCACGTTGATCATGGTTCAGTTCTGCCAGTAGATTTGGTGCAACGGTAAGAAGGTCACAACCGCTCAAGCCCAAGACCTGATCGATACTGCGGAAGCTGGCACCCATAATTTCGGTTTGAATGCCATGGGCTTTATAAAACTCATAAATACTTTTAACCGATAACACGCCAGGATCTTTTTCGATTGGATAAGCATCCACACCTTCAGCCTTCTTGTACCAGTCCAGAATCCGGCCAACAAAAGGTGAAATTAAAGTAACTTTGGCATCAGCGCAGGCATGGGCCTGATGCTGGCCAAATAACAGGGTCAGGTTGGTATGAATGCCTTCTTCTTCTAAGGTTCTTGCGGCCTGAATGCCTTCCCAGGTTGATGCAATCTTGATCAGGATGCGATCGGAGTCAATCCCATACTGCGCATATAGTGCCAGTAACTCTTTGGCTTTTGCGATGGTGGCAGCAGTATCAAAAGACAGGGACGCATCGACTTCAGTCGAAACACGCCCTTCAATTAATTTCAAGATTTCAACGCCGAATTTGACGGTCAAAATATCAATGGTACGTTCAATTAGGGCATCATCCGCATAGCCTTCCTGCTGCGCCTGCTGATAGGCCGCTTCAATCAGGGCCTTGTTCTCAACTTGACTGGCCGCTGCTGTAATCAGTGATGGATTGGTGGTTGCATCCAGAGGACGAAATTTTTCAATTGCGCTCAAGTCACTGCTATCCGCCACAATTGTGGTCAAGTTTTTTAATTGGTCTAATGCGGTTAATGTCATTACGATCTAGTTCTATGGTTATTGCTTATGCATACTTTTATATCATAAACCCTGTATTTACCAAGTAGACTGAAGTGGTGTTTCTGTGATTATTTGCTACTTTTACGCTGATTTCGCAGATGATTAATCAAAAAATGAGCAGCTGTGCCCAAGTTGCTTTCCCGACTCCAGACCAGATCGATAAAATATTCAAACTTTGGGGTGAAATCGAGCAGATTCAGCACTTGCAGATTTTGCTGTAAATTCGGCTGTTTTTTTAGCATTTCCTGCGGGAGAACACCCCAACCCAAACCCTGTTGAATCATGCTACAGGCAGAATGATGATTGTCAGTGCGCCAGTAATGACGGGAATATAATAATTCAGGTTTAATATTACGGTCACGGCTCGCCACCACAATTTGACGGCTATTTAGAATTTGTTCAAAGCTGACCTGATCGTATTGACTCAGTACATGCTGCTTGGCTGCGACAGGAATCAAGACTTCACGCTTTAATTCCACAAACTGTTCACGTGCATCGAGTTGTTCCCGCTCAAACATTAATGCCAGTTGTGCGCTACCATCCAAGAGCATCTGTTGCGCATCTTCCTGAGGTGCACCAAAGACATTAATCTGAAGCTCGGGAAATTGCTGTTCCACCAGAACGACATAATCAGTCCAGCGCGTATGCAGTAATTCAGAAACGATGACGATATTCAGTTCAGACTCCAGGCCTGAACTTAGGGCAAGCGCATGCTGTTTCCACTGATTCATTTCGATTAACAGCTGTTCTGTTCTTTCATACAGTGTCTGTGCCTGCTCCGTTGGCACAGGTTCACGCCCAATACGCTGGAACAGTTGCAGATTCAGATCAATTTCTAAATTCGCAATTGACATGCTAATGGCAGAGGGAACTTTTCCCAATTTTCGTGCAGCTGCAGAGAATGAACCGGTTTCCATCACAGTTTTAAATACAGTGAGTTGTTCCTGATTAATATTCATGTAATCTTATCTATCAATTTTATTGAAATATTCTAACTCGATTAATCAGTTTAAAGAACATAATATGCGCGATTATTGATAAAAAACCGAGTAATGAAAATGTTGATTTCCAAAAGACGACTTGTGCATGCGCTTAGCTATGAAGTCATCCTGTTGGTGATCATTGCGATAGCTTTGAGTCTTATTTTTAATATGCCGCTAGAAGTCACAGGTGTACTGGGAATTGTGATGGCCGTGACCTCTGTCATCTGGAATATGCTGTTTAATCATTATTTCGAAAAATTTGAAGCGAAACGTCAACTGAAACGAACGATTCGAGTGCGTATTTTACATGCGATTGGCTTTGAAGGTGGTTTAATGCTCGCCACCATTCCAATGGTGGCCTATGCGATGAACATGGGGCTATGGCAGGCGATTGTGCTCGATTTTAGCCTGACCCTGTGTATTCTGGTATATACCTTCATTTTTCAGTGGTGTTATGATTCGATAGAAGAAATGCTTGGATATCAGCCTGAGCATCGAAAAATATAATAAGAAAAGCATAGAAAAAAATAAAGCACAGCTAATGTTACTTGTGCTTTATGTGGGGAATCTAGTAAACAGCAGTATTTCTTTGACACATAGCACACTTATTCGACTTTGTATTCATCTTAAACCCCTTTATAAGAGCAGAAGTTTTTATGCATTTGCATCTAAGGGGAATTATGAAGTTAAAATATAGCTTGTTGAGTTTAAGCATTGCCTTACTCATGACTGCTTGTGGCGGTGGTGGTGGTGAGAATGACAGCCATGCATCTAAGCCTGGGTCAGGTACGGTTGGCTCTAATCCATCAACAGGAAATAATGCTCAATTTACCAAAATTTCAGAATTTAAAGTCTTGGATGTGGGTTCGGAACTTACTGCTCAAGATTTCGGTTTAAGTACATGGAATCCTACAGCCCTGGTACGAACTGGTGATGTATTGTATATCGCCAATAGCCAATCAGAATCAAAAATTTTACGTTATGATTTAAAACAAAAACGTGCGCTGAGTGCAATTGACCCATTAAAAATTGAAGGCTTAGCAAAAAAATGGGACAGTCTTGCAGATATCGAAATCCATGCAGAACGCTTATATGTGGCCAGTTATGGTTCTAACCGTGTCGATATTCTAGATATTTCACAGCCTCAACCGAGCTTTGTGATGGCGCTAGGAACTGGCGTTTGGTGGGGCGATACAGTGAACCATGCTTTAGTTCACAGTAATGCTGTTACCGCAGATGACCGCTATATCTATGTCCCCGATATCGAAGGTCGTATTAATGTCTGGCGTCAAAGCGATGCTATTGCACAAAACCATTTAAAAGCGAAAAAGTTTGCTCGGCTCAGTCTTCCTGATTGTGGTCGTAACTGTAATGCACGTATGGAAGTCATGCGAGATCATCTGTATACCAGCCTTCCAAACGGTAAAACTTATGTGCATGACATTAACCAAATTCGTGAAAATGACACTCACATTGCACCTATTTTGACAGAGTCAAATCTTGCGACCCTTTTACACCGTCATGATGACGGTACTGTGTATACCGCAAGGAATGATGGTTCGATAGCAACATATCCTACTCAGGAATTTGGCTTAAAATCAATTCTGCCAAAGCACAATATCGACCAATTCAAAAAATATATCCTGAAAGGGCAAGCTGAAAGCAGTCATATCGAAAGAGCAGGTGATGTTGCGGTGTATGGCCAACAGTTGATTCATTTGTCTAATCAAAGGGTTAAGCTCTTGCCAATGGTCACATTACAGCAAAATAAGACCAAACAGCTGAGTTCTGCATTATTGTTGACTGAATCTAAAGCACAAAATCAAACACTTGTATTGCAAGATGGTGAATCTTGGGAGGCGCTGACCAATAGTGCTGAACGTCATGTGTATATGAATCGGATTTTATCGGCAGAGCTGAGTAGCAACGCTTTAACGCTTAAAAGTTATAGCGCTGTTCCTGTTCGAAATTTACAAATTCGCGCCAAAATCCGTCATTCAGATGATTGGGTTATACTTGCAGATTTAGATGAGCTTACGCCATTTTCCACTGCAAAATTTAATATTAAATTGAATGATCAATCCCGCTTCCCGCTTGCAGATGGCAGTGGTTCAATTCAGTTGGCAGGTTTAAGTCAGACCACGCTGATACCAAGTGATATTTTCGATTTACATGTGACTTCTGAAACAGACGAGCATGTGAAAAAGCTCAATAAAATTCAGGCAAAATGGAAAATCTATTTTGGTAAATATGACGAACCAGGCAAATGGTGTCGAGTAACGCCTGTCTATGCGCGTGAATGGGTCATCATGATGACGAACTTAGCATATATGCTCAGTACCCCTGAATTTGAAAACCTCTGGTTTAATCATAAAGCAGTGATGGGCCATGATTTCTTTGGTAATGCAGGTCAAGTCGATGGGCCAAACGGTATTTATATGCCTGAAGACTATGTTCGTATCTACAAAGAGATTTTAAATCGTAACGAGATTAATCTTGGTATTACCAATATAGGTGGTGGTCTTGGTGGCGGTACCGTGCTGGGTGTCGATACTTGGCTATTCTATGGTCACTATCGTTTATCAGGTTTTCGTATTATTGCGCATGAATTCGGACATCATTGGGGGGGACATAATAGCGCATGGGCGATGTCATCACATGGCTTCGAGCCGATGGTGGATTGGTTGAACTTCTACTTCCAGCGCCGTCCTGGTTCACTGCCTTATATGGATCCAAATGTTAACGCATTCCACCTCACTCCCGATGCAGCGCTGTGCCAGGGGGTTAATCAAAACATTGTGAGGGGTGTAGCATCAACAGCACCTTGGAATAAAGTTGACGAATACTTTAAAAATAATCCAATGCCAATACAGTAGGTAAAAGGTATAAAAAAGCTCCTCAATCGAGGAGCTTTTTTGAATCAAGGTAGCAGCTTATTTTTCAATAATCGCTGTAACACCCTGACCACCGGCAGCACAGATCGATACCAGTACACGACCTGAACCTTTTTGAGCAATCAGTTTGGCTGCCGTCGCAATAATACGACCACCAGTTGCTGCAAAGGGATGACCGGCTGCAAGTGATGAGCCTTTCACGTTCAGTTTTGCACGGTCAATTGAACCGAGTGGCGCATCCAGACCTAAACGCTCTTTACAGAATGCTGGATCTTCCCATGCCTTTAAAGTAGACAGCACTTGAGAAGCAAATGCTTCATGAATTTCATAATAGTCGAAGTCCTGAAGTTTTAGGCCCGCACGTTCCAGCATGCGAGGAACAGCATAAGCAGGTGCCATCAATAAACCTTCTTTCTTCTCGACGAAATCAACTGCTGCAGTTTCCTGAAAAGTCAGATAAGCCAAAACTTCATGACCATTGGCTTTTGCCCATTCTTCAGACGCTAGCAGAACGCAAGAAGCACCATCTGTCAGTGGGGTAGAGTTACCCGCAGTCATGGTACGCGCATCGCCCTTACCAAACGCAGGTTTAAGCTTCGCCAGTTTCTCGACTGAAGAATCAGCACGCAGGTTATTGTCACGCTCTAAACCCAGGAATGGCGTGATCAGATCATCAAAGAAACCTTCTTCATAAGCTGCTGCCATTTTCTGGTGTGAAGATGCAGCAAGTTCATCTTGCGCTTCACGGGAAATACCCCATTCCAGTGTGGTAATCGCCTGATGATCACCCATAGACAAGCCAGTACGTGGCTCACCATTTTTAGGTGCGTCCATCAATTCTTTGACATTAATTTTGGTCAAGGCTTTTAAACGGTCTTTGGCAGTTTTGGCAATGTTCAATTCAAGCAGCGCTTTACGCAAGCCGTCACCCAATGCAATGGGCGCATCAGAGGTGGTATCTACACCACCGGCGATTCCTACTTCAATTTGGCCCAGTGCAATCTTGTTTGCCACTAAAAATGCAGCTTGTAAACCCGTACCACACGCCTGCTGGATATCATAAGCTGGGGTTTCTGGTGCCAGTGCCGTATCCAGAACACATTCACGAGTCAGGTTAAAGTCACGGCTATGCTTCAGGACAGCACCTGCAACCACTTCACCGACACGTTGACCTTGCAGATTAAAGCGCTCTACCAGACCATTTAATGCTGCGGTCAGCATGTCCGAGTTAGAGGCAGTAAAATAGGCACCATTCGAACGTGCAAATGGAATACGGTTGCCACCAAGAATAGCAACGCGGCGAACTGTGTTTTGGCTCATATTATTATCCTGTTGAACAGAAGGCTGTGTTTTTGAAACTGAATCTGTTTGAGTTGATGTCGTCTGACTGCTACTGCTCGCTGTACGACGGGTACGCGGAGTTTTAGCTGCAGCAGCGGCTGTATCCGTGTTTTTAGTGCTACGCTTAGCACGCGTTGATGATTTTGACACAGCTGGAGATGCGGAATTCTCGACTGCTGGATTTTCTTGAGTTGTTTTGCTCATAAGGCTTTTCCAAGCAAATTGATCGTCTTCTTGTGGCTTACATTAGCATAGATGAGTATATGCTGTATTGACTACAATGACATTGCAGACTGCGCTCAGGTCAAGTCATCTGCCAGATATCTCAAGTATGATTGGGTAGAATCTGGTAGATCTATTGCAATATAAGTATCTGGCATTATATTGAAGTTAAAGGATAACTTTAGATCGATCAAAAATTAATTTGTATGAGAGATAATAAACATGACTGATCAGTACCAAAATTTCGCAAAATCTCCTATTGGTAAATTTGTCATTAAAAATCTGGGCCTGCCATCCCCAATTTCCCTAGACCGTTTCGAGTCTGCAACGCCAGTGGTAAAAGGCGCTGTGTTATTCGGTGCTGCACCTGCGAGTGTATTGACCGGTTCGATTGCTCAGGTGCTGGCAAATATTCATGCCAATAGCTATGCAGGCAATAATGCGGAACTGCAACAGGCAGCGGCGAAATCGGGTCTGAACCTGAATGCATTTAATACTGGCGATAAAGAATCCAAGTTTAAAGTGGTTATTTTTGATGCTTCTGGTATTGAAAATTCAGAGCAGTTGAAATCACTTTATGAATTCTTTAATCCGATTGCGCGTCAGATTCAAAGTTCTGGTCGTGTGGTCGTGATCGGCACAACACCTGAATCTGCAAAATCTGTGAGTCAGGCCATTGCACAACGTGCGCTCGAAGGTTTTGTCAAATCTGTGGGCAAAGAATTTAAAAAGGGTATTGCAGCCAACCTGATTTATGTCGATGCAGGTGCCGAAGCCAATCTTGAGTCTGTGCTACGTTTTGCAATTTCTCCACGCTCTGCCTATGTGTCTGGTCAGGTTATTCGTGTATCGGCAGCAGCACAAGTAGACTTGGACTGGAGTAAGCCACTGGCAGGAAAAACGGCAGTAGTAACTGGAGCAAGCCGTGGTATTGGTGAGGCGATTGCTCATGTGCTGGCACGTGATGGCGCACATGTGATTTGTCTGGATGTCCCACAACAGCAGGCAGATCTGGATCGTGTCGCTGGTGAAATTGGCGGCTCTACACTAGCGATTGACATTACTGCAGCCGATGCGGGTGAGAAAATCAAACAGGCGGCAGCGGCGCAGGGTGGTCTGGATATTATCGTGCATAATGCAGGGATTACCCGCGACAAGACTTTGGCCAATATGAAGCCTGAGCTTTGGGATCTGGTCATTAACATCAACCTGTCAGCAATTGAACGCGTCAATGATTACTTGCTCTGCAACGATGGTCTAAATGCAAATGGCCGTATTATCTGTGTATCTTCTATTTCAGGTATTGCAGGTAATCTGGGTCAAACCAACTATGCAGCCTCTAAAGCAGGTGTGATTGGTGTGGTGAAATTCACAGCACCGACATTAAAAAATGGTATAACCATTAATGCTGTGGCACCGGGTTTTATTGAAACGCAAATGACAGCAGCAATTCCATTTGCCATCCGTGAAGCTGGACGCCGTATGAATTCCATGAGTCAGGGTGGTCATCCTGTTGATGTGGCAGAAGCGATTGCGATGTTTGCCTCGACTGCCTCTTCAGGTTTGAATGGCAATGTGGTGCGTGTGTGTGGTCAGAGCCTGTTAGGGGCTTAATTTAGAATCCCCCTAAATCCCTCTTTGCAAAAGAGGGGACTACTCCTCCCTTTGTTAAAGGGAGGTTGGGAGGGATTTATTTAAAAAGATATTCTTCCTTCTTTTAAAAAGAAGGACGTCATAAAGATAAATATTCCAAAGGTTCAGTATGAATACTCGCCATTTTAGTCAACTTCCAAAACCTTATTTAGCCTATCCAAAAGTGATTCAGGGCTTGATTTTTAAAAAGCCAAAAGCTGAAAAAGTTCTACCGCAAGTTGAATATGTGGTGGATTCATTCAAGGTCGATCAAAAGCATCTGAAAGCCTATAATGAAGTTTGTGGTTTTAAAAATAATGGCTATATTCCAGCCATTTATCTAACAGTTCTTTCACAAAGCCTGCAAATGCATATGATGACGGCTGAAGCTTTTCCTTTTCCGGTTCTCGGTCTGGTGCATATCCGCAATCAGGTCAAACAGTATCGTAAAATCGGAGTCAATGAATCTCTCACATTGTCTTGCAAGTTTGGTGAATTGCAGCCGCATGATAAAGGTGTACAGTTTGATTTCATCACCACAGTAAAAGTCGGTGATGAAGTGGTGGTGGAAGCCTTGACCACTTATCTGTCCCGTCAAAAGAGTAAAGGCAAAGCTGCAGCCAAAATCGTCGAAAACAAGACACCCGATTATGAGCTGAATGCTGAATGGGAAATTCTAGAAAATACGGGTCGCCGTTATGCCATGACATCCGGCGACTTTAACCTGATTCATATTCATGCCCTAATGGCTAAGGCATTCGGATTTAAACAGGCGATTGCGCATGGTATGTGGACCAAGGCTAAAGCTTTGTCCAGCCTGGCATTGCCCGATGCCTATGAAGCAGATGTCTGGTTTAAACTGCCCTTATATCTGCCTTCCAAAGTGCAATTCTTAACCGCGAAAGCAGCTAATGATACGGAAATCCTGATTCGTAATAGCAAAAATCAGAAGCCGCATGTCACAGGAACTGTGACCGCAATTTAAAGTACGATAAAAGCCTGAACCTGATTTAGGCTTTTTTGTTTTTAAGAAATCAATATTCTATGGATAGAATGATGCAGCCACTCAAAGATTATTTATTTGCGGATACAGCCCATTACCAAGGAACGGTAAATGAAAATTTCCGTGACCTTGCCCGTCAGTTTAGTCGCCTACAGCATGCTCGCACAGAGCAGGGTGGTGCGGCACTTGTTGTCTATTTTCAGGGACAAAAAGTCGTCGATATTTATACCGGGAAAAAATCGGAATCTGAGGCTTGGCAAACCGATACCATGTCGCTGTGTTATTCGACGGGCAAAGGTGTGCTGGCGACACTGGCACATATTCTGGCCAGTCAGGGCCTGGTTGATTATGACCAGCCTGTTGCAGAATATTGGCCTGAATTTGCGCAAAACGGTAAAGAAAATATTACTCTGGCGCATATGCTGAGTCATCAAAGCGGATTGTTTGATATCCGTAATATCATTGCCGACGCCACTGAAATGGCCGACTGGCCGCAGATGCTAGACCGAATTGCCGCGGCTGAACCACGTTTTCAAGTTGCAACAGATGCGGCCTATCAACCGCTGACCTTTGGCTGGCAGGTCGGTGGTGCATTAGAAAAAGCGACAGCTAAAACTTTAACTGAACTGATGCAGGCATATCTGGTTCAGCCTTTGATGTTGAATGGTGCTTATTTCAGTGTGCCGACCAATGAATTAGCTCGGGTAGCACTGCCGATTTTTAAAGCTAAAGCAGCCAAGTCTCAATCGCAGCCTGCGAAAAAAACAGGATCAAGAAAACCGAATCTGATGGAGCGGGCTTTGATTTGGAGTGGACAAGATCCGCAGGATTTTCAGGATGCGATGATTCCCAAAGGAATGAGGAATTTCAGTTTCTTTAGTGAGCAAGGCCTGCAAGCAATCATTCCATCCGCCAATGGAGTATTTACCGCAGAGAGTCTGGCAAAAATTTATGCCATGCTGGCCAACCGCGGCGAATGGCAAGGACAGCAATTGATCTCGCCTGAAGTTTTTCAGCGTCTCAGTCAGATTCAATGCAAAAAACGCGATCGAGTCATGCCTTTGCCGATGCACTGGCGATTGGGTTATCATCGGGTGCTTACTTTAGGTAAAGCTTCGCAAGGTTTTGGTCATATGGGCTTTAATGGTTCGGGAGCCTGGTGTGACCCTGAGCGCAATTTAAGTTTTGCCTATACCCATAATTTCCCGACAGGTTCATTGACCGGAGATTATCGTCTGTGGGGTTTGACACAGGAAACCTTACGCTGTGCTGATGCCGTCCTGACTGGACGTAAAGGTTGGCGCTAAATATCCCTGATTGGGGAGTTTAGTAAAGTCCTTAAAATATGTTATTTTGGCGTGACTCCCAGTCTGTGGTATGAAGTGATGAAAAAAGTGCTGATGATTCCTCTGGTCGCAAGCAGTGCCTTGTTTGGCTGCCAGGATCAAAACCAATCGACGGCAAATACTGCTATTGAGGCTAAAGCTCAGATTCCTGCCTGGGTCGGGAATTATCAGGGCACCACACCCTGTATGGGATGTTTTTCAAGTTGTGACGATTGTCCGGGTATGGCTGTTGCTTTGAGCTTGCATGATGATCGGACTTTTACGTTATCACGTGAAAGCTTGAGTGGGCATAACCCGATTGAAACCATTACTGGGCCGATTCGTTTTCAGGATGATACGCAACAAAAGATTGAACTGCTGAATGTCGATACCCGCAATCTGGTTTATGTGGATCTGAAAAAGCAGGTTCTGGAAATTCGTGAAGATCAAACAGGCAAACGCTACCAGATGCAAAGTGACTTTATCCTGTTTGAATCGGTCTGATTTTAAGAAAATATATGTTTTATATCCCTTTTTCAATGATTTTGATCAAGGGATTTTTATTGTTTATAAACCGGCATTCATTTCACTATTTACTAAAAAAACAGTATGCTTAGACCTGTAAAAAGGAGCATACATGTATCAAGTACTTGCGCGAAAATACCGTCCTCGTAATTTTAATGAATTGGTGGGGCAAAACCATGTTTCACGTGCTTTAACCAGCGCGCTCGAACGTGGCCGTTTGCACCATGCCTATTTGTTTACAGGAACGCGTGGTGTCGGAAAAACCACGATTGCACGTATTTTGGCGAAGTGCTTGAACTGTGAGACCGGTATCACCTCGACACCGTGTGAAGTCTGTGCGACTTGTAGCGCCGTCAACGAAGGACGCTTTATCGATTTGATCGAAATCGATGCGGCCTCACGCACCAAGGTTGAAGATACTCGCGAGCTGCTCGACAATGTGCCTTATGCACCGACTCAAGGTCGTTTTAAAGTTTACCTGATTGATGAAGTGCACATGCTGTCCACGCATTCTTTCAATGCTTTATTAAAGACTCTGGAAGAGCCACCTGCGCACGTCAAGTTCCTGTTTGCTACGACCGACCCACAAAAGCTGCCAATTACCGTAATTTCACGCTGTTTGCAGTTTACTTTGCGCCCATTGGCTGTTGATGAAATTACCGAGCATCTGGCCCAGATTTTAGGCCAAGAAAGTATTCAGTCGGATCAGGATGCCATCTGGCAAATTGCCGAATCTGCTCAAGGTTCTTTGCGTGATGCCTTGTCTCTGACCGATCAGGCGATTGCCTATGGTCAGGGTGCGATTCAGCATCAGGATGTCAAAGACATGCTGGGCTTGATTGACCGGACCATTATTTATGATCTGATTCTGGCGATTCACCAGAACCAGAAAGCACAGGTCAGTCAGTTGTTGCTGCAATTCCGTCAGCAGGCTTTGGATGTTTCACTGGTTTTAGATCAGTTAATTTCGACTTTGCATGAACTGGCTTTATTACAATATCTGCCTGATTTAAGTCTGAAATATAGTGCTGAAATCAATCAAAAGATCATGCAATTATCCGGTCTGATTTCGGCTCAGGATTTACAACTGTATTATCAAGTTGCTTGTAAGGGACGCGCTGATTTACAGTTGGCTGTGACTCAGGAACAAGGTTTTGAGATGACGGTGCTACGCTTATTGGCATTCCGACCCTTACAGCCAAGCGAGGTTCCAGTCGTTCATGAAGCCGCAACTCAACCAATAGCAGCTTCTCCTACACGTCTACAACAGCCCGTTCAGACACAATTGCAGTCTGAAACAGTCACAGCAAAAACATTTGAAGCGGAACCAGTGTTTGATGATTTCTCTCTGGACGATGAGACGGATGAGGAAGCTTATACGCCATCAATGCCTGAACCATCTTCAGATGATTTTCTCCATGAAGAAAAGTCCACTAATGATCATGCACCTGAGCCTGTTCAACAGGGAGTAATTCAGACAGCGATTGAGGAAGTACAGTCTAGTGATCAGATCGTTTTTGATCCAAATGACGACAAAGGCCTGTTTGGTTTTGATGAAATCGAGAGTAGCGTAGAAGCACCGGCGACAAGCAGCAGCTCGGATGATTTCCTGCTTGAAGAGTTTATTCCTGTAGATGCTGTTACTCATGTCGAAGCAGCACAAGAAATATCTGCTGATGAGGAATTTAGTCTTGCCTCACCGGAATTGGAACTTTCACAGGAAACGATTGCTCAGCCTGTGATTGAAGAAGTCGCTCCGATTCAGACTGCGCTACCGGATGACATTTCCCAAGATTTAAATACGCAGAATCTGATGCCACAGGATATTTTAAAAATCCCTGAGCAAATGTTAGAGGGTGAGTGGAGCGTCGAAAAATGGGAATACTGGTTCCGTAACAGCCAGCTTTCTCCAGCAGTGCAGGAACTGGCACAGTATGGTGTCATGAGCGGACAGATTAATGGCCAATCCGTTTTTCATATCCCTGAGCAATACCAGCAACTTTTGACACAACTGCAACATACTCTGGAAGCTGCTTTACAACAGCAGTGGCCGCAAACTCATTTCCAGGTGAAATTTGAAAGTGTGGACCAGCTAACACCCTATACCATGCAGCATCAGCGGAAGGCTCGTGCCTTTAAACGCGCTGAAGAGCTGTTACAGGCTGAACCTGCGGTACGTGACCTGTTGCAGCAGTTCGATGGTGAATTGCAAAATATTCAGCTGAAATAGACTGGATTTTAAGGCACAACAAATCGAGATAAGGCATCCCGCATTTCGGCTGAAATCGGGGTGCTTTTTCGTGTCTCACGATCGACAAATACATGAACAAAATTACCCTGAGCTGCAGCTGTATCCGAATTGCGTTTAAAAATGGCCAGATCGTAGCTCAGTGATGAATTTCCCATGCTTTCAATGGCCACGCCCACTTCAATAATTTCCGGATAAGACAGTTCCTGATTAAACTGGCAGTTGGAGCTGACCACCAGCCCAATCATCGGAGAGTATTTCGGATCAAAGGCCGCTTCCTGAATCAGCAGGGCATTGGCTGCGGTGTCAAAATAACTGTAATAAGTCACATTGTTGACGTGGCCATACAGGTCATTGTCTGCCCAGCGGGTCTGAATGGGCAAGAAAAAGGCATAGTGTTCGCGTTGTTTGATCGTGGCTTTCATCAGGATTCGCTCTCAGCTAGACAAGGCTTAGTGTGGAAATAGATTTAGGCATAAATCGCCTGGTAAATCTGGTAAGCGTCATCCAACTTGAGTTCGCGTGGATTGTTCTGCAACAGCCGGCTTTGTTGCATGGCATCTTCTGCCATAACCATCAACATCTGTTCTGGTACATTTAACTGCTTTAATTTTAAGGTTAAGCCGCTCTGTATCAGATGATTATTAAAATGATCAATAAACAGATCGGTCAGTCCATCATGACAACCTTTACTGTGGGGATCTAACCAGGTCATCAATTCGGCATAGAGCTGTTTGGCTACAGGTGCATTAAATTTTAAGACTTCGGTCAGCACCAAAGCATTGCTATGTCCATGCGACAGATGAAAATGCCCACCGAGTGGATAAGCGAGCGCATGCACGGCGGCAACCGGTGCGTTGGCAAAGGCTTGTCCGGCCAGCATGGAACCGACCAGCATATTTTGACGGGCATCTAGATCATGACCATCTTGCAGAACACGTTGCAAATTGGCATTCAATAATCTTAAAGCCTGTTTGGCCAGCATATCCGAATAAGGATTTTTCTTGTGTTTTGAGGTATAGGCTTCAATGGCATGTACCATGGCATCGATTCCGGTGGCAGCGGTAATCTGTGCCGGCAAATTCCGAGTGAAAGTCGCATCCAGAATAGCAATATCGGCATAGAGAATAGGCGCGACAATGCCGCTTTTGGTGGTTTCACCTGTAGTAACAATCGAAATTGGTGTGACTTCGGAGCCCGTTCCGGCTGTGGTGGGAACCAGAATTAGAGCTAAACGTGGCCCGGTGGCATTATCGACGCCATACAGATCGGAAAGCGTCTGATGCTGCTCAGGATGCGCCAAAATCGCAATCAGCTTGGCCACATCCATCGAGCTGCCACCACCAAAGCCTAGCACCACATCAATCTTTTCCTGCTTTGCAAAAGCTGCTGCTTCAAGCACTACGTTATCGGGCGGGTCAGCCTGAACATCTGAGTAAATCACATAATCCAGACCGGCAGATTCAATAATATCCAGAATCGGCAGATGTAATTGCTGCTTCAGCATACCCGGGTCAGTCACCAGTAGAAGACGTTGATAACGGCCATTTTTTAGAATTTTAAATAATTCCTGAATCGTGCCTAGTCCGGCAATGATATTGGGGACGGTTTGAAACTGAAAACGATTCATGGCGATATCCTTGATTTTTTTATTGCAAATACGAGATTATTCTATGGTTGTGAGATAGGAATCAGTATATAAATAACTTAACATAAGAATCCTTAAAATAAAGTAGCTCTGAGGTTGTTTATGTCATCCAGAACGCCATACAAGGTGTTATGTGTTTGTTTGGGAAATATTTGCCGCTCTCCCACGGCAGAGGTGGTACTCAGACATTATTGTGATGAACAGCAACTGAATATTGTGGTCGATTCTGCTGGAACCAGTAATTATCATCCGGGCAAGGCCCCAGACCTGCGTAGCCAGCAGCATGCACTGAAACGTGGCTATGATCTGTCAACGCTTCGCGCACGTCAGCTGACCACGCATGATTTTATTGATTATGATCTGATTCTGGCAATGGATCTGGAAAACCTATCTAATATCCAGAATATACAGCGTCTGGCCGAAACTGAGTTCGGTCATTTACCTGCACGCGTTGCATTGATGAGTGAGCATGATCAGGATTATCCACAACAGGCCTTGCCCGATCCTTATTATGGCGAAGCGGATGGTTTTGAACGGGTGCTCGATCAGTGTGAGTCCAGCAGTCAGGCATGGGTTGAAATTTTCAAACAGAATGTACACAAGGTTTAAGCAATGCAGATTCAAACTCAGGTTCAACTTAAACCCTTTAATACCCTAAATTTAGAAGCCGTTGCTTCACACTATGCCCATATTCAATCGACCGATGATCTGCTGGCGGCACTGGATTTTGCTGAACAGCAACAGTTAAATGTGCTGATTCTGTCAGGTGGCAGCAATATGTTGTTGCCTGAACAGATTCACGCACTGGTTTTGCATATCGATATTCAGGGCATTGAGATGCTGGATGGCGATGATCAGTCGCAACGTTTACGCGTGGGCGGCGGGCAGGGCTGGCATGACTTCGTGCTCTGGACTACAGCACAAGGTCTGTATGGTTTACAAAATCTGGCCCTGATTCCTGGGCGTGTTGGTGCATCACCGGTACAGAATATTGGCGCCTATGGCGTCGAAGTTGGCGAGTTTATCGATTCGGTTGCAGTCTATGACCGGCAGCTCAAACAGTTTGGCTCGATTAGCGCAGCAGATTGCCAGTTTGCCTATCGACATAGTATTTTTAAAGATGATCCAAACCGTTATGTGATTACCCATGTGACTTTTAAATTACTGAAACAGCCAGATTTGAAACTGAATTACGGTGACTTAAAGACAGCCGTCGGTGATACGCTTACAGCAGAAAACCTGCAACAGCAAGTGATTCAGATCCGTCAAAGCAAATTACCTGATCCGCAAGAATTTCCCAATGTGGGGAGTTTTTTTAAAAACCCGCTGGTAGATCAGCCGGTCTTTGACCAGATTGCGGCATCTTTCCCGAATTTACCCCATTACCAGCAAGCCAATACTCAAGTTAAACTGGCGGCAGGCTGGCTGATTGATCAGGCTGGCTGGAAGGGCAAACAGTTGGGGTCTGTCGGCATGTTTCATAAACAGGCGCTGGTCTTGGTGAATTATGGTCAGGCCTCTCTTACCGATGTGCGTAAAACTTATCGTGCAGTACAGCAGTCGGTCTGGGAAAAATTCAAGCTGCTGCTGGAACCAGAACCTGTATTGTTTGACCAAAATGGATTGATCCGTTCTCATCAGGATGAAAAATGATATGAATAAAACCCATTGGATGGTACGTTTGCTACAAGTGGTCACTGGACTGTTTGTACTATTCGGCTGTCTACTGGTGTTGGTTTATACCCCTTTTTACTCGCAAATGATCGTCAAGGGCTTAAACCAGTTTGTATCTTTAGAACTTAATGAAGTAGCAGCGCAAAGCCAGAAAATGGCAGCATTGAGCGAGCATGAAAATCTGGAACCTGGCTCCGATTTATGGATTGCCCGTCAGGCATATTTAAAGGTCATGGAAAAGGATATCCAACAAAACAATTCTGCCAACCTGATTCTGATTCAGGCACGTTATAAAGCGCTGCAACAGGTCATTGAAGAACATCAGCGTGAGCAGCAAAGTCAAAAGGCAGAGCAAAGTCCGCCTGCTCAAGTTCCATTATTATATTCACAAGTACCGACAGAGCCGGTTGATCCGACTGCAAATGTTCGGAAGTTGCTGGACTGGGACAGCAATGAAAACAAAGAACGTATTGAACAATATATTGAGTTCCTGAGTACGCATCCTATAGAACAAGAAGAGGCCAGCTCGGTACAAGAAACCGCTGAAGAGGAAATTCAGCAGGACCTGGCTTTACTACAAGATCAGCAACAAGTGAAACCGGCGAATAGCTCCCAGCCTTATGCCATTGTGGTGTTGGGTGGCGGTTTAACGCTAGATGAAAAGGGTGAAGAGATTGTGGTCAATCACTATACGCGTTTACGTCTGGAAACCACGCTGGCGGTAGAAAAACATTATCAGTTACCGATTGTGCTGAGTGGTGTAGAAGCGCCGTATATGCAGCGCTGGTTGAAAAACCACGATGTTGATGCCAAATTGCTGGAAGATCGCAGCATGAATACCTGTGAAAATACCCGTTTCAGTTCATTATTATTACAAAAGAAAGGTGGAGCACCGACTGTGATTCTGATTACGGATCGTTATCATATGCCACGGACCCGCCGTTTATTTGCTTTAAATGGCATACAAACCATTCCGGTAGAGGCACCGATGCCGAAGCCTTTGACACGATGGCGTCCAAGTGCGCAAAATTATGATCATAGTCGTCGTGCCAATTATGAAATGTTGGCGACCATGCGCGATATGTGGTTTGGATCTAGTGACTGTCGGGAGGTGCCATAATGTCTGATATCCCATTTTTAAATCCCACGATCCTGAAGCAACTTGATTTACCCATCCCAAGCCGGGATATAACGCCACAACTCTTGCCGCCGTTAAACCTGAATCGTAGTGATGAGCCGCCAATTGATCTGCAATCCTATCGCAAGCTGTATGGCTTTGATTTATTGGACTGCAAACACTGGCAAGGCTACGTACAGATGCCATTGTTTAAATTACATGTACAGGTATTTGAACCAAACCTGGAAAATACCCGCTTTGACAAGATTCAGGGCACTGCTTTCTTGCTGCATGGTTATCTGGAACATAGCGGGATTTATCAGCCGATTGTCAAAGAGCTGCTGGAGCAAGGTTTTAGTGTATTGACCTATGACCTGCCCGGACATGGTCTGAGTGATGGTTCACCTGCCAGCATTCAGAATTTTGATCATTATCAGCAGGTTTTGCATGCCGTACATCGCTATGTACAACTTGCCTCGCAATTGCCCAAACCTTGGGTGGGAATTGGACAGAGTACCGGTGGTGCAATCTGGATGCATCACTTACTCGAATTTGCACAGCGCCGCGAAAATCCTTTTGTAGAACGGGTTTTGCTGTTATCGCCGCTGATTCGTCCTGCGAAAACAGCCTGGTGGCATAACTCGGTCGGGCTGGGCATTATTAGCCGGATCAAGCGTGAAGTTCCCCGGCATTTCAGACGCAATAACCATAATCCGGAGTTTCTGCGTTTTATCCGGCTTAAAGATCCGTTACAGCCGCGGATGATGGGTATGGACTGGATTCTGGCGATGTCGCGCTGGATGCTGGAAATGGAAGCGCGTCCGGCCTGTCGTATTCCGGTCTGGCTGGCACAGGGTGCACAGGATCAGACCGTAGACTGGCGCTATAATATCGAATTTATCCGACGTAAATTCCGTCTCCAGACCTTACTGATGCTGGAAGAAGGTTCGCATCAACTGATCAATGAACGCGCGGATATTCGTGCTGCATTGACCGGCTTGATTCCTGCCTTTCTACATGCACAGGGCAGTAAAACCTATTATTGATCTACAATTCAATGTGAAAAAAGGCGTTTGATTAAACGCCTTTTCTAATTTAACTGTATTGAGTTAAAATTTATCCAGTTTAGCCAGGTTCCACATCCGGAAGTAGAAGTTCTCCTCATCCTTATTTTCACAGGATAATAATTCTCCCTCTTTCAACCAAAAATGAATCTGCGCAAAGTTCTTTATTTCGTGATTATTCACACGTTGTGCCAAGTGATGTGCCTTAATCGCCGAAGGGTGTTTCAGGCCTGCAGAAGCAATCAGTTCAGACAAGGCGTGTAAGGTGTTTTTATGATAATGAAATACGCGCTCTGCTTTGGTGGGCACATGTAAGGCCTTTTGACGATCTTTATCCTGTGTGGTGACACCGACAGGACACTGGTTGGTATGACAGCTTTGAGCCTGAATACAGCCGACGGCAAACATGAAGCCACGTGCCGAATTCACCCAATCTGCCCCAATCGCGAGCGTGCTGGCAATATCAAATGCACTAATAATTTTACCACTTGCACCAATTTTGATTTTATCTCTTAAACCTGCACCAACAAGGGTATTATGCACAAATAGTAAACCTTCTCTTAGGGGTGCACCGACAAAGTCGATTAACTCAATGGGTGCAGCGCCCGTTCCACCTTCAGAGCCATCGACGACGATGAAATCGGGATAAATCTGGGTGTGCAGCATGGCTTTGACCATACTCATAAACTGCCAGGGCTGCCCCAGACATAGCTTGAATCCGACCGGTTTTCCGTTGGAAAGTTCACGTAATCGTTGGATGAAATTCATCATTTCAATCGGGGTGCTAAAGGCGGGATGACTAGAGGGTGATACGCAATCATGTTCACGGCTGATGCCCCGGATTTGGGCAATTTCTTCCGAGATCTTGCTTTTAGGTAAAATACCGCCATGTCCGGGTTTAGCCCCTTGTGATAACTTGATTTCAATCATTTTTACTTGCGGTAATTTGGCTTGTGCCGCAAAGCGTTCCGGATCAAACTGTCCATCCAGAGTACGGCAGCCAAAATAACCACTGCCAATTTCCCAGACCAGATCGCCCCCATATTCAAGATGATAGGGGCTGATACTGCCTTCACCGGTATCATGGAAAAAATCACCTTTTTGAGCGCCGAGATTCAGCGCACGGATTGCATTGGCACTCATACTGCCAAAGCTCATGGCTGAAATATTTAAAATGGAAGCAGAGAAGGGCTGTGTACATTGCTCATTGCCGATCAGGATACGGAAAGTTTGTGGATCGGCCACCTTACATGGCGTCAAAGAGTGACTGACAAATCTATAATTGTCTTCATAGACATTGAGAATTGAACCGAAAGGTTTATCTGAATTTTCATTTTTCGCCCGCTGGTACACCAGACTACGTTGCATACGGGAAAAGGGCAGTGCATCGCGGTCGGCTTCAATAAAATATTGACGAATCTCCGGACGAAATTCTTCGAAGATAAAGCGGAAATGTCCCATGATGGGGTAGTTTTTCAGAATAGAATGCTTGTTTTGCAGTACATCATACAAACCCAACAGGCTCAGGAGTATACTCAGAATCCACAGGGTATTCACCAAAGTTTGCGGCATAAAATAATAGATATAACGCGGCGAATAACCGATATGGAATGTGGTAAAAATCACTGCAATCAGAATGCAGGCAAACCAGACTGAATGGCGAGAAAAGAAAGTATTGAGCAGCTTGTGCCGTACTAATTGAGCAGGGTTAGCCATTGTAAAATTAAGTCCCTATTTCTACTTCTATAGGGCTTTATGATGTGCAGAGCCAGGTATCTTATGCAAGCATAGAATTGTTATTCAATTTTATAAACTTGCCAAAAATCATACCCAGACAGGCAATCAGTCAGTAGCAATTGCAGATAAATTTTGCGGAAAAATTCCTATAGAAAAAATATGCAAAGCACATATATTCTATTTATTTCACAGGCAGAGTGAATGCTTTTATAGTCGATTTATCACCCATACAGGAGTTATAAACCATGACAAAAAAATCCATTCGCTTTAATAATGCCGAACTGGCTTGCTCATGTCTCAGTTCTGTTTAAATATTGAGGTTTCATCCAATCTGCATTTCGGGGTATTAGAGAAAAGCAGGTTGGTACAGCGGTAGACCACCAGAACAATCATAAAAATACAAGCATAATTCTCCAATCCCCAATCTGGGGATTTTTTTATTCTGGAATTATTAAAGCTGAATGAAATCCATTTGGTTAAGGGTTTTCCTCATCCATCTGGCTAACTGCATTGGACACCATACTGGGTTCAATATGTTTAATCTTTTTACCAAAGCTGCGCAGCCACCACACCAGTTGTGAAGTAAAAGGAACCGTTGCACTAATCAGCGACATACCATTGTCCAGTTTTTCAATCTTCTGATCTTTACTGAGCTGACTTTCCTCAAAATAATGTGCATTCGATTCCGACATGCTCAGTTTTAGCATGACATTTTCAGTAGGGTGATTGAAATCCACCCGGAAGCCCAATGCACCAGAATCGATATAGTCATCAATATCAAAATTCACCGGATGCAGGGCACGTGAATTGAGAACTACTGCCGATTTAAAACGGTGCAGGGCAAAGGTCTGAATATCAGATTTGTCATGACGGGTACAGACCAGATAAATGATGGAGCCTTTTTGCACCAAAGCCAGTGGATTGAGGATATAAGTCTTTTCTTCGCTGTTGTGACCGCGGCCCTGATAGACACATTCCAGCTGTTTGTCCTGCAACAAGCCTTCATATACCGCCTGCTGTGCAGTCTTATCCACGAAAGGTGGAATGAGCGGTTGGGTGGCTGGCACAATCCGTACCCGATTAATCCATTGGCGGACATTGTTTTGCGAGGACAGACTGCGGCGTGCCAGATCAAACCAGGGATTCATTTCTTCGATCAGGCTCGGTGGCAGCAAATGTTTTAAATGTTCTTCGACCATCATAAAGGTGACCGCCTGTGAGCTGGTCATATGCGGCAAGCTTTGCAGCGGTGCATCTGAGCGCCAACGCCAGCCTTGTGGTGTGGTCTTGCTGCTTTCGATTGGAAAGCGCTGCGCAATCTGGTTCAGGTCACGCTGAATGGTACGCAGGCTGATATCAATTCCTTCGCGATTCAAGATTTCCTGTAATTCACGTGTTCCCATCCATTTGCCGGTAGAAAGACGCGACAAGATTTGCCATTGGCGATACAGGCTATTCGAAGTTTCTTTTTCTTGTGCTGACATAATTTATTTTGCTGGCGATAAAGAGGATGGGATTTAGGCTTAGACTAACACAATAAAAAAACTCTCATTTTTTCGCAAGTCTTTCTGCGCAACAATTGTCCTACAAACTAAAAACAACTTGGTAAGAAATGGCATTGAGTTCAGGGCGCATTTATTAGATTAATGGTAGTCGCAATATAGGTTCAATGGCATGGATATTGCTTTGATTTAATTATAATAGATGATAAGACGAGGTTTGTATGCTTAAAGGAAATCGGGATACAAATGTAATTGAAAAAATTGATAATTTTAGTTCCCAAAATCTTGGGAAAAATTTTATAGAGGCTAAAACAGCAACGGTATCGACTACAGCAAATCCACAACTTTTATTTCAACAGTTGTCTTCAAAATTCTTTAATGAAATGCAGGATGAGCAAGTCATGTCCAGTCAGGCAAGTCAAAGACTGGAAGAATGGTTATCCCAACACACGCTGGATGAATTGAATGCTCTGAATCAGGTGGCAAAAGAACATTTTTTACATCATGGCATTAGCTTTACGGTTTACGAAGATAAAGAGGGGGTAGAGCGAAGCATTCCTTTCGATATCATTCCACGAGTGATTGACCGCAAACAGTGGAATATGGTGGCTCTGGGGTCGGCACAACGCGTGCGCGCACTGAATCTGTTTTTACATGACATTTATCATCAACAGGATATTTTAAAAGCCAATATCATTCCTGAACTCCAGATTTTGACGCATGAGGCTTATCAGCCGCATATGTATCAACATAGCCTGAAAGGCAGGATTTATAGCCAGATTAGTGGCATTGATGTAATACGTGATTCCAAGGGCAAATTTTATGTCTTGGAGGACAATCTTAGAACGCCATCGGGTGTCTCTTATATGCTGGAATGCCGTAAGATTAGCCAAAAGCTGATGCCGAAAATATTTGAACAGTCCAAGATTGCTGGAATTGAGCAATACCCCCAGCTTTTAAAAGAAATCCTGATCGAAAATGCCCATGTCGACAAACCCTTTGTCGTAGTGCTGACGCCAGGGCGTTTTAATAGTGCTTACTATGAGCACGCCTTTCTCGCAAGAGAAATGAATGTACCGTTGGTAACATCACGTGATCTTTTTGTTGATGACTCGAAGGTTTATGTAAAAACTATACGTGGTCGCCAAAGAGTCGATGTTATTTATAGACGGGTCGATGATGCTTATCTCGATCCATTATGCTTTAAACCGGAGAGTACCCTGGGTGTACCTGGCTTAATGTCAGCTTATTTACAAAATAATGTCCTGATTGCCAACGCACCGGGTACAGGTGTCGCAGATGACAAATCGATTTATCCATATGTCGATAAAATGATTCATTTTTATTTGGGTGAACAGCCAATACTAAAAAATGTTCCGACGTATCAATGTCGTAATCAGCAAGATTTAAGCTATGTGTTGGCCCATCTGGACCAGCTGGTGGTAAAAGAAGCTCAGGGTTCGGGTGGTTATGGCATGCTGATTGGGCCACAGGCTTCGAAACAGCAAATTGAATTTTTCAGGGAGAAAATTTTAGCTGCGCCGCATTTGTATATTGCGCAGCCAACTTTGGACTTATCGGTTAGTCCGACTTTGACCAATTTTGGTATTGCTGAACGTCATATTGACTTGCGCCCATTTGTCTTAAGCTCGCCTTACCGTACTGAAATTGTGCAGGGTGGCTTGACACGTGTAGCGATGCAGCCCGGTTCACTGGTGGTGAATTCATCACAGGGTGGCGGTATTAAAGATACCTGGGTAGTCGACAATTTACATTCATAATATTCCAAAGAAGGAAAATGTCATGGTTTTGCTGAATAGCAATGCACAACATATTTTTTGGTTAGGGCGTTATTTATCTCGCACTCATTTTTTATGTGCGCGCTTTCCATTTTTAGAAGACGAAGCAGCTGTGGCCTATGCCCATGCTTTTTGTTTACCCGCTTTTGATGCCAGTTCCTTAAATGAATTGGTACTAGATTCAACTCAGACCGCATCTTTTAGCCAGCAGTTTAAAGTGGCTAAAGATAATATTCAGGAACTACGCGGAGTATTGTCTGCATCAGGCTATGCAGAACTAATGAAACTGATCAAAACTGCAGACAAAAATGCTGGTTATATTTGTGAAGTGGTGACTGAATGTGAAGATATTCTGGAAGCTGAATCTGCCGATATTTTTCTGTTCTTTAGCCTGGGACAATGTGTCGAACAGCTCGATCATCAGTTACGACTCGGTGAAGAAACCAGTACGACACTGTGCAAGATCGATGATGTAGTCAGAATTCTAGTGGAAATGGGCTGGGGTGACCTGGAGCAATACTGGGAACAGTTGCGTACAGAACCGAACCGGATTCAGTTCTATCAGTTTAGTGACCATATCCATCAACTGTTTGAGGCAGATGTATGAAATTGATGGTGAATCACCAAACGCATTATATGTATACAGCTGAGGTGAGGAACAGTATTCAGTACATCAAAATGATGCCTTCGAGCAATGCGCATCAACGGGTGCATTCCTGGGATATTAGTGTACCGGGGAATAAAGAAATCCGAAAAGATGCCTTTCATAATCTGTGGATGACCTGTAACCAGCGTGAACCTTATTATTCCTTAACGATCATGGCGCAAGGGATTGTCGAGCTGAATCCCGCGCATCAGACTGGACTGAATGATTCAATCAATCCCAATATTTTTTTACAGCCAACCGAATCAACGCAATGTAATGCAGCAATGAAAGATTTTGCACAAGCTCATGTCCCTGCATTAAGCCGTCAACGTCTGATTGAACTGGCACAGGCCTTGCTGGAACATGTCCCTTATATTTCCAATAGCACCTCAGTGCAAGGCTCTGCCATAGATGCCTTTGAAGCACGTCAGGGGGTCTGTCAGGATCATAGTCATATTTTCATTGCCATGTGTAAATATCTGGGCTTAGCTGCCCGTTATGTTTCTGGCTATTTATATGCACAAAATGCTTCACATCTGGCCAGTCATGCCTGGGCAGAGGTGTTTGTAGAGCAGACATGGTATTGTTTTGATGTGAGTAATCTGCTGTTTAGTCCAAGCTCGCATATTTATGTAGCCATTGGGCGGGATTATTGGGATGTAGCACCGGTACGCGGTGTGAGGGAGAAGGGCGGAGTGGAATCCATGCATTCCATTGTTCAGGTACTAGGATGTTAATAAGGACAAAAGAATGACGTATTGTTGTGCGCTACGTTTAGAGCAAGGTATGCTTTTTATTAGTGATACACGGACCAATGCCGGAGTAGATCATATTTCTGTCTTTCGCAAACTGTATACCTTTGGTATTCCTGGGGAGCGTATGATCGTCATACAGGCCTCCGGAAATCTGGCCACAACACAAGCCGTAATTGGGCGTATCAAAAATCAGCTGGAGTTGAAGCAGGAACCCAATATACTCAGTCTGCATACCATGTTTGATGTGGCTGAACTGATCGGGAGCACGCTTAAGAGAGTCATCGCCAATGTCACCAGCGACATTTTGGAACAGAGTAATTATTATTGTAATTTACTGGTGGGTGGTCAGCTCAAAGATCAAGAAATGCAGCTCTATCATGTGTATCCGCAAGGAAATTTTATCTGTGCCACGCCGTATTTCCAGATTGGCGAGAGTAAATATGGCAAGCCGATCCTGGATCGCGCCTTGACTTATGATATGCCGCTGGATGAAGCTCTGCGTTGTTCGCTCATTTCATTTGCATCGACCTTACGTTCCAATGTATCGGTCGGTATGCCACTCGATGTGCTGGTGTATAAAAAAGACAGTTTAATGATGCCGAGGGGTAAACGTATTGCCGAAGATGATGAATATTTCACGTCGATCAGCCGGCAATGGTCAGACACCTTGAAAAAAGGACTGGCAGCGCTACCTGTTCCATCGAATGAATATTTTATGTAAAAGGTATTCTGGTTCAGTTTTTTCGCGTACAGTATGAACTTCTGTGCACCAGCATAATAAAAATAGATAAGTTAGCGCATGTACCAATTTTGTTACGCCAGTAAAAGTACGTCTTCTAAAGTTGATTTGCTTGAAGATCTGACCAATATCCTGAAAGAAGCACGTGATTTTAATCATCGCTATCAAGTCACAGGCGTGCTGTATTTTGCCGATGGTTATTTTTTTCAATGTCTGGAAGGTGAGTGTTTAACCTTAAAAAGTCTGCTGCTCGAGAGACTCAATAAAGATCCTCGCCATCATGATATTAAATTGTTTGAGACCAAGGAAATCGAATATCCGAGTTTCCCCGACTGGTCGATGAAGTATATTTCTAAACGCAGTCAAATCCAGCAATTCTGTCAGGACATGGGATTTAATGACTTTAATCCTTTTGCCTTTCAGCAACATCATGTCGATGCTTTATTAGAGAAATTGAGTTTAGAGCAGGCTGAAGAACAAAAATCAGCTTAAATAAAAAGCCCAACTTCTGTTGGACTTTTTTGGCTCTGAGGATCAACTCAAATAACTTTACGTAGCGGACGATGACTGAGTCTGCATAACAGTTCATAACCAATAGTGCCATTGGCTTCAGCAACCTCATCGACCAAACGAGTATTCCCCCAAAGTTCGACTTGAGTGCCAGGTTTTACCTGCATCGCAGTTACATCAATCGCGATCATGTCCATTGCTACACGACCAATGACACGCGTTTGCTGGCCATTAATCGCCACATAGTTCTGTTTCGGGAAAGCACGAGGGTAGCCATCACCATAGCCAATTGAAACAATCGCAAGTGTCATGTCTTGCTCAGCTGTAAATGTTGAACCATAACCGACATGCTCACCTGCCTTGATATGGTTAAGTGCAATCACTTCGGCAGTAAAGGTCATGACTGGTTTTAAATCCAGATCATGCACATCACGATCTGCAAATGGAGTCGCGCCATAAAGCATGATCCCGGGACGGACAAAATCAAAATGCAATTCTGGATATTTATAAATGGCTGCTGAATTACAGCATGAACCCATCAATGGTGCGCAGTCATTTTTAATTTCTAAGAATTGACGAATTTGTTCATCATTCAGCGGGTGATCAGCATCGGCATTGGCAAAATGCATCGCCAAAACACAAGTAAAACCTTCAGCTTTGAGTTGATTGATCACGTCTTTAATTACATCAATTTTAAAGCCAAGACGGTTCATCCCGCTATTCAGCTTGACCCAGACTTTCAGGTCTTTGGCGATATAAGCATCTTTATGTGCCAAGAGCCAATCGACCTGTGCCTGCTGATGCACAATCACTTCAATATTCTGATCAATCACGATTGGCATTTCGTCTGCAACAAAAACACCTTCGATGAGCGTGATCGGCTGTTGATAACCCAGTTCACGAATTTCCAGGGCTTCTTGTAAGCATGCGACACCAAAAGCATCGCTTGCACTTAAGGCTGCCAGGCAGTCTTTAACTCCATGTCCGTAAGCATTGGCTTTGACCATACTGACGATTTTAGCGGTTGGGGCAAGTTGTTTGACACGGTTTAAATTATATTGCAGTGCTGCACTGTCAATATAAACTGTAGCTTGGCGCACCCTAAATTACTCCTGGAGGGACGATGGAAATCTGATGATTGAGCTTGTTTACTCTTCATCATCATACTGAGCATAAAACTCAGGTGAGAGATTACTAAAACGGGTATATTGACCTTCGAAAGCCAGACGTACCGTACCAATCGGGCCGTTACGCTGCTTACCAATAATAATTTCAGCAGTGCCGGCTTCCTTTGATTCCTTGTTATAAACCTCGTCGCGGTAAATGAACATGATCAAATCGGCATCCTGCTCGATTGCACCGGATTCACGTAAATCGGACATCACCGGGCGTTTATTGGGGCGGTTTTCCAGGGCGCGGTTTAACTGGGAAAGTGCAATCACAGGGCACTGCATTTCTTTGGCTAAGGCTTTTAAACTTCGTGAAATTTCCGAGATCTCGCCGACACGGTTGTCGCCCATACCGGGTACTTTCATCAACTGAAGATAATCGACCATGATACAGCCGAGTTTGCCACCATGCATTTTGGCAATACGACGGGCACGGGAACGTAATTCAGTTGGTGGCAGGGCAGAGGAATCATCGATATACAGGTTTTTTTCCTGTAAATGCACAATGGTACTGGTCACTTTTGACCACTCATCGCTGTCCATTTTGCCTGAACGCAAATGCCCCTGATGCACACGGCCAAATGACGAAATCAAACGCATGGCAATCGAATCCGCTGGCATCTCCATAGAATAGACCAGCGCCGGCAGGTTGTTATTAAATAAAACGCTTTCGACCAGATTCATGGCAAAAGTGGTTTTACCCATGGACGGACGCGCTGCGACAATAATCAGGTCGCCGGATTGCATGCCTGAGGTTTTATTATCCAGTTCCACAAAACCTGTGGTTAAACCGGTAATGCTACCTTCCATTTGTGATAATTCATTCAATTTATCAAAAACATCGGCAACGACAGAGTTAATCGGTTTAGGCCCTTGCGCCTTGGCATTGTTATTATGTTGTTCTGCAATCGAGAAAATATTGGTTTCAGCCAAGTCCAGAATTTCACTGACGGTACGGCCTTTGGTGTCATAGGCATTTTGTAAAATTTCAGAGCTGACTTTAATCATGCTGCGCAGGGTGGAGAATTCTTTAATTTTGCCTGCATAGGTTTCCAGGTTGTAGAAACTCGATGGCGAGTCTGCCATGAGCTGCATCAGATATTCTTCACCGCCAATCGCATCCAGTAAATTCTGCTTGATCAGCCAGTCATGCACCAGTACCGCATCATAAGGTGAGTTTTCTTTAGAGAGTTGATCAATGGCGCGGAAAATATATTTATGTCGGGTCGCATAAAAATCATTTTCAGTCAGCACATCACCGACCTGTTCAAAAGATTCGGCAACGGTCATTAATGCAGCAAGTACGGCTTGTTCAATCGCTAAATTGTGCGGTGGAGTACGAAATTCCTTGAGATTGCTGTTCTCAGTACTGATTTCGATATTAGCGCTGGTCGGCTTTTTGCTGGCATTCGCCTGTGACATATAAATCCCTGATTTTAAATACAATGGTTAAACATTATCGGAGATGAATAGCTTTTATTCACTACGACATGAAATCATACGCGTTCTGAAATCAAATGCGAAGGGTAAATTTTCATTTGTATGGGTAATAAAATAATTTTTAAGCAGGAGATACCTGTCATTTTTTTATAGATAAAAAAAGAGCATGCTTTCGCATGCTCTTTTTGAGGCGAGAAATTACTCAGCTACGATAGTAACCAGAACTTCTGCAGTAACATCATGGTGCAATTGGATTGCGATGTTAAATTCGCCAGTGTGACGAAGTGCGCCATTTGGAAGACGTACTTCTGCACGGTCTACTTCTAGACCAGCATTTGTCAACGCGTCAGCGATGTCACGAGTACCGATAGAACCGAATAGTTTACCTTCGTCACCAGCTTTCGCAGTGATTACGATATTTACTTCGTTCAATTGGTCAGCACGTGCTTGAGCAGCAGCTAAAACATCAGCTTCAGCTTTCTCAAGTTCAGCACGACGAGCTTCAAAAGCAGCAGTGTTTGATTCTGTTGCAGCAACTGCCATACCTTGTGGGATAAGGAAGTTACGGCCATAACCAGCTTTAACTGATACTTTATCGCCTAGTTTACCTAGGTTTTTAATGCGTTGTAATAAGATAATATCCACAGCTCAACCTCACTTATGATTGTCAGTGTAAGGGATCAAAGACAAGAAGCGAGCTTGTTTAATAGCTAGCGCCAATTGACGTTGGTAACGAGCTTTAGTACCTGTAATACGGCTAGGAACAATCTTGCCGTTTTCAGTGATGTACTGTTTTAAAGTGTCGATATCTTTGTAGTCGATGTACGTAACGTTCTCAGCTGTAAAGCGGCAGAACTTGCGACGACGGTAAAAACGTGCCATGTTATGTTCTCCTTAAGCTTCAGCAGAGTCTTGAGCGTGTTGTGCTTCTTCACGTTGAGCTTTACGCGCACGTTTTTCTTCAGCACTTTTCGCCAATAGTGACTCTTCAGTGATTGCGTTTTCACGACGGATGATAAGGCTACGAATGATTGCATCGTTATAACGGAACAATTCTTCAAGCTCATCAAGAGTAGTCTGACCACACTCAACATTCATAAGAATGTAGTGAGCTTTGTGGATCTTGTTGATTGGGTAAGCCAATTGACGACGGCCCCAGTCTTCAAGACGGTGGATTTGACCTTCAGCTTCTTTGATGTGAGTTAGGTAGCGTTCTACCATACCAACGACTTGATCGCTTTGATCAGGGTGTACTAAAAGTACGATTTCGTAATGACGCATTGTCAGCTCCTTACGGTTTGGACAGCCCCAATTTAAGTAAATTGAAGCAAGGAGTCACAACCAAGGTTGTGTCGCAGTGTTTGCGAGCCAAGAATTTTAGAGGGTTTAGGTTTAAAATACAAGTCATAGCTTTGAAATAGCTAAATTAAAATATTAAGTTATATTTATTCTTTTGTGTTTATTGAATTTTTTTTGTGGGAACAATTATTTATAGTGATACTATTCACATAATTTTATTTCCTTTCCCTCTGTCATGTTAGATTTTCTTGATGTTTTTTCCAAAATTTTTCATTTCCTTGCAATTGTAGTTATTGTTGTTTTCTTTATTTATTTTATTCGTTTAGATCGCTTGCATGAAAAGGCTAATCCTGCTTACCCAAGTTTACTGATTACAATAGGGATTGGCTTTACCTTCTTTGGTGTTGCTTTGGGGCTTGCGGGCTTTGACACAGAGGATCCAACGGGAAGTCTATCGACTCTAGTAAATGGTATTAAAACTGCATTTTGGGGGTCATTTGCAGGTATTCTTGCTTCAATTTTAATTAAATTTCATGCACTTATTAAGTTTAAAGAAAATGATACTGATTTACAGGCAGATAAGCAGGTGCAGCAGTTTTATGAAGAGCATCAAATTTTAGCAAAGCAGAGCCAATTTTTAGAAAAAATTTATACTGATAATCAAAATCATCATCAGAATTTAGTAAAAGCCATTGAAAATTTTGGCCTAAATTTAGATAAAAATAATAAAAATAATATGCAAGAAATGCTTCAATCGATCAGTAGTAGTTTAGGTGGTATTGAGCAAATTCAACGCAGTACACAAGGTTATATTGCAGGTGAAATCGCAGAATTAAGAAACGAATTTGTTTCGTTTGCACAAAAGCAAGCAGAACAGACCACTGATATTTTCATTAAGGCCCTGGAACAAGCAATTCAACGTTTCAATGAAAATTTAACAGATAGTTTGGGTGAAAACTTTAAGCAACTTAATCAATCTGTAAACCGTTTAGTAGATTGGCAGGAGCAATACGCATCTCACGTAGAACAACAGACCACAAATTATGAGGGAATGTTGTCTCAGATTGAACAGGTGAAAAATGATTTTTCAACTGTGTTGCATAATGTGGATGGTTTTAAGCAAATTATTTTACAAGTAGAGCAAGCCATTCAATCCATTGATCATACCAACTATGAGTTTAACAACCGTATTGAGCATTTCTATGGCGCTTTGGATGCAAAACTTGTAGAGGTTGATCAAACGCGTCAATTGTTTGCAGAGAGTTTTAACAAGACTGAATCGCAAATGGATAAAATAAATCAACTGACCGAAACGATCTTTACTGAAATTCATGACTATTTGGAGTCTAGTCATGCGCGTGCGCTACAGATACAAACAACGTCTGCACAGCAAGCTGAACAAATGCAAAAGCAAATGAAGCAATCATTTGAACAGACGCAGCAGCAATTAAGCGATGGTTTAAGCACGATTGAAACTCAATTGCAGCAGACATTGAATCAGTCATTGATCACACTCGCTCAGCAATTAGGTGCACTTTCAACCAAGTTTGCACAAGATTATGAGCCAATTACAGAAAATTTAAAAAATATTATCGACTCGATTGATCAGGGAGTGAGATCTTAATGTTGCCCTTTATGCGTCAGCGTGCAACGAATTCTGATCAATGGATTAGTTTAAGCGATATTATGACTGCACTGATGATGGTGTTTTTGCTTATTAGTGTCATTTACATGATACGTGTTAAAGAATCAGTCGATATCCCACGAATTTTTAAGGCGGATGAACAACAATTACATTCGCAATTAGAGCAAAAGCTACAAAGTAAATTGACCAAGTGGGGTGCAACTCTAAGTCCTGACTTAACAGTGCGCTTTAATAATGAGGAAATTCTTTTTAAGGCAGGTTCAGCAGATTTAAGTGCTGAATTTAAGCAGGCACTGAATGAATATTTCCCTATTTATATTCGTTCGGTGATGCAAGATCGTTTTGTTGATAATATTAAAGAAATTCGTATTGAAGGGCATACGTCAAGTTTCTGGGCAAAAGGTGTTGGTGAGGAAGAGGCTTATATTCGTAACATGCAGCTTTCTCAAACACGTGCACAAAATACCTTAATTTATTTACTACAAAGTTCATTATTAACAACGGTAGAAAAAGCGTGGTTAAAACGTAAATTCAGAGCAATTGGATTTTCTTCGGCTGCACCTTTAGGTAAAAATGGGCAACCTGCGAGTGGCTCTAATAGAGAGCATTACGGTGCATCACAACGTGTAGAATTTAGAGTGGTGACAACCGCTGAAGATAGAATTCGTGCTGTTGCCTATGGTGATTCAAATGCAGCTCGTTGATTTTTTAACTAGTGACTTCTTAAATGAATTAAGAAGTCAAATGAAAGCAAAGCTTTTAGATATTACTGATTTACCCTTTCGCAATGGTATTACCTACGCAGATTTATATGATTTGCATGAAGGTGTCGAGGTTGATATTGGTGATATTACAAGCTCTCCTTCGGGTTTGCTTTATTATAAAGGCGTGATGGTTTCTCTGAATATTCAGGATGCTTTTCAGGGAAATAAGCAAGAAGAGAGTCTGCCTAAATTACACATTTGTCATTGTCATAAGCTCAAAGAAATGAAGGCTGCTGGGCGTATACAGCGTTATGTGTGTTCAGCACGCACAGATAAAATTCGTAAAATTCGCTTTATTTCAAATTATACAAACCAAATTAAAAGTGGTGAGTATGATTTGGATGTCTGTAAATACTGTCTAAGTCAATTAAAGTTAAACGGCTATAAAACTTCGATGACACCGATGGAAAAAAACCAGATATCCAAAAAATTAGACTTAAGTGATTTTTATCTCAAGTTTGAGCCACAATTTTATCAGGCGATGATTCAAGTGTTATATACAGACCAAAATGATATTGTAGTTAATCAATATCAAATGGACTGGAAGTATATTTCCTATAAATACAGAAAATCGAAACAATGGCGCTGTGAAGCATGTACAAAAGATTGTACTCACGATCATGCAAACTTACATACGCATCATATTAATGGTAATAAAGCCGATAACCGTTTAATCAATTTGAGTGCTTTGTGTTATGACTGCCATGCGATGCAACCGATGCATGAACATATGAGACGTTGATTCTGAAATAAAAAAAGATAGAGACGAACTCTCTATCTTTTTAAAAAAATACTATCTGTGTAGATGGCGTAGTTGAAGTAAAGCTAAATACAATACTGATCACGGTAATCAGGATGACAGAGAACAGAAAATATTTCTTTGCCCAAAGCTGATCATTTTCAGCTTTAAATCCAATGACACCGATATACAACCAGTAAATGCACAATAGATTTAAAATGACTGCATACAACCAATTGGCATAGCCATATACAAATAACGCATTCATAGTCAGGGTGAATAACACCACATACAAAAGTGATTCGATCTTGGTACGATGAATCGAGCGCGCCACAGGCAAAATGGGAATGCCTGCATTTTTGTAATCATCAAAGCGGTAAACCGCAATTGCCCATGAGTGAGGCATTTGCCACAACGCATAACCTAAAAAGATCAGTAATGCACCCAGGTCAAATTGATTGGCCACAGCGGTATAACCAATGACAGGCGGAGCTGCACCAGAAATACTGCCGACTACAGTTTGATGAATTGTGGTTCGTTTTGTCCATAGGCTGTAGAAACCAACATATACAACAAAACCAATCACCGCGAAAAGAAAAGCGTACGCATTTACCCAGAACCATAAAATGCTAAAACCAATGAGGCCTAAGACCAGAGCAAAAGCCAGGGCAACAGGTTCAGAGATAGTTTTGATGACCAGAGCACGATTTTGTGTGCGCTGCATTTTTTGGTCGATGTCCTGGTCAATCACGTTGTTGACCACACATCCTGATGCTACGACAAGCGTAGTACCGAGAAGGGTAATAAGCAGGAGAAGGAAATCTACAGAACCTTGAGTGGCTACGAAGTAGCCACCCAAAGTGGTAACAAAGTTACCGAAGAGAATTCCTGGCTTAGTCAGGAATAAATACTTTTTCAACATGACGACCAGTTTAGATCATCATGTTGTAGTGTAGGTAATTCATGATCCATACAGAACCTACTAAAAGAATAGCGATGGTTAAGATGGTATACACGAACGCAATCACGTTCCAGCGTTGCTCTGAAGAAGAGTTCATATGCAGGAAGTAAATTAACTGCACAAGAATCTGAGCAACCGCAGTAATCGCAATTACTGCAATCAAGATACCGCGTTCAAAACCGCCTGCCATCACCATACCGAATGGAATTACGGTAAGGATGACAGAAAGTACGAAGCCAATTGTATATTGCTTAACGTTACCGTGTGATGCACCAGCTGAGTTGTGATCGTGACTCATTACAGAACTCCCATCAAGTAAACTACGCTGAATACACAGATCCAAACGATGTCAAGGAAGTGCCAGAACAAGCTTAGGCAAGCTAGACGACGTGTGTTTGCAAGAGTCAAACCATATTTCTTGATTTGAACCATTAACACGATCATCCAGACCAGACCAGAAGTTACGTGAATACCGTGCGTACCTACCAAGGTAAAGAACGCAGATAAGAACGCACTTGTGCTTGGACCGTGACCCGCATGAACTAAGTGATTGAACTCATATAGTTCCATGCCGATGAAGATAGCACCGAATACCCAAGTAATCGCTAACCAAGTCAGTACTTTTGCAACGTCTTTTTTGTATGCAGCAAGAACTGCAAAACCAAAGGTTACAGAAGAGATCAAGAGAGCGAAGGTTTCAGTCAGAACGAAACCTAAAGAGTCGCCAAACAGGTCTCTCGCACTTGGAGTACCCACAGGAATGTGGCTACTTAAAACAGCGAACGCAATGAAGAGTGTACCGAACAGGACAAGGTCACTCATCAAGTAAGTCCAGAAACCAAAGACGGTGATGTCAGTATCATCGTGATGATGCTCATCGTGTCCGTGGTTATCGTGATGAAGTACTTCAGCCATTGTCTTAGTCCTTCTTCAAGTGTTTTTCAAGAATCGCATAGCGTTCGTTTTCAATACGCTCAACTTCAGCAGCAGGAACATAGTAATCCACTTTCTTGGTGAAAGAAGACACGATGAAGCTAATGATAGAAGCAATGAACGTAACAACTACTAACCACCAGATGTGCCAGATTAAACCGAAGCCCATTACAGTGATGAACATCGCGATAACGAAACCAGCAGCACGATTCGTTGGCATATGGATATCTTCATACTTCGTTGGTTTTGCATATGCAACACCATTTTCTTTCTCAACCCAGAAAGTATCAATACCATTGATCTTTGGAAGATGAGCAAAGTTATAGAACGGAGCAGGAGAAGATGTCGACCATTCAAGCGTACGGCCATCCCATGGGTCGCCAGTCAAATCTAGACGTTGGTCACGTTGTAAGAAACCAACCACGATTTGCATAACGAAACATACGATACCAAGTGCAACAAGAACTGAACCGAACATCGCGATATTTACATATGGGTCCCAATCTGGGTTGTCAAATGTATTCAGACGACGAGTCATACCCATGAAACCAAGGATATAAAGTGGCATGAATGCAAAGTAGAAACCGAAGAACCAGAACCAGAATGCTGCTTTACCCCAAGTTTCATTCAGTCTCCAACCGAACATTTTCGGCCAGTAGAAGATGATACCTGCGAACATCGCAAATACTACACCACCAATAATTACGTTATGGAAGTGAGCGATCAGGAATAAAGAGTTGTGTACCAGGAAGTCCGCTGGTGGAACCGCCATCAATACACCTGTTAAACCACCGATACCGAAAGTCACAAGGAAGCCAAGTGTCCACAGCATTGGGGTTGTGTAAACAATGCGACCCTTGTACATGGTGAATAACCAAGAGAAGATCTTCACACCTGTAGGAATCGCAATAATCATGGTCATGATACCGAAGAACGCGTTAACGTTGGCACCTGCACCCATAGTAAAGAAGTGGTGAACCCATACAACGAATGACAATACTGTGATTGCTACTGTTGCATACACCATGGATTTGTAACCGAACAAAGCTTTGCGCGAGTAAGTCGCAACAACTTCTGAGTAAATACCAAATGCTGGTAATACCAAGATATACACTTCTGGGTGACCCCAAGTCCAAATCAGGTTTACATACAACATTGGGCTACCACCCAGGTCATTTGTAAAGAAGTGGAAATCGAAGTAACGGTCAAGCGTTAGCATTGCAATTGTTGCAGTCAACACCGGGAAAGCCGCAATAATCAATACTGCTGTACATAAAGATGTCCAGGTAAAGATTGGCATTTCCATGAGTTTCATGCCAGGCGCACGCATTTTGATGATGGTAACAAAGAAGTTAACACCCGTTAATAGCGTACCTAGACCTGAAATTTGCAGTGCCCAGATGTAGTAGTCCATACCTACGCCTGGAGAATATTCGATACCTGACAGTGGAGGGTATGCCATCCAGCCTGTTGCAGCGAATTCACCTAACGCAAGTGAAACCATCATCAGACCCGCAGCGCCGGCAAATAACCAGAAGCTGAGTGAGTTCAATAATGGGAATGCAACGTCACGTGCACCGATTTGAAGCGGTACAGAGATGTTCATTAAACCAACTACAAGACCCATTGCCACGAAGAAGATCATGATCACGCCATGCGCGGTAAAGATCTGGTCGTAATGCTCAGGGTGTAAATAACCTTCGCCGCCACCTTTTGCAAGGAACTGCTGAAGACGCATCATGATCGCATCGGCGAAACCACGCACCAGCATGATCACAGATACGAAGATATACATGATACCAATTTTTTTATGGTCTACAGATGTGAACCATTCGTTCCACAAGTAGCCCCATTTTTTGAAGTAGGTAATACCAGCAACAACTGCGATAGCACCCAAGATCATCATTGCAACAGTTGCCAATACGATTGGATCGTAAGGAATTGCATCTGGACCTAACTTACCTAAGAAGCTCATGTCTTATTCTCCTTGAGAAGCAGTCGCATGTTCACCTGCTACATGAGCTTCAGAAGCAGATGCTTCCTGAGCAACAGCATCAGTCGCTGCAGCTTCTACAGGAGCTGTATGATCAGCACCGTGGTAGTTACTCATATAGTTGTGAATCACAGATTCAAACAAACCAGACTCGACAGAAGAATAATAAGTCACAGGATGTGGCTGAGTCTTATATGGGCCTTCTGCTTGTGCAGTTTCAGCAAGTCGTTTCTCTAAATCTGTTCTTGCATTACGAACCATTGCATCAATTTGTTTTTGTGAACGGTTGCCGTCACGTAAGGTCGCAAATTCAGCTTGGTCTAAAACAGTTTTTTGAACTGCAACAGGATTTACTGAAGTACCATTACCTGATTGAACTGCAGCAACCCATTCAGCGAATTGAGCATCAGTCACAGAATGTGCACGGAAGCGCATTTGTGAGAAGCCATAGCCTGAATAGTTTGAAGAGAAACCACGATAACCTTCAGCTGGACTCGTTTCATCAGCTAAGAAGTTAAGGTGAGTTTGCATGCCTGCCATTGCATAAATCTGACCACTTAACGCCGGGATGAAGAAAGAGTTCATCGTGAAGTTAGACGTGATACGAAGGCTTACCGGAGTTTTCTCTGGGAAACGCAATTCGTTAATTGTTGCAATGTTTTGCTCAGGATAGATGAAGATCCATTTAAATTGTTCAGCAATAACTTGAACAGTTAATGGTGCTTTATCTGCTTCAATTGGACGGTATGGGTCATACTTGTGGGAACCCCACCAAGTTAACCAAGCTAAAATACCAATAATAATGACAGGAATACCCCATACTACAATTTCAATCGCAGTAGAGTGTGTCCATGTAGGTTTATAGTCTGCGTCTTTATTCGATGCACGATATTTCCAACCGAACCATAATGCCATGATGATTGATGGAATAACCACCAACAGCATTAAGTAAATCGCAGTCATCATCAGGTTACTTTGACCTGCTGCAACTGGACCTTTAGAGTTCAGAAGTACCATATCACCACCACACCCGGTCAAGAGTGCAGTCATCGCAGATAAAGACAATACAGCTAAAATCGTTTGTCTCATTTTACAACCTCGGTGAAGAGTCCCATTCCCTAATTTAATATGGGATAGCGATTAAAGTGCACATGACGAAAAAGGCTGATTTTTACAAAACATCCTATTAATCATAATACACCGCTACGTTGTAGGGCATTATGCCTGAGATTGACGAACTAAGCTATATCTAAAGCCGCTTTAAATGCCTGTAATAAAAACCGATTTTGTTGCTCGGGATTTAGGAATATTTATAGGAATTTTATTTCAATTTCAAAGTTATGTAAGAAAGAATGGGATGAATATCATCCCATTTTAAGTGATTCAAAATTATTGTTTTACCACTTGAGTTTTTGCCAGTTTATCGTGCAGGGTCTGACGTTTTTTACCCAATCCGAAGGCCCAGTCAATCATTAAACTCAAGGGCATGAAGATGATATTCAGAAATATAAAGAATACGCTACGAATGGTGAAGGCACGTAATAAGCTAACTTTCTCACCAGATTCAGCATCTACAATTTTGATTTTCGTCATTTTTTTGCCAATACTTTGCCCAGATTTGGCAATAAGGTAGGCTTGAATCACCAGCATGATCAGTAAATAGACCGCAGTTGCAATCCAGGCTTGTTGAGAAAACATCTCAAACATCTGGGTTTGCAGTTGCTGCGCCATGGTAGGATCAGCATCACTGTTGAGTATCACATTCATGAACTCTTGGTTCAATTCTGCAAAGCGGACTTCCTGTTCAGGGGTGAAGAATCCAGTCAGAATAAAAGTCGCTGGTAACCAGAGTAACACGTCTACAATTTTGGCCAGAATACGGCTGGGAATACTGGCAAGTGTATTTTTTTGCGTAGTTGCTTGGGTGCGTGGTTGCGTACCAGACACTGTTATAGGCGGGTTGTTCTGGAAAGGCGTGTCAGGTGTTGCGGTTGGTGCGACATAACCCTCAGGTTGATATACCGATTTTCCCTGGGTAAGCTCACCTAAAGCTTTCCACTCTGCCATGCCTTGATGCCATGCCAAATCAGTTAGCATGACTTGCTGATTGGCAAGCATTTGATTTAATTGCTCGAGCGTATATGGACCAGCTTGTTGATTGTTTCGTGCCAAGTAAATCTGCATATAGACTGAATCTCAATATATAAATTTGAACTGATAATAGGTTGAATTAAGATTGTATTGAATTCTATTTTGAAAACAAACACCATCTTATCGTTAAGATTATAGATAAATTGAGTATTTTCAATCCTATTTATGAAGAAAATGCTTCAAATCAAAAACAGTGTAACAAGGATCGGGTGGTTTGAGTGCATCATTCAACATATCCGATTCGCTTTAATTATTGCCCTTTAAAAATGATTTTATTGTTGGCATTTGTTTGTCATTACAATTTGAATATGGAGAAACAAAATACAAAAACTTATATTTTTAAAACTTTCAGAAGAGCGTTTTGAAATATAAAAGAATATTCATCCCATAAAAAAAAGACCCTGCGAAAGGGTCTTTTTTATTTAAAATCTATTATGCAGTTGCCACTTTTTCTTTAGCCAGGAAGAACCAGGTATCCAGGACTGAATCCGGGTTTAAAGATACAGACTCAATGCCTTGTTCCATGAGCCATTTCGCAAGATCAGGATGGTCTGAAGGACCTTGACCACAAATACCCACGTATTTGCCTGCACGGTGACATGCCTGGATTGCAAGAGCAAGAAGCGCTTTTACAGCAGGGTCACGTTCGTCGAACAAGTGCGATACGATACCAGAGTCACGGTCTAGACCAAGCGTTAGCTGGGTCAGGTCGTTTGAACCGATAGAGAAACCATCGAAGTGTTCAAGGAATTGATCGGCCAACAATGCGTTGGTTGGTAATTCACACATCATGATCACTTTAAGACCATTTTCACCACGTTTAAGACCGTTCAATTCCAATAACTCGATCACACGTTTTGCTTCAGCCACAGTACGCACAAATGGAATCATGATCTGTACGTTGGTTAAGCCCATTTCATCACGAACTTTTTTCAATGCACGGCATTCAAGCTCGAAGCAGTCACGGAAGTTGTCAGACACGTAGCGGCTTGCACCACGGAAGCCCAGCATCGGGTTCTCTTCTTCTGGCTCGTACAACTTACCGCCGATCAAGTTTGCGTATTCATTTGACTTAAAGTCAGACATACGCACGATCACTGGTTTATCTGCAAATGCAGCAGCAAGAGTAGAGATACCTTCAACCAGTTTTTCTACATAGAACTCGATTGGAGAAGCATAACCAGCAGTACGCGCCATCACAGCAGCACGTGTTTCACGTGGCAAGCTGTCAATATTCAACAATGCTTTAGGATGCACACCGATCATACGGTTGATGATGAATTCTAAACGTGCAAGACCAATCCCTTCGTTTGGAATTTGCGCGAAGTCGAATGCACGATCCGGATTACCGACGTTCATCATGACTTTGAACGGAAGAGCAGGCATTGATTCGATCGAGTTGGTTTGGATTTCGAAATCCAGCGCACCTTCATAGATGAAGCCCGTATCACCTTCAGCGCAAGACACAGTCACTTCCTGACCGTCAACCAGTACTTCAGTGGCATTACCACAGCCTACAATCGCAGGAACACCAAGTTCACGTGCAATGATTGCAGCATGACAGGTACGACCACCACGGTTGGTAATAATCGCAGCAGCACGTTTCATCACTGGTTCCCAATCCGGGTCAGTCATGTCAGATACCAGCACGTCACCGTCTTGTACTTTGTCCATTTCTTTGATTGAAGTCACGATACGGACTTTACCAGAACCGATACGTTGACCGATTGAGCGACCTTCACAGATCACAGTACCACGTTGTTTGAGGAGATAGCGCTCCATGGTGCCGACATTTTCACGGCTTTTTACTGTTTCAGGGCGTGCCTGAACGATGTAGATTTTTCCATCATCGCCATCTTTTGCCCACTCGATGTCCATTGGAGAACCGTAGTGGTTTTCAATGATCAGCGCTTGTTTGGCAAGTTCTTGGAGTTCTTGGTCGTTTAGAGCGAACTGTTGACGCTCAGCTTTTTCTACATCTACGACAACCACTGATTTACCTGCAGAAGCTTCTTCACCATAAATCATCTTCTGGTGTTTAGAACCCAAGTTGCGGCGTAAAATCGCGTGTCGGCCTGCATTTAACAGCGGTTTAGAAATATAGAATTCGTCAGGGTTGACTGCACCTTGAACGACCATTTCACCCAAACCATAAGACGCGGTAATAAACACTGCATCACGGAAGCCTGATTCAGTGTCCAGGGTAAACATCACACCTGCAGCACCCGTTTCAGAGCGAACCATACGTTGGATCCCTGCTGAAAGGGCAACCACGTCATGCGCGAAGTTTTGATGGACACGATAAGAAATTGCGCGGTCATTATATAAAGATGCAAAAACTTCTTTGATCGCGATAAGCACGTTATCAATACCGCGAATATTCAAGAAAGTTTCTTGCTGTCCAGCAAAAGAAGCATCTGGTAAATCTTCTGCTGTCGCTGATGAACGAACGGCAACCGCGATATCAGGGTTGCCGTTAGAAAGTTCTGCAAATGCTGTACGAACTTCTTGTTCTAATTCAGAGGTAAGTGGAGTATCCACAATCCATTGGCGGATTTTTGCACCGGTTTCAGCAAGAGCATTCACATCATCCACATTTAGTGCTGCAAGCTCTGCATTAATTTTAGCGTTTAGGCCACTTTGCTCGAGAAATTCACGATATGCTTCAGCTGTAGTTGCAAAGCCACCTGGCACCGATACACCAGCATTGGATAAGTGGCTGATCATTTCGCCCAAGGATGAGTTTTTCCCACCCACGAGTTCAACGTCGTGCTTCCCTAATTTTTCCAGACCAATTACGCGCGCTTCCAAAGTTGTTACTCCACTTTTGCAGTATTAATCACTATCTTGGCATGAGAGTATAGCAAATCATCTAGGTTTTTGATTTTACTAAGCGACAGTCATGTAAGATCGGTTTACTATAAAGATTATATAGCACTAAGACAAATGGTGGAGGAGAATTTTAATGTCAGAAGGTAAACAAATTCAGCGTAGTGTTTTCTTTATCTCGGATGGCACGGCAATTACCGCTGAAACGCTTGGACACTCACTATTAGCGCAGTTTCCAAATGTAAAGTTTGACATTCATATTATCCCTTATATTAGCTCTGAAGAAGCCGCAACCAGTGTGGTTGCAGAGATCAATGCGCGTGCTCTGCAAGACGGTGAAAAACCACTGGTTTTTGATACTTTAGTCGACCCTTATGTGCGGGAGATTATTAATACCGCAAATGCCGTAAATCTTGATGTATTTGAAGGGCTTATCAGTAAGTTGTCGGATGAGTTGCAGGTGTTGCCTACAACTTTAGTCGGTCAAACCCATGCGGTGACTGATACTGCCTCCTATAAAGCCCGTATCGATGCGGTACATTTTGCCTTGGACAATGATGATGGCGCGCGTACGCGTCATTATGATAAAGCCGATCTGATTCTGATTGGGGTGTCGCGTTCGGGTAAAACACCTACCTCTATTTATTTGTCTTTGCAATTTGGTATTCGGGTGGCCAACTATCCACTAACAGAAGAAGATCTGGACGATAATCGCTTGCCAGCGGTACTGCGTCCGCATAAAAACAAGCTGTTTGGTCTGATGATTGATGCAGACCGTCTCGTCGCGATTCGCACTGAACGTAAGGCCAATAGTCGTTATGCCAGCTTTAGCCAGTGCCAGATGGAGCTGCGTGCCATTGAAGGAATCTACATTTCGGAAGGAATCAAGTACCTGAATGTCTCTGAAATGTCGATTGAAGAAATCTCGACACGTGTCTTGCAAATGACGGGTTTAAAACGTCGAATTGGCTAAAAAGCCAAACAGAGCCAAACTTTGATTTGGCTCTGTTTTATAGCTAAAAAATACCAATAAGTGCTTATTTATAGAAATAATATATGATTTTTATAAATTTAAAAAATATCAAGTATCATAATTAAAAATACAAAAGAGCGTTATTTAATCAATTTGTTGAATAAGTACACTATTAATCCTGGGTGTAGAGTTCTAGATTTCATCAATTTTTCATGTTGAGTTGCCAACGTAGCTTATTCTTCTGCTAAATAAGTATGAATAATAATATCGACCTGATGCTGATCTCCATTGATACAGCAAATACTGTTTTCAGTAATTCTTAGGATTGGCCAGGTAATCAGCTGGCAATTTTCCCGCTGTAGCGCGGCATAATAATGATCTGACTTGAGATAGGTGTTAGGAGAAGATGCAAGATTTGGCATTAACTGGCGTCTTAGCCACAGGTTTTGTACCTGATTTTCCAGAAATCTGAGGGAAAGCAGACTCTTAATCCGGTTGTTAAATAGACGACGATTTTTACCAATTAAAGGATGATTAATAATGCGTTGCAGAATGCGGTCTGAACCTGGCAGCACAAAAGCAGGATTAATCTGAAAAACTTTCACCGAACCGGCATGTTGACTAATTTTATCCAGCTGGGTAACGGTAAACTGGTCTGTACCAATAATTGCAATATCTTTGTTTGAATAATCCAGTTTCATAAGCTCGGAAGAAGCGATATTTATTCCGGTAAACAGCTGGAAATGTTCGGGATGATTTTCAAAAATGCCAGCGTGTAGATCTTGCTTGGTGGCCATTAGACTTCCTTGAATTTATTTAATAATTGATTTTCTTTGTCTTAGATATAAACAAAAACCAGAAGCAGGGTAAAGGAGAAAATTTAACTTAGACAGTCATCTATTTGACAGAAATACAGCGGCTTATTTTTTCTAAGTCAGGAGATATAAATATGATTAAAAAGCGGTGGTGTTAAGTAAGAGAGAAGAATGAATAGAAAAAGTTTGGATGACGGTGTTGAACAGATTGTTGCTATTTTATTTGAAAGTTATACAACATCTACCCATTGCTGAGAATAGGTAGATGTCGCTTTCATTTATTGCCCGTTTTTAAGCTGCATCAACAGCTCAAAGTTATGCAGACGCTTGTCAGTGTCATAGATGTCACAAGTGAAGATAAACTCATCGACATCATATCTGGCCAAAAGCGATTCCAGCCCAGCTTTCACAGTTTCTTTGGAGCCGACCTGTGCCATGGCAAAGAAATTATCAACTGACATTTTTTCCGCAGGTGACCATAGACCGTCCATTGAATCTATCGGCGCTTTCAGTTTTAAGGTCTGACCACGAATCAATGACAAAACCCGCTGATAGGCACTGGTCGCCAGATATTCTGCTTCTTCATCGCTATCTGCCACACAGGTCGGTACACCCATTGAAACATAAGGTCGATCCAAGTATTCGGAAGGCTCAAAGTTTTCACGATACAGCTGAATCGCCTGACCGAGCATACGCGGGGCAAAATGTGAAGCAAAAGAATAAGGCAGGCCAAGTTTTGCTGCAAGTTGTGCACTGAACAAACTCGATCCGAGTAGCCAGACCGGAACATGCGTGCTTTGACCGGGAGTCGCAACAATACGCTGATTCGGCTCTGGATCTTTAAAATATTGCAAAATTTCCAGAATATCTTGCGGGAACTGATCTTCAGTTTCCTGACGGCCACGGCGCAGGGCACGCATGGTCATCTGGTCAGTTCCAGGAGCACGGCCCAGACCGAGTTCAACACGATCTGGATATAAGGTCGCTAAAGTTCCGAATTGCTCAGCCACCACCAGCGGCGCATGATTCGGGAGCATAATCCCGCCTGAGCCTAAAGTTAAGCTTTTGGTGTTCGCCAGTAAATAGCCTAAAAGAACGGCTGTGGCTGAACTGGCAATGCCATCCATATTGTGATGTTCTGCCAGCCACATTCGGCTATAACCCAGTTGTTCTGCTGCCTGGGCAAGCTCCAGCGCGTGGTTCAGCGCGAATTGAATAGTCTTATCGTCACGAACAGGAACCAGTTCGAGGATAGAGAACCGGGTATCGTTAAGTGTACGCATCGTATTACTCTTAAATAGACATGACTAAAAGCATACGACTTTGCATTGTATTTGTATATCGAAAAAAATCGATATAAGTGTAAACGAAAATAACAGGCAAAAAAATAAGCATCCGAAGATGCTTATTTAAGGAGGGAAGCTTAGAGAGTGCAGCCTTAACGACGACGGTTGTTGTAACGATAGTCATTCGTGCGGTAGTTTTTTGAACTGTAGCGACGGTCATAGCGGTCATCATAACGGCGATCCTCACTGACTTTTTTACCCAGTGCTGAACCACCCGCAGAACCTAGTGCTGCACCGATATAACCGCCATTGGTACCCGCCATGTTTCGGCCGACTGCATAACCCGCACCACCACCGAGGGCACCACCGATAATCGCACCATTACGGTCACGTTTGTTTGCTGCAACAGCTGCACCAGCACCACCACCAATCGCAGAACCGATGGTTGCACCGGTTGTACCACCCATTTTATTACCCACGGCTGCACCAACCACACCACCAAGTGCTGAAGCTAAAGCTGTATTGGTGGTATTACCGGCATTGGCTGCTGTCATACCCATGGCTGAGGTTGCTACAACAGCGATCATTAGAGATTTATAGTTCATGAGTACACCTTTTCATATATCTAGCTGTATTTGTTGATAAGATCAATTTAATCTAGCAAGCGTCAAACAGCATGAAGGCTGTGTTGACGAATTGTGATTTTTATCTCCTTAATTTATTCATGATTTTGAGTGAATAATTTTATGTATTACATGAATTTGACTGTGTTTGAAAAGCATAAAAAAAGCACCCGAAGGTGCTCTTAATGACGAATATCTGGGGTCTAACGCATTGATCAGTTATAACGGTAATGACGTTTTTTCTTGTAGTGGCGTGATTTGGCTTTTTCTGCAGTTTTGTCTTTGGAAATCTTGTTACCTAATGCAGCACCACCGGCAGCACCCAGGGCTGAACCGATATAACCGCCATTGCTGCCGCCCATGTTTTTACCTACGGTATAACCTGCACCGCCACCCAAAGCACCACCGATTGCAGATTCAGTACGGTTCTTTTTGCTACTTGCCACTGCTGCGCCGCCTGCACCACCTAAGGCTGCGCCAAGTGTAGCGCCAGTATTGCCGCCCATGTTTTTACCTAGGGCTGTACCTGCAACACTACCTAAGGCACTTGCTGCTGCAACACGTGCTGTACTGTCTGCATGTGCATTTACCGCCATCATTGAACCAGCAGCTAAAACTGTACTCATTAAAAGTGCGTTGAGTTTCATGTCATCACTCCGTGTCCATTAACAGGACTGTATTTATTTCGATGTGGAAAATGTAACAAATCATGCCCAGAATAATATGAAGATATTTCTCCATAATTCACTGCTTTATTTGATGAATTGTAAAATCTGCAAGAAATAAGCATAAGATCGATTATAAAAAAGGCAATTCCACTATTTTTAATCTTATTTGTTAACAAATGCTGCCGAGAGAGAATGATAGCGGCGTGGACTTACTCAATAATGATGTTCATTAGAAGCCAGAATCGTTAAACTAGGCGCAATTTTTTGATTTCGCTGTGCTAAATCGGTTTTTAGTTGCAGCCTATGTTTTGAGATTTTTTAAAAAATGAAAGAATCGTTACGTTTACGATTAGACCAACTCTCTGACCGCCACGAAGAGCTGACAGCATTATTGGCTGATATAGAAGTAATTTCAGACAATAAACGTTTTCGTCAGCTGTCGCGTGAGCATAATGACCTGACAGAAATCACCAGCGTTTGGAGCAAGTACAGACAGGCTGAAGAAGATATTGAAACAGCTCAGGCCATGTTGTCGGACCCGGACTTTAAGGAAATGGCACAAGAGGAAATCAAAGAAAATAAAGCTTTGATTGAAGCGCTTGAATCAGACCTGAATATTCTGATGATTCCAAAAGATCCAAATGATGCCAACTCTGCTTATCTGGAAATTCGTGCCGGAACCGGCGGCGATGAAGCAGCGATTTTCTCGGGTGATCTGTATCGCATGTATAGTAAATACGCAGAAAATCAAGGCTGGCGTATTGAAATCCTGTCAGAAAATGAAGGTGAACACGGCGGTTATAAAGAAGTGATTTGCCTGATCAATGGTGACGGTGTATATGGTCGCTTGAAGTTTGAGAGTGGTGCGCATCGTGTACAACGTGTGCCAGCAACCGAATCGCAAGGTCGTGTACATACGTCTGCTTGTACCGTTGCGATCTTACCGGAAGTCGATGTCGATACTTCGGTAGAAATCAATTCCTCGGATTTGCGGATTGATACTTACCGTGCCTCAGGTGCTGGTGGTCAGCATATTAACAAAACTGATTCTGCGGTACGTATTACCCATTTACCGACAGGCACGGTAGTGGAGTGTCAGGATGAACGTTCGCAACACAAAAACAAAGCCAAAGCGATGGCACTTTTGGTGTCTCGTTTAGAAAATGCCAAACGGGCTGCTGCCGATGCTGCAACCTCTGAAATGCGTCGTGATCTGGTTGGTTCAGGGGATCGTTCAGAACGTATTCGTACCTATAATTACCCTCAAGGTCGTATGACTGACCACCGCATTAACCTGACTTTATACAAGCTGGATGCGGTCATGGAAGGTGATTTGACCGAATTGCTGGACAGCCTGCATCGCGAATATCAGGCCGATCAGCTGGCCATGCTTGCACAGCAGAATGGTGGATAATGAATATTTTACAAGCGCTGGCTTTACGCGGTGAAGCTGAAAGTTATGAGCGTCAGGAAAATGCCTGGTTGCTGGAACACATCACCAAGATTGATTCATTTGATCTGTTGATGAAAAAAGATCAGGAATTGACGCCTGAGCAGGAACAAGCTTATAAGGATGGTCTGGCACGAATTGCTGCCGGTGAACCTTTGGCTTATGTCACCGGTTCACAACCATTCTGGACTTTGGATCTGAAAGTCAGCAAAGATACGTTGGTGCCGCGTCCTGATACTGAAGTGCTGGTTGAAACCGTGTTAAAGTTAGATTTGCCTGAAGATGCCCGTGTGGTGGATTTGGGTACAGGCACAGGTGCAATTGCCTTATCGCTTGCATCGGAGCGTCCTGAATGGGTGATTGTTGCATCAGATATTTATGCGCCTACGCTTGAAGTAGCGAAATATAATGCAGAACAGCATGATATTGAGAATGTAGAATTCGTTCTGGGTTCGTGGTTGAAGCCATTTGGCCGTCAGTTCTTTGATGTGATTGCTTCAAATCCGCCGTATATCGATCCGGATGATGCGCATATGCAGCATCTGGCGACCGAGCCGCAACGTGCACTGGTTGCGGATAAAAAGGGCTTGGCTGATTTGGAAGACATTATTATTCAGGCCAAAAAGCATTTAACCGTCAATGGCTGGGTGGTGCTTGAGCATGGTTATGATCAGGCTGATGCCGTGCAGCATCTATTTAAGCAGGCCGGTTATAAAAAGGTCCGTACCGTAAAAGATTATGGCGGTAATGATCGGGTGACTTTGGGCCAGTGGCCGCATTAATTTTAATCCTTCTTTATGAAAAGAGCGACCGATCTGGTCGCTTTTTTTTTGGTTTTTTAAATTCTTAGATTAACATCTGAAATATCCAGTATTTTTAATGACATTCTATTACTATCCTATAAAGAAAAAAGTGATGCCAGAGCATCACTTTTGTTAAATTCTTTAAAAGAATTACATCGGATAGTCTTGCAGGCAGTCATAGACTTCGACTTGATCTAAGCCACCGGTTTCCATTGCCAGACAAAGCGCTACAACTTTCACAGTATCTGCCAAGTATTGTTCATCTTTGAGCGCAATACCTTGTTGCAGGGCGACAATGCGATCTGCCGGAATTTCTAAGGCTGCGGCAGTTTCAGTTGCATCAACACGGTTAAAGAACTGAACCACAACATCTTTAAGCGCTGAGTCAGAGGCACTTAAAATAGCTTGATTAAGCTGTTCAGAGATTTGATCAGCTGAATGAACTAAAGCATTGGCGAAGTTTTGAACAAGATTCTGTTCAAGAACATCAGTCATCTTTAACATGAAAATACCTTCAACTTAGGAGAAAATTTGGGAGTACAGCCAATAGCAAAGTGCTATAAATTGAGTGAAAAATAATCTATTCTCAGGCGAATTGCAAAGCTTTCTGGATGACTGTGTAGTCCTGCTAATATATGCTGCAGGGCTTGAAATTTATAATCACAGTAAAAATATGAACTTAAGTTTCAATAAAATTTTATTAATATTTTTTAAGTATCAATTTATATAAATTATCTAATATTATTTTGACGATAAGCTCCCGGACTGACTCCAGTCCATTTCTTAAAGGCACGATGAAAGGCGCTGGATTCCTGGAAGTTGAGCTGGTCACTGATGTCTTGCAAGCTTTGCTCAGTACGCGTCAATAATTCGATTGCGGTATCCCGGCGTATTTCATTTTTTAATTGCTGGTAGCTGACCCCTTCGCTTTTTAAACGCCGTTGTATGGTCGCCTCGGACATATTCATTTTTGAGGCAAGATCATTCAGTTCTAGCCATTCTGACGGTGAAACTTGCAGAAGCTGTCTGCGAATCTGGGTGCTGAGTGCATAAGGATTTTTAAAACGCACCAATAAATTGTGAGGCGTTTGTTGAATAAACTGATACCAGGATTGAGCATCCTGCTTAATCGGCAGTTGCAGATAGCTTGCATCAAACTGCACATAGTTTTCATTGGCCTGATATTCAATCTGTTCACAAAAACGGACTTTATAATCAAAATCATCGAGTGGTGCAGGACATTTTAATTGAATCTGATTCAGCAAAATCCGTTGTCCACTTAACCAGCAGATCAAGGTATGAATCAGCATCAGATAGGTCGCATAACTAAACATGCGTTTTGTAGATTTTAAATCATAAATCACGATATAGGCATAGTGTTCCTCAACGAGAAGCGTGCTTTGCAGATCGTCCAGAATCAAGTTGAGAAATTGCAAAATGTGTTGTAGCGCCTTTTCCAGTGTATCTGCCTGCATAAGCATTTTTGAAAGCAATTTAAAGCTGCCACGGCGCATGGCATGACTGTCCATGCCAAAAAATTCGTCATTCATGCTGTCTGCAAGCACTGTCCATAATTGGGCAAACTGGCTTACCGACACGCGCGCTTGAGGTGCATTGAGTACTTCGGCTGGAATATTGGCTTTTTTCAGAATAGTAGAGATATCAAATTCTAATCGTTTGGCATCGAGCAAGGCTTCCTTGACCAAGTCGATCGAAATAGTCCCTTTGCTATATTCCAATGCAGGCTTATGCATGTTCAGTGTGACATCCTCATTTTTATTGTCCAAATACCTCAGGCAAGATGCAATATTTGGAAATTGTACAGAATAAAAACTCTGTTTACTCTGCATATTAAGTCGTATCTCAAATAGAAAATTATCAGGGAAGAAATATGAAAATTCAGGGAAAAGTCGTTGTGATTACCGGGGGAGCATCGGGTTTGGGTGCAGCGACAGCCACGCATCTGGTTGCACACGGTGCCAAAGTGATTCTGGTCGATATGAATCAAGAGCAGGGTGAGGCATTACAGCAACAACTGGGTGAGCAGGCTGAATTTGTACAGCTAGATGTCACCGATGAGCAGGCCGTAGAAACGTTCTTTGCACATGTCGAAAATGCGTATGCTCAACTGAATGGTTTGATCAACTGCGCAGGTATTGCACCTTCTGCCAAAGTGCTGGGGCGTAACGGTATTCATGAATTGGCGATGTTCCAAAAAGTGCTGAATATTAACGTGAATGGCACATTTAATATGCTACGTCATGCAGCGGCGTTAATTGCAAAATATGAACTGCAATCTGGTGAAGAAGAGCGTGGCGTGATTGTAAATACCGCTTCGGTCGCCGCTTATGATGGTCAAATTGGCCAGACCGCTTATGCTGCTTCCAAAGGTGCAGTGGTGGCGATGACTTTACCTTTGGCTCGTGAACTGGCACGTGAAGCCATTCGAGTGATGACCATCGCCCCGGGCATTATGGAAACCCCGATGCTAAAAGGTATGCCGCAAAATGTTCAGGATGCTTTGGGACAAATGGTGCCATTCCCATCACGTTTGGCTAAACCTCAGGAATTTGCCCAGTTGGTGGGGCATATTTTTGAAAATAGCTATTTAAATGGTGAAGTGATTCGTCTGGATGGCGCGATTCGCATGCAGCCTAAATAAGTCTTCGATTTATATAGGACATGATGATTTGCACAGCTGCCAGTTTCTCATTGAATTTAAATGACTTTGTTTAAGCATGCATTTTCTTTTGAAGGATCAAAAGAAACAAAAATCCTTTGCGAAACTGAAGATACATCCCTGTATCTCAGTTTCGCAGGCGACATCCATGCCGCCTTAACTGACGTTCCAACGATCTCAATAGTAAAAAGCTTGAAGTAAATAAAATAGATATAGAAAGGGAAGTTCAATGATTTTAAATGATGAACAAAAAATGATTCAGGACATGATGCGCAATTATTCGCAGCAGAAACTGAAACCAACAGCGGCCTTACGAGATAAAACAGCACAATTTCCTGCACAAGAACTCAAAGAACTGGGTGAGCTTGGCGCACTGGGTATGACCGTTGCTGAAGAATGGAGCGGTGCAGGTCTGGATTATGTTTCTCTGGTTTTGGCACTTGAGGAAATTGCCGCAGGAGATGGCGCAATTTCGACCATTATCAGTGTGCAGAACTCTTTGCCTTGTGGGATTACCCAGCGTTATGGCACCGAAGCACAGAAACAGCAGTATTTAACTAAACTGGCCACTGGTGAATGGCTCGGTTGTTTCTGCTTGACAGAACCTCAGGCCGGTTCAGATGCCAGTTCTTTAGAATGTAGGGCCGAACGTGATGGCGATGAATGGGTGCTTAATGGCACCAAGCAGTTTATTACCACGGGCAAACATGCACAGATCGCATTAGTCTTTGCTGTGACAGATAAATTGGCAGGGAAAAAAGGCATTTCATGTTTTCTGGTACCGACCGATGCACCGGGTTATATCGTGTCACGCCTAGAGGAGAAAATGGGTCAGCATTGTTCCGATACCGCGACGATTGTTCTGGATAACTGCCGGATTCCGGCGGAAAACCTGCTGGGTCAGGAAGGTGAAGGCTACAAAATTGCCTTGTCCAATCTTGAATCCGGTCGTATCGGGATTGCTGCGCAATCAGTCGGGATGGCTCGGGCTGCGCTGGATGCAGCGGTGGAATATGCCAATGAACGTAAAGCCTTTGGTGTAGAAATTGTGCAGCATCAGGCAGTGGCATTCAGACTGGCAGATATGGCCACACAAATTGAAGCGGCACGTCAGCTGACCTTGCATGCGGCAACTTTAAAAGATGCTGGTTTAGCCTGCTTAAAAGAAGCCTCAATGGCAAAACTATTTGCATCAACCATTGCAGAGCGGGTTTGTTCCGATGCGATTCAGATTCATGGTGGCTACGGTTATGTCTCTGATTTTCCAGTAGAGCGTATTTACCGTGATGTGCGCGTGAGCCAAATTTATGAAGGTGCATCGGATATTCAACGTTTGGTGATTGCGCGTGAAGTCTGTCAATGTTGAGTTTGATTAAAAATAGACTTTGGTCGATGTTCAAATCTGGCATTTCGGTTGATGGATATGAAAATTGCCAGGATCAAGCAACCCTGATTAGCTAAAGACAGACAGTACGCAGAAGATAAATAAAGCAGCATGATTCATGTCTTAGTCATCAGGCATGAATCAGATGTGAAGAAACTATGCTGATGGAATCAGCAGGAACAACAACGATAAGTGGACACACTCAGGCAAGGTCGCCTGAAAATACAACAGGATAGAGGTTGTCGTCATGAAGACACTAGAACAAGCATATGTTGATTTCAATTTTGAAAATATGGTTCAGGAACATCTGGCTGGAAATGCAGAGTCCATCAATGCCTATACTGAATGTTGTGGACGTTACCTTGGCCAAAACCGAACCGCACTGATCTGGGAAGGCAAAAATGGTCAAACAGAGCAGTGGACATTTGAACAATTGGCAACTGCTTCAGGACAGCTGGCCAATTATATGCATTCTCTGGGTTTAAAGGCTGGAGATTGTATTGCTGGACTACTGCCAAGAACACCTGCACTCTTAATTACTATTTTGGCCACTTGGCGGATCGGTGCTATCTATCAGCCTTTGTTCACTGCCTTTGAAAGTAAAGCAATTGAGCATCGTATGAGTACGGCCGCTACTCAACTGATTGTCACCGATCAAGAGCAGCGCCTGAAACTGTATGATCTGAATGTTCCAAATATTCTGACCGTACATCAGGCAGTGGCAGATCATTATCCGGATGCTGATTTTTGGACCGAGTTAAAGCAGCAGTCAGAAGAGTTTGAGCCAGTGAGTGGCCAATTTAATGATATTTTTCTGATGATGTTTACTTCAGGCACCACAGGCTTGGCAAAATCGGTTCCTGTACCTTTAAAAGCGTTGTTGGCCTTTAAAGGCTATATGCTGCACGCCGTAGATCTGCGAGAAGAAGATTCCTTCTGGAATCTGGCAGATCCAGGTTGGGCCTATGGACTATATTATGGCATTGCGGGCCCGCTCAGTTTAGGTCATAGCATCATTATGGATGAACGTGGATTTAGCGTCGATAATGCTGTACATATCATTGAGAAATATAAAGTCAGTAACCTGACTGGCTCGCCAACCGCATTCCGGATGTTCTTTGGCTTTAAAGAAAAATTTGATGCAGGGATTAGTTCGCATTTGCGTGTGGTCAGTAGTGCAGGTGAACCGCTTACGCCTGAAGTGATCCAGTGGTTCAATCATGATTTAAATGTGAATATTTATGATCAATATGGACAGACTGAACTCGGTATGGTGATCGCCAATCATCATGGCTTGGAGCATCATAAAAAAGTGGGTTCAGCTGGATTTGCGATTCCGGGGCATTGCTTTGCGGTATTGAACCCAAAACATCAGGAAGTCGAAAAAGGCGGGATTGGAATCTTGGCAATTGACTGTTCGGCTTCACCCTTGATGTGGTTTAAAGGCTATGCCGGTCATAATCGAAAGTCTTTTGTCGGGCAGTATTATTTAACCGGTGACACTGTAAAACTGAATGAATATGGCGGTATTGATTTTATTGGACGTGCGGACGATGTCATTACAACCTCGGGCTATCGGGTTGGGCCTTTTGATGTGGAAAGTACCTTGCTGGAATGTGAAGAAGTGCTTGAATCTGCAGTCGTCGGTAAACCAGATCCAGAACGAACAGAAATTGTAAAAGCCTTTGTGGTACTTAAACCAGCCTATCCAGCCACTGAGGAACTCATGCTGAAGCTGCAAAGCTATGTGCGTTCACGCCTATCCAAGCATGCCTACCCAAAAGAGATTGAATTTGTCGAGTGTTTACCTAAAACGTCGAGTGGAAAAATTCAGCGAAATTTACTCAAACAGCAGGAAATTGCCAAACTTCAAGAAATCAAACAAGTTAGTTAGTTTTTAAAATTAATCTGTTAAGTAAGTGCCAAAAGGCTGCCATGGCAGCCTGTGGTTTTTTGACAAAATACAGCATTTTCTAGTTAAATTTTAAATTAGAGATAGGACTGATTTTTACAAGATTTTATTTTCAAAAGTACGAATTAAATTAAGCGAAATACATGGTTGATGTAATTACATTGAAATTATGGCAAGGTTTAAGATTAAATATATCAAAAATTTAGCCTCTTAATCTTAAGAGGCTAAATGTATCCATTACCAAATATTGGTTTGTAAATTTACTTTTTGGTGTTCCGCATGTGGCTCACCCGCTTCACCGGTAACGCCACCTTTTAAAGCTTTAAAGAGCTGGGTGACTTTGTTGTCGGTCACATTCCAGTATTCAGCGCTGACCGCTTCAGCAATCAGTACCCGTACAGTCGGATCATCCTTGCCATCAAACCAGTTTTCTGCCCATGGATTCCACAACTGTTCAATCAGAATACGATCGGTACTAATCTGGGCATGGGCACTGATTGACACATAAATACCATCTGATGGTTTTGCAAAAGACAATCCAATTTGACCACGGCCTGTTTCTGCTGCTTTGACCAGATCATTGGTATTACGCAGGATGAAATATAAATTTTGACGTTCATTCATCTGTTCGGAGTTCAGCATGGTCATTGGCTGGGAATGGATTTCATGGGTGTCAGTTAAATGGCTGATCATGGTGTAACGGACATCCTTGATCAATTCCCATAATTTTTCACGATTATCATGTTGAGTATTGTTATGCTCGGTCATGTATGTTCTCCATACGATTTTATGAAAACTTGAAAAGATTGCTTGGTATTTTCAGATTAATCATATTTAGAGACAGATGCCTGAGGTCTCACTGAACTCATACATTTTTATACTCAAATGCAGGCAGAGGCTACAGAATCGCTAAACAAGACAACTCAATGTACAGGGTAATTTAATAGCAAAGATTTTAATAACAGCAGGTCTGACGCCTTTTATAAACTGGAGAGCCATTTGCCGGAACTGTTTAATTGAGGTGATTCAAAAAAATCATGCCAAGCCCTAGTGGCTGCAGCTTGATACCGAGCGTTTAGCTGATATGCTATTTGGCTCAGCGATGGCCAAACCATTTATTGATGTGCTGTGAATTGACTGTGAGATTGATCTTCCAAAAATTTTTAGCCTTTAGAAACATCAGTAAAGCCAATTTTTGCGATCATTGTTAAAAATTTTCGAAACAAGGAAAGACGTTGTCTACATTTAATATGGATGCCATATCCCCAGAATTCGAACTCACCGATGCTGAATTACATTTGTATAGCCGTCAGATTCTTCTGGATGGCTGGGATATTGATGCTCAAGAACGGTTAAAATTTTCTAATGTCTGCATTGTTGGTTGTGGTGGAATTGGCTGTGCACTGGCAGAGCTTTTGGCACGTGCCGGTGTAGGAAAAATTACCCTGATCGATCCAGATACGATCGAGATGAGCAATTTACAGCGACAACTTGCATTTACACCGCAGGATCTTGGACTTTACAAAGCAGAAATTCTGGCGAAACGACTGGGCCAAATTAATCCAAACGTACAGGTTGAATATATTAATCAGGCCTTAACGGCTGAAAATGCAGTCAGTGTGATTCGGCATCAGGACTTGGTGCTGGATGGTTGCGACCAGTTTGCGACACGTTATCTGGTTAATCAGCGCTGTGTAGAACTGAATGTACCTTTGTTGAGTGCCTCGGCGATTGGCCTGCAAGGGCAACTTTTTATGCTCGAAGGGGATTCGGCCTGCTATGCCTGCCTGTTCCCACCCGAGAATCAGGCCGATGAAAGTCTGCGCTGTGCAGATTCCGGAGTACTGGCGACCACGCCTAACGTGATGGCCAGCTTGCAAGCCCATCATGCCTTGTTATATCTGGGTTTGGGATTGATGCCACTCAGACAAAAACTGCTGTTATGGGATGGATTGAGTTTTAAGCAGCGGATTCTCGCTTTCGAAAAAGATACAGATTGTCCGATCTGTCAGGCAAGATAAGCCTGCAAATTAATATTTTTTTGCTACACTGCATGTAATTAATTTTTCCTAAGACATTATGAAAAACAATATCTGGTTAGATGGAATACGTTCAGTTGCCCGCATGGGAGAAACAGCGGTCGTTGCGGCAAAGGCGGGCTTTAAATATGCTACTGAAAAGCCAAGCAATGCCAAACTCATGCGGGAGACTTTTGAATCTCTGGGTTCAACTTATATCAAGCTGGGGCAGTTTATTGCCAGTACGCCGTCTCTATTTCCGCGTGAATATGTAGAAGAATTTCAGGGCTGTCTGGATCAGACTCCACGCTTGCCGTTCAGTTATATCCAGCAAGTGTTGGCCTCTGAATTTGAAGGGCGTAATCTGGATGAGATCTTTGCCTCGATTGATGAAACGCCATTGGCCTCTGCGTCTATTGCACAGGTGCATGCGGCCAAGCTGGTGTCTGGCGAAGATGTCGTGATTAAGGTACAAAAACCGGGTGTGGAAACCATTTTATACACCGATTTAAATGTACTGCACTGGGCGACCAAAGTGCTGGAAAAAGCCGTGCCCAAAGTCAAATTCGCTTCGCTGGCCGATATTGTTGATGAAATCAAAACCCGGATGGTACGTGAAGTTGATTTTATCGAAGAAGCACAGAATCTGGATGATTTTGTCAATTATCTGAATATCACCAATAATAAGGCAGCGACTGCACCTAAGGTTTATCATCAGTATTCGACCCGTCGTGTGCTGACCATGCAACGCTTGTATGGTGTGCCATTGACCGATTTTGAAGTGGTCAAAAAAGTATCCAAAGATCCATCTCAAGTACTCATTACCGCAATGAACACCTGGTTTGGCAGCCTGATGATGTGTAACAGTTTCCATGCCGATCTGCATGCAGGCAACCTGATGCTGCTCGAAGATGGCCGTGTCGGTTTTATCGATTTTGGCATTGTTGGCCAGCTCAAACCTGAGGTATGGACGGCATGTATGGCATTTATGGATTCATTGCAACATACCAATTATGAGTTGATGGCACAGAACATGCTGAAAATGGGTATGACTGCTGTGCAGATTGATACCAAAGTTCTGGCAGCGGATCTTGAGCGTTTATTCAGTGGCGTATTGATGGCAGACCCTCAGGAGCTGTTAACATCAAATCCGGCTGATCTGAACGATATCATGATGGATATGGTGGCTGTGGGTGAACGTCACGGCATCCGCTTCCCGCGCGACTTTGCTTTGCTGTTTAAGCAAATGCTGTATTTCGACCGTTTTATGCGAATTTTGGCACCATATACCGATATCTATGCCGATCAGCGTTTGCAAATGATTCAGGACATTGATCCGAATTTACTGTTAAAGCATTAATCTTAAACCCATCTAGACTTGGAAAAATCCCCCTAAATCCCCCTTTTTTAAAGGGGGACTTTAAAAGCTCCTCCCTTTAAAGAGGAGCTTGAGAGGGATGTGGTCAGTATTAAATTCTCGAGCAATCCAATGGACGCCATTATTATTGAAGGTTTAAAGGTTGAGACAGTCGTGGGCTGCTTTAACTGGGAGCGTCAAATTATTCAGCCTCTAATGCTGGATTTGACCATTCAAACCGATTTAGAACAGGCATCAAATTCAGATGCACTTGCAGATACGCTGAATTATGCAGAAATTTGTGAGATTTCCAGCAAAGTCATTCAAGAGGCCAAGCCTGAATTGATTGAACATGCAGCAAAGTTGGTGTTGAATGCACTTTTTACTACCTTTACAGCAATTGAATCGATTAATATTACGATCCGTAAGCCTGCCATTATCGCGCAAGCCAATTCTGTAGGGATACGTCTTGAACGCCACCGAAACGATTTTCGCCCTAGCATTAGCGAGTAATTGTCATCCTCAGCAACATTTTCAAGCTGCACAGCAACGTATTTCCGAATGGGGAGAAGTACAGTTTTCTCCTGTTTATAGGATTCCTTGCCGCGATGGCATAGGCGCCGATTACTGGAATGCAGCATGTTTATTGCGAAGTTCGCTGTCCAGTGATGTGCTGATTGAGCTGCTCAAACAACTGGAACAGGCATCAGGCCGAGTACGCCCATCGCATCAGATTAGCTTAGATGTGGATCTGATTGCCTGGGGATCAGATTTTCAACATATGCAGTTTAATGAAAAAAAATTACCTTTGGCTCTGGATGTGAAAGTGCCGATGTTTGATATCTGGAAGGATGCAATGTTCGAGCACGGATCACATAGCTTTCCAACAGTTGAACAGCTGATTTAAATCGAATCACCTAATTTTCTGCTAATACAATTTATCCAGTAAGAATATAAGAATAATTAACCCGCCTGATCAAGCCAGATCAGGCTTTTTTATGCTTCAGTTTTTTGTTTTAGATGAAAAGAAAAATTCAGATAAGATGGCTCAGGCGGAGTTTAGGAATCCTTTAAAAATGAAAATATTAGAAATCTTGGTTTCGGTGATTTTAATTCTTGAGATTCTTTATGTCATCCAATGGGGGGTTCATAGTTTTCCAACAGGCAATTAATGTTTGATTGATTTAAGGCTCTGGAATTTATTTTAAGTTCGATAAAAATCCTCAAAGCAGTAAAAATGCCTCATCGCTCTTTCACTTTTTCTTGTTATAAAAAATGATCAGCAATACGATAATGATCGCAAAGATGGCAAGAATGATCGTAGTTTCCATAACAATACCTCTCAGACATAGATCTTAGGTTTTAAACATCTAAATTAAAACCGAACATATATTAATTAAACTCAAGTTTTGTTAGAGCCGCTAATTCTTTGAAAAAAATATTTTTCAATGATGTTAATAGAAGAACGGCTCAATCCTATTCTGTGTCTAACTAATAAATAAATATTTAGGCAACAGACACATTAAATAATGATCCGATCCACGCACTGAATAACATGGCGATAATTCCCCAGAGCATGACCCGAACTGCACCTCTCCAGACACTTACTCCACCCGCATAGCTCGCCAGTGCACCCATCATCCCCAAACTTAAAACGCCAATCAGCATGACGCCTTTATCCAGATAGTGTTCCGGTAAAATCATGATTGAAATTAAAGGAAATAATGAGCCTACCGTAAATGCCATGGCGGAAGAAAATGCAGCGAGAAAGGGTTGGGCAGAGGTATGCGCTGAAATACCAATTTCATCCCGGGCATGGGCATCCAAGGCATTATGGTTGGTGAGCTGTTCAGCGACCTGTTGTGCCAAAGCGGGTTCCAAACCTCGTTGTATATAAATCGTTTTGAGCTCATTTAACTCATGCGTGGGATGGCGTTGCAGTTCGCGCTCTTCCATGAGTAGATCATTGGTTTCAATGTCTTGCTGGGATTTAACCGAAATATATTCACCGGCCGCCATTGAGGCAGCGCCAGAAATTAATCCGGCAACACAGGTCACCAATAAAATTTCTGTGGATGCTCCACTGGCTGCGATACCCACCACCAGACTGGTGACCGAAATAATCCCGTCATTTGCCCCCAGTACAGCTGCACGAAGCCAGCCCGCGCGTTCGATATAATGTTTTTCAAGATGGTATGAATGGCGCACAATGAAGCCCCTTTTTTATTATCATCATGATTATAGTAAATTTAAGTCATGTATAGATAGTAGGATTGAATCGATCTGAAAATTATCTTGAATGATCTGATCATCGTGCGCTTGGCTTAGCCTTTTATCAATCCAAGATAAAATCGAAGTGAGATTCATAAGTTCAAGAAATCAGACGCACTTGATACATAATTGATTTACGAATGGTAAAAATGATTAAAGCAAATCAAATATATCGAACAAAATAATAGCTGAGTGAGCTGGTTTAAAAAGAGAATCATCATGAAAGAAAAACATGAAAGCCATAAATGCTTGGTATGCGGCAAGCACTTTCTTCTGAAAAATCTTACTCCGATGGGAACAGTCAGAAAAGTCATTACCGAAGAGATTGCCAGGGATATTCCAGGCTGGACACCGCAAGATTATATTTGCCAGGCAGATTTAACCCGGTACCGCATACAGTATGTACATTCATTATTAAGTTCGGAAAAGGGTGAAGTGACTGATCTTGAGTTTGAAGTGATTGATAGCATGCATCAGCATGAACTGATTACCAAAAATGTGGAAACAACCTTAGAGCAAAAGTGGGCTTTGGGAGAAAGGCTCGCTGATAAAATTGCAACTTTTGGTGGAAGCTGGACCTTTTTGATTTGTTTTGCAATTTTCTTGGGTCTGTGGATTATGATAAATACTGTGGTGATGGTGACACGACCTGCTGATCCTTATCCATTTATTCTGTTGAATTTAATCCTTTCGTGTCTTGCGGCGATTCAAGCACCTATTATTATGATGAGCCAGAACAGACAGGAAGCAAAAGACCGCTTACGTTCGCAAAATGATTATCAGATTAATTTAAAAGCTGAACTGGAAATTCAGCATTTACATGAAAAATTAGATCATCTGTTGCTGCATCAATGGGAACGGTTGGCGCAAATTCAGGAAATCCAGCTGGACCTACTTTCTGAAATGAGCAAAAAAGATTAAAGGGTGCTGTTGGGGGAATCTCTATTATTTCATAGAACTTATAAGTAATAAGATCGCCAGATGCCTTGAGTTTATTATCTCGCTCAAGATTTGAAGCGTAATAAACAGCCCACCAATGAGTGGGCTAAAATTGAACTAGTTTCATTTAAATAAAATAACTGGTCTTGGTCATCAACTTGGAAATGGCCGTCATGGTCATTTTGACCGGAACAGGCAGGTCTACACCGCCAGCATTTAAAGCTGTATCTCGATGATGCAGCTCGTCTTCATTCATCTGTTCCAGAATACGACGAGAACGTTCATCTTGAGGGGGCAACTGGCTAATATGATGTTGTAAATGCATGCTGACTTGACGTTCTGTTTCAGCCACAAAACCCAAGCTGTATTTATCGCCCGCGATCCCGGCAATCGCACCCATGCCAAAGGAAAGACCGTACCAGACTGGATTAAGAAGACTAGTATGGCTATCCAGTTCTTTTAAACGGTCTTCACACCATGCCAGATGATCCTGTTCTTCAATCGCTGCCTGTTCCATTTCACGACGCACATTCGGGAGTTTCGCTGTCATGGCCTGACCGTGGTACAGCGCCTGTGCGCAAACCTCACCACTATGATTGACCCGCATTAAACCTGCCACATGACGTGCATCACTGACCGTTAACTGCGTTTCGACCGGTTGGGCCGGATTTTCACGTTGTGCCGAAGTCGTGCCCGGGACTAGACTGCGTAATGCCTGGTCAAAAGAATGAATCAGCTTATCGAGACCTGTATATTGACGCATGAATTAATCCTCCAAGGGCGCTTTTGCAGTTTTGATCATTGGTTTCAGGCGGTAAAGTAGCCATAGAGTAAACAGGCCACTTAATACTGCGGTAATACAAAAAAGTATTTTAAGATCAAGCTCTAAAACACTTAAAATAATAATTGAGAATATAGCAGAAGATACCATGAAAACGGCATTCAGAATGTTATTTGCTGCAACCACACGCGCACGATGTGAGCGGGGAGAATGCGCCTGCATCATGGCATACAGCGGTACGATATAAAAACCGCCGCTAATTCCGAGTAAGGTGACAGCCAGCATCACATGGTAATAGCTCCAGCCTTGCTGAAAGACATCTGCCAGGCCGATTAAAGCACCTGTACGTTCCGGAACAAAGGCCAGACTCGCGGCCAAATATAGGGCAAACACTACTAGACCGATCGCGCCAAAAGGCACCATCTTGATATTGACCTGGCTGCCGCCAATTTTACGGCATAAATATGAACCTAGCCCAATCCCGACCGAAAAAAAGGTTAAGAGCAGACTGGCGACATTTTCAGATGCATGCAGATTTTGTAGCGTCAGCTGAGGAATCTGGGTCAGATAGGTTGCACCATAAAACCAGTACCATGAATTGCCCAGTAAAATGGTAAAAACCAAAGGTAAGCCTTTGGCATATTTCAAGGTCTGCAAGCTGGTACGGAAAAAGTTCCAGTCAACTTGCAACTCAGGTGCGGGAATGCTTTGTTTCAGAATATAGCGACTAGATATATAACCAATCAAGGCGATGCTGATGAGGGTTAAACTGATCCAGATCAGGTTACCGGCCGAAGCAGCAATGACTGCGCCGCCCAGAATCATACCGAATAGGATTGCCAGAGAAGTTCCGGACTGGAACAGGGCATTGCCGGACATCAGTTCATCCGGTTTCAGGACTTCAGGTAAAATGGCATATTTAATCGGACCAAAGAAAGTGGATTGGGTGCCCATCAGGAATAGGGCAAATAACAGAATCCATAAATTGCCCAGCAGGAAACCGATAGTTCCCAGCAACATGATGATAATTTCCAGAAGCTTGAGATAGCGAATCAGCTGTGAACGTTCGTATTTGTCGGCAATCTGACCGGCAGTGGCTGAAAAAATAAAATAAGGCAGAATAAACAGTAAAGCCGCCAGATTATTCAATGTGCTGATGCTGGCCGATTGCTGTTGAATCCAGCCATAAGTGATGACCAGCAGTAATGCCTGCTTAAATACATTATCGTTTAATGCACCAAAAAACTGCGTCAGAAACATCGGTAAAAAGCGCCGAGAAGCTAACAAATGTTCATTTTTGTTCATATAGAGCGTGCTACATTAAGTTTTATTAAGAAATGTCAGTTATGCGTAAACATTGAGAAAAATCATGTAAGATACTTTCAGCCATGTAAAGGTAAAAACCAATCAATTAAGCTCTTTAGCTTATATTTTTCGGTCAAATAATCAATTAAAGAATGTATTCGTTTCGAGTTTGCCATGCCTGCAAAGAAAAAATTTAAAAAAACGATGCTTCATCGCAGTATGGGGTCGCTTATACCACTTCAGAGTGGGGCACAGCTGTGTATGAGCATTTTTTTTATGATGTTATCCCATCAGAGCATGGCACAAACCGAACAGCCTGAAACACCTGTGGCCATTTCTCAGTCAGAAATGGTAGATGAACTGTCCAAAGAAGCGATGCGACAGGGACTGGTCACATCTGAAAATGAAGCCACCGAAAAAATTGAAGAAGCGATACAGCCGGAAGCATCTGTCGACAGCATGTTGATGCTGGAGCAACAGCAAAATGCAGGCTCCGGTCTGGACGTATTTACACCGATCCAGTTCGATGATCTGGAAGAGCTGCCGATCCAGTCCATTGACCAGAACATGGCGAATGAAATTTATCGTGAGGCCGAGCAAGCCAAGCAGGAAGCACAAAATTATCGCAATACCCAGACCGCTGAAACAGTCGTAGCAGATATCAGTCAGCAAGAGTTACTTGAAATCAATCAGGCACCTGTAAATGTCGACCAGTTGATGCAATCGATTCAGGCAGACAGCCAGATTATTGTACAAAATAATGAAGCCGGCATGACTTTGCCAGAAATAACGGGGCCACTTGTTGCTGAAGATGAGAAACGTCCCAATATTTTTAAACGACTATTTTATAAAATCCGTCCGCCACGTCAGATCATGACCGCGAGAGTTCCGCGAATTAGTGCGGATGTGGTGATTATGAACGGCGAAGGTATTGCGCAAAGCAATGGTATGCTGAATCGTAGAGCTGAGCCTGAAGGCTATCTGAATTTAAGAAATAATGTCAAAGCCAAACTGTCCAGTTTTACCCAGGAGTCTTTTGGCGACTTTAATTCCGCTTTGCCACAACTGCGAACCTTGTCCCGACAGGCGGCACAGGCAGTCGGTTATTACAATGCCCAGTTCAGGTTTGAAAAAATCTCTGATAGTCGCGTTCGGGTTTTTGTCACCCCGAATGAACCTGTGCTGATCACTACACAAAATCTGGAATTTAGCGGAGCGGGTGCGGAACAGCCGCAATTCCAGGTCATCAGTCTTTTGCCTGAGCAGGAAGAGGGCGATATTTTCAATCACGGCAATTATGAACAGACCAAACAACGGATTAATACTGCCGCCAATAACAACGGTTATTTTGATTCATACTGGCGCTTGCATGATGTCAAGATTGCACAGCCACAAAATACGGCCGATGTAAATCTACGTTTCGAGACAGGCGAGCGTTACAAGCTGGGCAATGTCGAGTTTAGAATGAGTGATCCTGAAAAGGAATTTCCGCTGGATCGTGATGTACTCGAAAGTCTGGTCACCTGGAAAGATGGTGCAGACTATACCTTCTGGCGAGTGAATAGCTTGGCCAATAACCTGACCAACTCGCGCTATTTTAACTATACCCTGGTGGACGCAATTCGCCCTGATCCGGTTGACAGGGAGCTGGAGCTGGCACCGGATATTCAAAGCCTGATAGAAGAACAGAAACTTTCTGAAGATCAGGCGACTGCGACACAGCCTGATCGCTCAGTAGCATCTGCTAAAGAAGTCACTCAAAATGTCGTCGATGAAGACCAGTTTGCCGGTAGCCGCGATCAGGAAAATCCAAATTTAAGAAGCTTGCGGGTCGAGCAGCAGACCAAAGAAAATGAGCAGGAGCGTTTAAAGGCACAAGCGCGGGAAGAGAAGAAAGTTCCAGTGATTGTGACTTTAAATGCAGACCGTTTAAACAGTGCTGAACTGGGTCTGGGTTATGGAACAGATACCAATATCCGTCTACGTGGTCAGTACCGCCGCGCCATTGTAAATAAGCGCGGACATTCTTTTGATGCCAACCTCGAGTTGTCCGGTATCCGGCAGTCCATCGATGGTCGTTATAACATTCCTTATCACCATCCGCTGAATGATTATGTCAGTATTGTCGGTGGTTATGAGCGCGAAGAACGTGATGGCGTGGCTCAAGGTGAAGGTCTGCAAATTGAATCGGCAGTGCTGGGTGTAGACCGGATTATTAAAAACCCGCTGGGTAACTGGCAGCGTACTTTTGGAGCGCGTTACCGTCTGGATCGCTTGAAGCAGAATGGTTCTGTTGATTTTAACCAGATTCCGGAAGCGTTTCGCTTTAATACCGAAGATGAACAGCAGTCGTTACTGGTCGGTTATGAAGTTTCACGTACCGATACCGATCGTCGGGTCAATCCGACCAAGGGTTTCAAGCAGACCTACAAAGTCGAGCTGGGTAGTGAGGCGTTATTGTCGGATGCAGATATGGCGATTGTAAATGCAGGCTGGCGTTTTATCTATTCATTGGGTGAAAATGCAGATCATCAGTTTGTTGGACGTGCCGATGCCGGTTATATCTTCACTGAAGATTTTGCCAAAGTGCCGTATAACCTGAGATATTTCACCGGTGGTGACCAGAGCATTCGTGGTTTTGATTACAAGAGTCTTTCTCCGGAAATTGAAGGCTTTAAAGTCGGTGGTCAGGCCTTAGGGGTTGCTTCCTTAGAGTATAACTATCAGTTTAGGGAAGGCTGGCGTGCTGCGGTTTTTGCAGATGCCGGAAATGCTTATAATAAAGAGTTCAGTAATCCGACCGAATATGGCGCGGGTGTGGGGATACGTTGGGCCTCACCGATTGGACCGATTCGTATCGATGTGGCGACTGGATTGTCTGATGACAATCACCCAATTCGTCTGCATTTCTTTATTGGTTCGCAGTTATAAAACATCATTTTTTAAAAATAGTTATTTGGGTACATCATGGTCGAGAACCAACCACAGCCAGAACAACAACCACAAGATAGCGTTGTGCCGAAAAAGCGCCGTATATTGAGAAGTATCCTGTTGTCGGTACTTTTCTCACTCATTTTCCTGCTCTCTGTGCTGGCGCTGCTGTTTTCGACCAATCAGGGCAGTAAGTTCCTGCTAGATCAGGTATTACAACGCCAGCAAATTATTCATTATGAATATGAAGGCGGAAATTTATGGCGTGGAATTATTCTTAAAAATGTGCTGGTCAGCCTGAAACCGGTCGATGTCAAAATTGATCGTGCTGATGTAAAACTGGGCTGGCGGGCGATCATCAAAAAAGAAATTCATCTGAATGAAGCAGATGTCCGTAACCTGCAAATTATTAATAAAACTCCGTCTAGCAGCGAACCTTTCAAGTTCAATGCCATCCGTTTGCCTTTTGTGCTGCGCGTCGATCATCTGCTCCTTGATCATCTGGTGATTAAAACCCAAACCACGGCAGTTGATTTTTATAATATCGAATTAAATGATGCGCTCTGGTCTGGTACCGAATTAAACTTTGAAGATTCCCGCATGGATATGGGTTATCTCTCGGTGCGTGAAGCGACGGGTAAAATGCAGTTTGAAGGCAAATATCCACTGGATGCCCGCGCAATCGTCAATCTGCCTTCTTTAAGAGACAGCTTGAATATTCATGATATTCAGGTTCGGGCGCGTGGCACGCTGGATACGATTCAGGCAGGCGTAGCGACCAATACACCCGATTTATTAACCGGTTGGGCCATCGTACATCCAATGCGGCCCCAGGTGCCGATGCGTGGCGAGTTAAAATTTAAGGATTATAACTGGCCGATTCTGACTGAGCAGAAACTGTTTACGAAAGACGGGATTGCCGAGTTCAATGGAGATATCGATCGTCTGGACTTGAACGTCCGTACCGACCTGATCGGTGAAAATATTCCACAAGGCCAGTATAACGCGGTGATGTATACCGATCTGGTCAATCAGCTCAATATTACCGATCTGAATGGCCAGCTGATGAAAGGTGCGGTTAGCCTTGCCGGGACAGTGGGCTGGAACGAACAGGTAAGCTGGGATCTGAACGGACGATTAAACGGAATTGATCCTAAGCATGAACGTATCCCGCAAGTCGTACAAGACTTTTTACCACCTAGCCTGGATGGCAATATTGCCTCAAAAGGCAATCTGGAAAATGGCCTGCATCTGACGGCGCTGGTAGATTTTGACCGTTATGAAACTTGGAATATCAAACTGGATCAGAATCCGGTTAAAGACAATAAAGCACAACCGATGCTTCTGGATGTTGCCTGGCAAAATATCGACCGCGCCGTACCCTATGTCGGCTGGCTCAGCAGTCAGTCTGGCGATGTGAAACTGGCACTGGTCGAAGGCCAGCAGAATATTCATGTGGCAACCAAAGTCGAACAGCACGAACAAGGTCTTCTGCCAGCAGGCATGTATCAGGCCAAACTGGATCTGAAAAATAATATTCTAAATGTGCCGAGCTTCAATTATAGCGCCAATGCACAGGCAGGTAGCTTAAGCGGTCATGCGCGAATTGAACTGCCACAAGAAAAACGCCAGTTGAAATGGACTGCATTATTAAACGCCAAAGACTTAAATACCCGAAGTCTCGCTGCGGCTTCACCGATAGACCGTTTAAATGGCCAGATCAAGGCCAATGGCTATGCACAACCCAATCAGCAGATTATTAAACTGTCTAATGTAGACCTGACTGGGCGCCTGGCAGAACAGAACGAAACAGTACGTCTGACCGGTAACAGTACCATTGCTTTATTATTCCATAATGAAAAAGCCGGCGGTGGTTTTAGAGGCTATGCAGTCAATTATGATGGGGCTTTAAATGCCAGTCAGTTGCAAGCCAGTCAGGGAATCCTGAAACTGCGTGTTTCAGGTACACCAGAAGTATTGAGAGTCAATGAATTGCGTCATGATGGTATCGCTGGCAAGATTAATGCCAATGGTTTGGTGAATCTGGCAAATGGTATTGACTGGGATATTAACGCTTCATTAATCCGCTTTAAGCCGCAATATTTTAATGCCAACCTGAAAGGCGAGTTGTCGGGCAATGTAAAAACCCAAGGGGTTTGGTCAGATGCCTTAAAACGCATTCAGATCCAGCGTTTGAATCTGGCCGGTATGTTAAATAACAAGCCGGTACGAGGCACAGGTAATTTATCAGTCATTATTAATTCAAATCAGCGTGGTTTTGTTCCAGAGCAGTTTGAAGCCAATAACCTGTTCCTGTCTTATGCCAGCAACCAGATTCAGGCCACCGGCAATGCGCAGAATCTGCAACTCAAAGTCAACGCACCAGCATTGTATGAGTTATATCCGGGCTTAAGAGGTCGTGCGCAGGGCTATATCAATATGCAGGCGCAGCCACGTTTGCAGGCTTCGGCAAATCTTTCGATTGATAATTTTGCCTTTAAAAACCTGATGAGTGTGCAAAAAATTCGTGTCCGCGGGCAGTTGCCGACCTCGCAGACCACAGCAACCTTATTAACTGCCACAATGGATCGCTTGCGTAGCGGTTCACGGGAAATTGTACGCGGGGAAATATCACTTGCCGGTACTCGTGCGGCGCATATCCTTAAAGTTCAGGCAGAAAATAAACTGTCAAAATTCTTTGTGCAGCTGGCCGGTGGCTTTAATGCACAAAATAACTGGCTGGGTCAGATTCAAAAAGGTGATTTTGACTCTTTGCGTGCTCATTTAGTACAGCGTCAAAATGCGGCAGTGATTTATAATGCGGCCCAGTCTGATCTGTTTGTCGGTGCACATTGCTGGATGAGTCAGCAAAGCCAGTTGTGTTTTGATCAACCGATTCGGGTCAATAAAACCCGTGGCAGCGTATCCTTTGTGACCCAAAACCTGGATCTGGATGATTTCAGTGCATTCCTGCCTGAAGGGCTGGCATTGACCGGTAAAGTGAACGGTTATGCCAAGGCAGCCTGGGCGCAAGGTGCTAAACCAAAAATCGATGCGCGTCTGGTCACCCGAAGTGGTGTGGTCGGCTTATCTTCGGAAGACCCGGATTATTTAGGTTCTACCCTAAAATATGATGAAGTGGGTCTGGTGGCAAAAAGTGTCGCAGAAGGCTTACAAGTTCGACTGGATGTAAAAACTCCGGATATCGGGACAGGGTATGCCAATGTCATTATTGATCCATATCGGGACAGTAAACCGATGCGTGGCGAAATTGCCTTTAATCAGGTACAGCTTAAAGTCTTTAAACCCTTTATTCAGGACATCCGTAATCTGGATGGCACCTTGTCCTATGCCGGAAAAGTGAGTGGAACCTTAACTGATCCTTTGCTGGAAGGTGAGGTTCGAGTCAAAGATGCTTCGATCAGCATGATCTCCTTGCCGGTGAATCTGACCAATGTGCAGTTGTATTCATCGATACGTCAGAATTCTGCCAGTATTAATGGTGCATTTAACAGTGGTCGTGGCGTGGGTAAATTGACCGGTTCAGTCGACTGGAAAGGTGATCCGCGAGTGCAGTTAAAACTGCAAGGTGAAAATCTGCTGATTCGTCAGGCACCTTTAATTACTGCCGTGGTTACGCCCGATTTAACTTTGGACATGTATCCATTCAATAAAAAGCTGAGTCTAAGTGGTACGGTTGATGTGCCACGTGCACTAATTTCTATGCCTGAAGCCTCAGAACCTGTGGTTGGACTTTCTTCAGATGTACGTGTCGTGCGTGAAGGTGATGACCAGCTGGCTATTCTCAAATCTGCCCGTCCTTGGGATATTCGGGCTGATGTGGCGGTTTCTCTGGGCAATCAAGTGATATTCCAGGGCTTTGATAGCCGTATTCCGCTATTGGGCCGGGTCAATCTGTCACAGCGGGGTCTGGAAACTGCGATGCGTGCCAATGGTGCGATCGGGGTATCACAGCGGGTGAAAATCGAAGCTTATGGTCAGAGTCTGGATCTGAATCGTGCCATTGCCCGTTTTAATGGTGAGTTGACCAATCCGACGCTGGATGTTGATGCCAATAAGTCGGTTCAGGGAAGTACGGTCGGGGTACGGGTGACGGGCACTGCTTCAAGCCCAAATATTCAGATTTATAATGATGCTGGCTTGTCAGAGCAGGAAGCTTTAAATGCCTTGATTACTGGTCGTATCAACGAAGGTGCATCCGGTTTAAGTCAGGCTGAAGGATTCAGATCTGATGTGAATAATACCATTGCCGCAGCAGGTATCAGTCTGGGCCTGGGTGGAACCCGCGCGCTGACCAACCAGATTGGACGGACGTTTGGCTTGAGTGGTTTGGCACTAGATGCACAAGGAACAGGGGATGATACCCAGGTGTCGGTGACCGGCTATATTACCCCTGATTTATATCTTCGTTATGGCGTCGGAGTTTTTACCCCGGTGAACAAACTGACTTTACGTTATCAGGTGAATCAGCGTCTTTACTTGGAAGCGAGTCAGTCCTTAGAACGTGCAATTGACTTGTTCTATAATTGGCGTTTCTAATCATAAGGACAGATAAATATTTTTAAATGATTGCTAGATTTCATTAGATATCTTTAATTGATCAAGAAATGGTCAATTTATTCATATTTAAATAGATGCTGAAAATACCCTCATCCTTCTCGGATGAGAAGCACTGCTTCGCAAGAGGATGAGGGTATTTTATTTATAATGATTAAAAAATGACTTATCAAAGAACGCTATTATTTATTGATATGTATCTGGCTTGAACACCGCAATATAGATCCGGTTACACAAATGATCATGCTTGACCCTTGAATGAAACGATCAAATGTTTGAGCATGATATTTTCTGGGTTATAAAAGTGATGGATCGCCATGATAGATGAAGAAAAGCCGTTAAACTTCGATGATGACAATGAGCCTCAAGATTTCGAAGATGAAGAGTTTATCGATGATAAGAAAGAGGATGAGCTGTACAACACGATTACCAAAGATGGTTCAAGTGTTGATCCTGCAGATGATGGCACGCGGCATATTCACCCTGAAGATGGTGATCCCATAGAAGTTGAAGAGTAAAGACAAAAGCCCAATTCAATATTGGGCTTTTTATGTTCGTGATTTTCTTTGTCATGAAGTACAGTGCTTTTGGTATACACCTGTAGAAGCAATGAATATCAGAATTTAAGCGCAATGGGCTGCAAAAAAGTTGTGAAATATGGCTGAAATTATGTTTCTGTTACATCCTTAAGAAAAATGAATGAAGCAATAAATCAGCGCTAAAATATAAAAAATCAATCAAATCAGATCATAATAAATTGAAAATCAATAAAGCCTTAATAAAATTAGGTGTATATTGAAAGTACAATTTCACTCATCAGAGTATGTTCGCATGGCGACTAAATTTATAATCCGTTTTGCAATGATTCTATTCGCTGTACTTATTTTGACTGCGCTTTCGATTCAATTTTTCTTTGATCCAGAAGTGACTGTGGTTTTATGGATCTTCGCTGTACCCTTTATTCTGGGGGTGCCAATTTTAGCCTCTGTCGTATTGGCAAGTAATGAGGAACTGGATATTCATAGCGTAAATTAAATTGAAAAAAGCCCTCATTTTTTGAGGGTTTTTTATGATATAAAGATGCTTAAATAGCCTAAGCTACTCAACTAGAGTCATTCAATCACTAATCTTTAAATGTGTCATTTAGCGCACTTTGCACCGCTTCAACACGTGCCTTACAGGCTTTATAGGCGCTCATGGATTCTTCCACGATTTTCATCAGATTATCAATGTCCGGTTCTTGCTGAGATTCGAGCAATTCTGCATTCTTTTTCAGGATGTCATAGCCTTGCTGGAAGCTTAAAGTATCATGAGTCATGGGGAAGTACCTGTATAAGTTGTGCTGAAAAAATGCCATCCTGCAGTTCTACCTGAACCGGATCGCTGGGCTGAATCTGGTTGATAGAACCCACCACATGTTCTTGCTGACGTACGATGGCATAACCTTTCGATAAAACATGTCGTGGATTTTGCAATAGCGTTTCCCGCATTAGGGCATCTAGCTGCTGATTGATTAGTTGGGTATGTTGCTGAGCCAGACTGGAGGTATTGGCCTTGATCTGTTGCAGACGTTGCAGGGCATCCATAATCTGGCTGTTGGCCAGACTTTGAATGAGTTTTAAGAATTGATCATTCTGATTTTGGTAGGCCTGAATTTGCTGTTGAGATAAACGCTGAATCCGCTGTAAATAATTCAAGACATCTTGTGTGAGTTCGACTATATGATTGCGAATTCCGGCGATGACTTTACTCGGAGTATCAAAGGAGCGATGCGCAATCTCATCCAGAATGGTGCGGTCTTTTTCATGTCCGATGCCCACCCAAATCGGAACCGAGCGTTTACAGAGCAGGGCAGCCAGATCATAATCATTTAAATAAGCCAGATCATTGACTGCTCCGCCACCCCGAATAATGACGATTAAATCTGGCGCAGTGTCATAGGTTTTCGCCCATTGTTTCAGAGCTTGTGCCAGACTCTGCATAATGCTTTGCGGGGCAGAATTTCCCTGAAAAGTCGCAGTGTGATAGATAAACTCGCAAACTTGCGCACGATGTAGTGCATCGGCATCTTTTCTGAAATCTCCGAGACCTGCTGCGTTTTCGGGAGCAATCACCAGAATCCGGTTCAAATCAAAAGGACTGGGCAGGTTTCTATTACGCTGAATCAGCCCTTCAGCGCTTAGCCTGTCAATAATCTGCTGATAACGCCGGGCAATATCACCCAAGGTATAACCCGAGTCAATCTCAACGATATTTAAAGAAAAACCATATTGTGGATCAAAATTGGCTTTGACTTTAATCAGAACTTTGAGATCACGACTTAATTCAATCCCGCTTTCACGTTCAAATTGAGTGACAATTTTCTGGGCGCTAAATTTCCAGATGGTGGCTCGGCAACTGGCAATGACCTGATCGCTATCAGCCTCTTTTTCTGCCAGTTCCAGATAATAATGACCTGCTTTGATACTAAGGTTGCGAATCTCAGCTTTGACCCATACCGGCGTATCGAAAGTGAGTTTGACCACTTCCTGAACTGTCGCAAGATATTCCTTGAGGGAGAGTTGGAGATCGTCTGTCATGCCAGTAGAAAGTTTAAAATTCAATCAAATAGTAAATCAATCTGGCAAAGATCACAAATCTAAAAATGCAGTTATTTAAACTTTATGTAATGACATTGTGTTGATAATGGAATGAAGAATCACTTAATTGAGAACGCTAAATTAGTATTCTTTTCAATTTAAACAGATTCCACGCATCTCTAGCTTCAGCAATCAAATAGTTGGCAAGATAGCAATACTGAATTTAGCAATACTTTTATTCTTAAACTTTATTGAAGGTGTTTGATTAACAATGTACACAGACTTGTGCCTAGAAAAGGTATGGAGATATGCTAAATTAGTGCAGAATTATTGAAGAAGAATACACGCTCATGAAAAAAACAATGCTGTTCGGTTTGCTGGCGGTTGCTTTAAGCGCCTGTACCACTACACCACAATCAGAAACGGAAGCGCCCAAAATAGGTATGCCAAATCCTGCGAGCGCTTATTGTGTCAATCAGGGTGGCAAGCTTGAAATACGTAATGAAAGTAATGGCCAGGTCGGATATTGTCATTTAAAGAATGGACAGGTGGTAGAAGAGTGGGAGTTGCTGCATATGAACCAGCCTAAATGTATTGCCGATCAGGCGACGGCATTGGTCGGTCAGTCCAACCTGACTGAAGCGCAAATCAAACAGAAAACCCAGGCGCAGATTGTACGTATGGTCGAGCCGGGTCAAGCAGTCACCATGGATTATCGTGAAGAGCGTGTGACAGTAACCGTAGATCCTGCCAGCAAAAAAATTATTCAGGCTTCATGCGGTTAAGTATTTAAAAAACAAAAGCCCATTGCTGGGCTTTTTTAAATTTAGAGTCATACTTGCATTTTAAATGACAAATCTTCCCCGATCTTTTATATTGCCCCTCGGAAGGAGAAACTCATGAAAAAGTTATTGGCTTTATCGTTTATGCTGGCTCTGGCCGGTTGTGCCGAGAAGAAACCCTTAACCCCTGAAGAGCAGTGGCAAGGTTATTGTCGAAGTGTGGGGAATGCCGCGCGGACCATTATGCTGGATCGTCAGAATGCGATTGAGAAAGAGAAAGCAATCGAGCATGCCCTCAAGATCGATGATGAAACCACCAAAGGTTTTATTCTGAACATTATTGATGAAGTCTACGCACTTCCAGCCGAAGAGATTAAGGCAGATGTAAAAGCAGCCCGTGAAAAAGTCCGCGCTGAGTTTACTGAAAAATGTATTGCCACGCCGCATGATGAATTACCAGATTACAAACCGTTCTAGGGAACGGTTTTTTTTAATGGCTGAATCGGGCATAGCAGCATCTCTTTAAAAAAAACTATCAACCCGAATAAAAGACAAAAAACCTCTACTTAATAATAAAAAAAATAGCCTAAGCAAAATGTACACTTTGTGACAATTTCTAAATCTAAAATATAGAAATACTTATCTTTATATTGAATAATGAATTTAACTCCAATTACCCGAGGAGTAACACAATATGCAAGTCGTCAGATATTTACATCATTCTGATCTGCTCTTAGAAGATGAACATGGTGTAGTCATTATTGCTGGTAGTCGCTATGTCCTGAGCGTAGGCGACAAAGTATTTTTAAAGAAGGTGCTAGAACAAGAAAAAAAGCTGTATCAGGTGGATATTTCCTTTGCCAGCAATAATCACAGCACGATGTGTGAAGATGAATGCGTGGTGAAATTCAAAGGCTGCCGAGATTCATATCAGCAATATTTAAACTCGACCACTGTACACTAAGGTGGAGTATCTTTTTAACTTCAAATCAGGCAACATCATGGTTGCCTTTTTTATGCATTAAATTCAGTTAAAAGGGCCTGCTCATAGGCTTGTTTCTTGAGATCTGATCTAAAAGTGATTATTGAATAATCATTAAGAGCATCATTTAGTTATAAAATAACGAGCATCACAAAGAAACACTTGAGTTGCATTAACTTTTAACTGGAAATTTAGTAAAATTTCGGAGTCCATATTATTTGTGAAGCTTGGAATAAGCAGGAATTCATAAGTAATTTTTTAAAAAAGAGGAATAACACTGTGCTAGAAGCTTACCGCCAACACGTTGAAGAACGTGCCGCACTCGGAGTCCCACCGAAGCCACTTGACGATGCCCAAACCGCTGCATTAGTTGAACTACTAGTTAACCCGCCAGCTGGTGAAGAAGCATACTTGGTAGATTTGCTTGAAAACCGTGTACCAGCAGGTGTTGACCAAGCTGCATATGTAAAAGCTGCGTTCCTGGCTGCATTGGCAAAAGGCGAAGCAACCTCTCCACTTATTTCTAAAGAACGTGCGGTTTACTTGCTAGGTACTATGCTTGGTGGTTATAACGTAGCGCCTTTAGTTGAACTTTTAGACAACGCTGAACTTTCTGAGCTTGCTGCTGAAGCGCTTAAGAAAACGCTTCTTGTATTTGATGCATTCCACGATGTCGCTGATAAAGCAAAAGCGGGTAACGCAAATGCACAAGCTGTTATGCAGTCTTGGGCTGATGCTGAATGGTTTACTTCACGTCCAGACGTTCCTGAAGAAATCAAACTGACAGTTTTCAAAGTCACTGGCGAAACCAACACTGATGACTTGTCACCTGCACAAGATGCTTGGAGCCGCCCGGACATTCCATTGCACGCAAATGCAATGTTGAAAAACGTACGTGACGGAATCAACCCGGAAGTTCCTGGTGAAGTTGGTCCATTAAACCAAATCAAAGAATTGATCGCGAAAGGCAACCAAGTTGCTTACGTAGGTGACGTTGTTGGTACAGGTTCATCTCGTAAATCTGCAACCAACTCTGTGCTTTGGTTCTTTGGTGATGACATTGCTCATATCCCGAACAAAAAAGACGGTGGTTACTGCCTAGGTTCTAAAATTGCGCCAATTTTCTTCAACACGATGGAAGATGCGGGTGCATTACCGATCGAGATCGATGTTGGCAACATGAACATGGGCGATGAAATCGTTCTTAAAATCGATCATGCTGCTGCGAAAGTTTCTGCATCTAAAGACGGTGCTGTAATTGCTGAAGCTGATCTTAAAACACCTGTACTTCTAGACGAAGTTCGTGCTGGCGGTCGTATTAACCTGATCGTTGGTCGTGGTTTGACCACTAAAGCACGTGAAGCTTTAGGTCTTCCAGTATCTACGTTGTTCCGTACTCCGGTTCAACCTGCTGCAACTGGCAAAGGCTTCACTCAAGCACAGAAAATGGTTGGTCGCGCTTGTGGTCTTCCTGAAGGTCAAGGCGTACTTCCAGGTACTTACTGTGAACCTAAGATGACCACTGTTGGTTCGCAAGATACCACTGGTCCAATGACGCGTGACGAATTGAAAGACTTGGCTTGCCTAGGTTTCTCTGCTGACCTTGTTATGCAGTCTTTCTGTCATACCGCTGCGTATCCAAAGCCAGTTGACGTTCAAATGCAACACTCGCTTCCTGATTTCATCATGAACCGTGGTGGTGTGTCTTTACGTCCAGGTGACGGTATTATCCACTCTTGGTTAAACCGTATGCTTCTTCCGGATACTGTGGGTACTGGTGGTGACTCGCATACTCGTTTCCCAATCGGTATTTCGTTCCCGGCGGGTTCTGGTCTAGTAGCTTTTGCTGCAGCAACTGGTGTTATGCCACTTGATATGCCTGAATCTGTACTTGTGAAGTTCAAAGGTAAAATGCAGCCTGGTATCACACTACGTGACCTGGTACATGCAATTCCTTACTACGCAATTCAAGCGGGTGACTTAACTGTAGAGAAGAAAGGTAAGAAAAACATCTTCTCTGGTCGTATCCTTGAGATCGATTTGACAGAAATGGAAACTGACCTGACTGTTGAGCAAGCATTCGAATTGTCTGATGCTTCTGCTGAACGTTCAGCTGCTGGTTGTTCGATCACGCTTTCTGAAGAGAAAGTTGCTGAATACCTTCGTTCAAACATCACTATGCTTAAGTGGATGATTTCTGAAGGTTATGGCGATGCGCGTACAATGGCTCGTCGTGTTGAGAACATGGAAAAATGGTTAGCGAATCCATCACTGCTTAAAGCGGATGCGGATGCTGAATACACGAAAGTGTATGAAATCGATCTAGCTGACATTAAAGAACCTGTTCTTTGCTGCCCGAACGATCCAGATGATGCAAAACTTCTTTCTGACGTTCAAGGCGTGAAAATTGACGAAGTATTCGTTGGTTCTTGTATGACAAACATTGGTCACTTCCGTGCGACTGGTAAATTGTTAGAGAAAGTTCCAGGTGGTGCATTGTCAACTCGTTTGTGGATTGCTCCGCCAACGCGTATGGACGAACATCAGTTGATGGAAGAAGGTTTCTATAATATTTATGGTAAAGCTGGCGCGCGTACTGAAATGCCAGGTTGTTCATTATGTATGGGTAACCAGGCACGTGTAGCTCCGAACACGACTTGTGTATCGACTTCTACTCGTAACTTCCCGAACCGTTTAGGTCAAGGTGCTAACGTTTACTTGGCTTCTGCTGAACTTGCTTCTGTTGCTGCTGTATTGGGTAAATTACCTTCTCCAGAAGAATACCAACAGTACGCAGCTCAAATTGACAGCATGTCAGCTGACATCTATCAATACTTAAGCTTCGACAAGATGAGCGAATATACTAACGCTGCTAAAGACGTTGATACGAAGAAAATTGCTGCTGCTCAGTTGACTTAATATTAAGTTGATTAAAAAGTAGTTTAAAATAAGGGCTGATTGATCAGCCCTTATTTTTTACGAAAAGAAGAATTAAATTCTATTTGAGCGATGTGAATGGAAAGGTTAATAGATCCAGATTATTTAAATGCTAATCAAGGTGTCTTAGCTTTACTAATATTTTTATTTGGTATGGCAGTGACAGTTGTTAGTATAGTTGTAAAATATTTTAATAATAAACCTAAATTTAAAATTACTACTATTGAAGGTCCAACTTTTACTTGTACTTTTGAAACAGGAAATGTTTTTAATGGGCATCAAGCTCATATAACAGCAGTGGCTCTTTATTTAGATATAAAGAATGTTGGTAAATTACCTTGTGGTATAGATAAGATTTTCATTGGGTATAAATGGAATATAATCCCTTTTAGTTTTAATTGGCTTAAATATCGTTTCTTGGGTTGGTTTTGGCTAAAAGAGCAGGTAATAGCTTTAGATGATTTTCAAGTCAAAATTGGTGATAAAATTAAGGTATATCCATTTTTAACTCAGTTAAATACGCTTTCTCCTGCCAAAGTAGAAAAATATATAGAAGTAGGAAAAGGTATTAGTGGTGTTGTATATTTTGAGCAGCAAGAAAGTTGGGGAGCGATGTCGCCAGTTGTACATAATAAAATCACTAAAATAAAAATCTGTATAGTTGATTCATTTGGAAAGAAGCATAAAAAAATTTTGAAAATTCCTGTGGTGCAGTTAAATGAAGCATTTAAATATAATCCGTCCTTTGGGATGACATATCACATTTTGAATGATGAAAAGAATATTTCCAAAACTTTATAAGGGACTAATCATTTAAAATGAATTTGTGCTCATTAATATTTCTCTCTTTACACCTAACTCAATACAGCGTTTAATCGCCACATTGAAAAATGATTTAAAAGTTGATATAACAATGACAAAACAATCCCGATTCCTCTGTATTGGCGGTTTCCTTAACGGAACCCAAGTCAAAGACCAAGGCGACAGCTTTGTCTGCATCGAAAAATGCAAAAATGTCACCTATACCAAAAAGGAAATATTCCATCCTGATTCATGGGATCACGACTACTATGTTTGTGAAACGACCACAGATCAGCAAGCGCGCAACTGGGTTTATGATATTCCATCACGTTAATTGCGTCTATTCGGGCTATAAATTAAACAATTATTAGAAACAATAACTTGCATTACATTTCTATGATTGATTTTTCATCTCTCTTTCCCAAAACTGTATGAAAATAAAGCCAATAGGGAATGTTATGACTTATGAAATAGATGCCTTTGGCACTCTAGTAATTGCTGTTTTTTTTCTTTTTATTGGGCGGTATCTTGTTAGTAAAATTAGCTTCTTTAGGAACTATAACTTACCTGAACCTGTAATCGGTGGTTTAGTCGCAGCGATTACGGCCTTTATTTTCTATAAATTGTTTAATATCAGTGCCACATTTGACGCACAGATTCAAACCATCCTGATGCTGATGTTCTTTACTTCTGTTGGCTTAAGTGCAGACTTTTTGAAACTGAAAGAAGGCGGAAAATCGCTCCTGATCTTTCTGGTCTGTGTCATTTTATTTGTAGTCGTGCAAAATGCGGTTGGTATGAGTTTAGCCACAGTGCTTGGACTTGACCCATTGATCGGGTTGATTGTTGGTTCTGTCACCTTAACGGGTGGTCATGGTACCGCCGGTGCCTGGGGCGAGGTTCTGGAGACTCAATATGGAATCCAGGGAGCAGTTGTCCTTGGTATGGCAAGTGCCACATTTGGCTTGATTATTGGTGGACTTGTAGGCGGTCCAGTTGCCAAGTTCCTGATTAAACGCAACCAACTGGCTGAAACAGTAGCGCAAGAGACCAATGAACAACAGCTCGAATCGCACATTAACACCGCACCCTTTGAGTATCCAAAGAAAACCCGATTGATTACATCCAGTAATGCCGTGTCGACTTTGGGGATGTTTGCCCTGTGTATTTTTGTCGCCAATCAGATGACAGACTTCAGCCAGGGAAGATGGTTTGAATTGCCCACTTTTGTATGGGCTTTAGGCACAGGTGTGATTGTGCGTAATGTCTTGGAGCATGTGCTGAAAGTCGATATCTTCGACCGTGCAATCGATGTATTTGGCAATGCGTCTTTATCCCTGTATTTATCTATGGCTTTACTATCACTGCAACTCTGGTTACTGGCCGATTTGGCAGGTCCGCTCATTACCATTTTATTGGCGCAGACAGCGGTATTGATTTTATTTACCGCAATTGTGACCTTTAGAATCATGGGCAAAAATTACGATGCAGCAGTATTAGTGGCAGGGCATTGTGGTTTTGGTATGGGGGCAACACCGACAGCGATTGCCAATATTCAGGCGGTGACCAATAGCTATGGTCCATCACATAAAGCTTTTTTAATTGTACCGCTGTGTGGTGCATTTTTTATTGATATTGTGAATGCTGTGGTGATCCAAAGCATCATTGCATTTTTCGGCTAAATGTTAATACGTTTTTAAAATCATACATGCAATAAAAAGCCCCATGGTTAGGGGCTAGTCGTATATAGGTCAAGCCCATATACTGTAAGAGGCTCATCTCAAACTGAGTGTATTAGAACATAGCAGCTTGCAAATAACCATCTAAATCTGATTTAAACCGTCAATTGTTGTTCAATCACCGGCCATAAATTCTCATGTGATTTTTTAAACATCAGCATATGGCCAATGGCTTTATGCGCATATCTTTTAGGTTGAAGCTCAATCATCTGAGTATCTGCATTGGGGTATAAGCGCAGTAAATCTTTTACATTTGCTTCTGTTGCAATTTCATCATCCGATGACCAGATCGAAATAATCGGGCAGGTGATTTGAGCATGAAAATCTGAGCGTGGCAATATGGTTTTACCCATTGCATTCATGACATAGCCCGGTTTGCTACAGAACTGTGCCCATTCACGCGCCACATCTTTAGGCAGATTTTCGCCCATGCCAATGGCTTGAGTCGGAGCATATCCTTTGCTCATACGGGCCAGTGGGAAAATGACATTAAACATGACCGGCGCCAGCAGTTTGGTTTTACCTTTAAGTCCTTTGACATGTCCGGTTGAGCCAGCAACAGCCACCACTTTTGCGACTTTGTCATAATTTGGTACGATCCCCAGAAGCTGACCACCAGCACTATGCCCCAGCAAAATCACTTTTTCTGCATGAGTACGTGCTAATAAAGCATCAATCGCGGCGGGAATATCCAGTTGACCCCATTGCACAATGCTGGCTTTGGACTGTTTTAAAGGGCCTGCGAGTGACTCACCAATTCCCCGAAAGTCAAAGACCAGTACCGCATAGCCCTGAGCTTGCAACCAGATGCAGAAATGATGATAAAACTGTTGGGTAATACCTGTGGCAGGACAGACCAATACCGGACGTTTTTCAGATTCTGAAGAAGCCGCATAAAAGCGTGCACTTAAGTGATAGCCATCCTGGCACTGTAGAGTCAATGTTTCAAATTCAGACATACGATACACTATGATTTTAGCTTCCTGATGAAGCTTTAACTTTATACAGTTTTTGAAGGGATGCTTGCGCAAAGCATGACTTAAAAGTCAGTAAAATAATAGATATGGAATGAGCTTATGCTATCAATGGAACTTGCACTGGCCGTTAAAATCGCCATTATTTTTAGTGGAATATTCTTGTGGATTGGGATGTTTACCGGGGTCTGGAAGTATTGGCAGATCCGTCAATCACCACAGTCACGCGCACATTATTATGTCGATATTGCCCATCGTAGCAGTCTGCTATATGCACCAGCGACGCTAATTCTGGCAGTTCTGGCATATTATTCCGATTTATCCAGTGCCATGAATTTGATCTGCGTACTGGTGAATATCGTATTTTTTAGTTTTTCGATTGCAGCTTATATGCTGCATGGTTTCCTGCAAGATACCACCAATCAGTTTAAGCAACCGCATCAACTGGGTCGGTTTCATCTACCTGGCAGTCTGATGAGCTTGGCAATGCTGGGATTAATTATTGCAGAACTTGGAGGAACGGGGATTTTACTCTATGGCGCATTTGGTGGGCTATTTTAATTATTCTTAAAAGTAATATTTTGGTTTTTTTACCAGATGGATGACTGGCCACATCATCCATCTGGGCTAATTTAAAATTTGATTATCGGTATTTCTGGTCTATGGCAGCCCATAGGAAGAAAGCAGCTGAGACGATCAGCGCATAACCAAAGTATTCAAGTTTTAAATTACCTTGAATTAAGCAATGGACGGTTAAAGTCAGCATAAGTGCAAAAGTGGTGCATATAAATGTCACCAGATTGGTGTCGTTGGCTTTAAGAGCGTCAATGAAGACTTGCTTGTTGAAATGTAATGATAACATCTCCATCCCTCCCATTTATTTATGTTATTGAAGACTAAAGCAGATTAAGTTAGTCAGAATTGAACATACAGTTGTACTGTTTAATATCAGCCTTTGCAACCATCGGGCTGCACTTTCAGGGTCAAAATGGCCTTCTTTAGTCGTAAAAATACATAATCAATTGATTAGTAAAGCATTATATATTCAGATTACACCTCCATATCGTCATGAAAACAATAGCTAGCAATTGTTTGATGTGAGCAGATAGAAAATGCAAATTCTACGCCAAAGATATGTAGTGTTAATCAATAGAGTGTAAGACTGTGTATAAGTCAGGGGGCAAGATGGTTTAAGTCAGCAACAACATGTATCTAAAAGCTAAAATTCAAAAAATTATTTATATTTATATTAAAAATAGGATCATTCGAGCCTAATTATGAATCACACTTTCTGGAAAAAGCACGAGTAAATAGACACACAGCGATGATTTGATATTGTCTGTAAGAAACAATAAAAGTCCGTTTGGGTAAAACCTGACAATTATTGATCACGCTAAAACCGGATTTTGGGTAAAAATACGATCTTTATCAGACAGCCTAGAAAGATTAGTTTCTAATACGGTCAATCACAGCTGCAATTAGCAATACAATCATGGACGGGATAAACCAGGCCAGATTCTGTTCTGATAGAGGTAAATTTTGCAGTAATGCAGGCAATTCAAAACCAGCGACTTTTAATCCGTCAAAAATACCAAAGATAAAGGCTACCAAGGTCACTGGCGCAATCACATGAGAGGGTTTCTTGAAGAAGCTTGCACAGAAGCTCAGCATAATGACGCTAATGGCAGGCGGATAAATCGCGCTCAGGACAGGAACCGAAACAGCAATCAGTTTGGTTAAACCCAGGTTTGAAATCACCAGTGAGAAGCCCACCAGAACAAATACAAAGATCTTGTATGGAATCTTGGTCAAGTTGGAGAAATACTCAGCGCAGGCACAGGTCAGACCAATTGCAGTCACCATACAGGCAATAAAAATCATGCCAGACAGGAAGTAAGCACCCATATCACCAAAAGCATGTTGTACATAAGCATGCAGGATAATGGCACCATTGGCTGCATTTGGGGCAATCTCATGGCTACCCAGTCCAAGTTTAAACAGACTTAGATACACCAGAGTTAAACCAATACCAGAAATAATGCCGGCATTCACCGCATATTTGGTAATCAGTTTTTTATCGGTTACACCACGTGAAGTAATGGCTTTGACAATCACAATACCGAAAACTAAAGCGCCCAAAGTATCCATGGTTAAATAACCATTCACGATACCTTCAGTCACTGGACTGGTAACATAATTATCGATCGCTGCAGGCGGATTGCTGGCAGGGATCATCACGGCTGCTACACCCAAAATGATCAAAGAAATAATTTTAAGTGGCGACAGGAAATAGCCGACGGTATCCAGAATCTTGTTCGGATATAAAGACACGATGGTCACTACAGCAAAATAGATGATGCTGTAAATGAGCAGGCTGCCAGATTCATTGCCAAAGTAAGATGAAAAACCGATCTCATAGGAAACGGTTGCGGTACGTGGTGTCGCAAATAAAGGACCAACAGCTAAGTAACATATCACGGTCAGTAAAATGCTGGCTGCTTTGCCAAGAGGCGAGCTTAGTGCCTGAATGGAGCCTTCAACGCGAGACAACGCAATAATGGTAATCACGGGTAAGCCGACTGCTGTAATAAGGAAACCTAAAGCAGCGAGCCATACGTGTTCACCGGCTTGTTGAGCCACAATCGGTGGGAAGATAATGTTGCCCGCACCAATAAACAGTGCAAAGGTCATAAAACCAAGGGCGACAATATCCCGGGTACGCAGACTTGTCATAAAGGGAGATCAATAGAACAAAAGAAAGCGATTTTAGTGTATATGTCCAATTTTTTGGAGTTTATTTTAAAGCTGGAAGCCTTGATTCTAGTGAGTTTGCGGATCACATAACCGGTCATTCAAATCTTGGTAGAAATATATGTTTGATAATTCGCTGAAAAATATATTTTTCCTTATAAGCTCAAAAGATATCTACACTTGATATCAAAATATGTCAGTTATTGTTTGTATAAATAAGCAGCAGTGAAAATTCCTATTTCAAGGAAAATTGCTATGCTGAAACTCAACAACTGCGACATATTTCGCAAAAAAGGGATTATAATTCAGGGATTCATAGTGAGGATAGGTATATGCGAGCTCCAGCGATTAGTCTTAAAACTGAGCAAGATGTTGAAAAACTGCGGATATCTGGGCGTTTGGCCGCAGAAGTTTTAGCGATGATCGGGGAGCATGTCAAGCCAGGTGTCACGACCGAATATCTGGATGATCTCTGTCATGATTTTATTATCAATACTCTAAAAGTAACACCGGCCAATATTGGCTATTATGGTTATACCAAGACCACCTGCATTTCGCCGAATGAAGTAGTCTGTCACGGTATTCCATCCTCAAAAACCGTGTTGCAGGATGGTGATATTATCAATATTGATGTGGCGATCATCAAAGATGGTTATTTCGGTGATACCAGCCGGATGTATTATGTGGGAACGCCATCTCCAGAAGCCAGACGTCTGGTCAATACCACCTATGCAGCGATGCTGGCCGGGATTCATGCAGTGAAGCCGGGAGCTACCTTAGGCGATATTGGTTATGCAATTCAAACCGTTGCACAGCGTGAAGGCTATTCGATTGTGCGTGAGTATTGCGGTCATGGCATCGGCAAGGTTTATCACGAACAACCGAATATTCTGCATTATGGACAGCCGGGTCAAGGCATCAAGCTGGTGCCGGGTATGGTCTTTACCATTGAGCCGATGGTAAATATGGGTAAAGCTCGTGTCAAAGAACTAAAAGATGGCTGGACTGTGGTTACCACGGATAAATCGTGGTCTGCACAATGGGAACATATGGTTTATGTGACCGAAACCGGATTTGAATTACTCTCTCCATGGCCTGAAGGCACGGGTGATTATCCGGAAATTTAAAATTTTGACGGGATTTCTGTTAAAAACTTTTGACTTGCCAAATTTACAAGTTCATCGTTTTTGCTGACAAAAATATACAAAACACTACAGCAAAACAATGGTTTGAAAATAGAAGTCTGGTTAGACTGAGAATTAGTTACAAAGTTTCCTTTTTTATTCACTGTGCTGTAGTGACCTGTTTCTCTAGCTCATTTTTCCCCAAGAATGAGCTATTTTTTTGTCCATATTTTTATTAGCTATGGTTTAATTCTGCGACCAGATAGTCAATAAATACCCGGACTGCAGGCAGCAGACCGCGACGTGAGGGATAAACCGCATGAAAAATACCATGCGGTGCTTTCCAGTCAGGTAAAACCCGTACCAGTTCGCCACGTGCCACATACTGCTCTACCACGTTATCTGGCAATAAGGTCACCCCGCAGCTTGAAGCCGCAAGTTGCGCCAACATATTGAGGTCTGAACCCAATACAGTTGGACTGACCCGAATTTTCTTTTGTTCTTGCTGCTCGTTTTGTAAGGTCAGAAATTGTTCGGTATGATCTTCTGCCATAGTCAGAATCTTATGTTCAGCCAGTTGCTCGGGGGTTTTTAGCTCACCAAACTGATTGAGATAACCTTGACTTGCAAACAGATGCTGTTCAATTTTTTCAAACTGACGGATGACCAGATTCGGATCGTCATCCAGATTGGAGCGTACCCGCAGTGCCAGATCACAGCCTTCATTAATGATATCGACCCGGCGATTGGTGATCATCATCTGAACTTTAATTTCTGGATATTGCTTGAGGAAGTTTGGCAGGATTTTGGCGATTTCATTCTGGGCAATTAAAACCGGCAAACTGACTTTAATCGTACCACGCGGTTCGGTACTAAGATGATCGACCAGATCATGTGCTGCCTGTGCTGCATTTAACATGACTTGTGCATGGCGGTAAACGTTCATGCCAATATCGGTGACCGCAAAATGACGCGAACTGCGTTGAATCAGGCGGACACCTAGACGTTCTTCCAAGTTATGGACACGACGGCTAAGCTTGGATTTAGGGATGTCTGTTGCACGTTCGGCTGCGCTAAAGCCGCCATGTTCCACCACCTGTGCAAAGCAGTAAAAATCATCAAGATCAGTCAGCATTCCAAAATTCCATTTATGCAACAATCTGCTGATTAAAAATTGATTGTTACGTTCTGTCAATTAAAAAAATTATTGAAGTTACTAAAATTTAAAAGCCAACACACTCGATAATGTGATACATAGGCGCTCATTTATAATGTCTGGAATCTCATTACACCACAGCTAAGTGGTGATTCATTAAAAAAATTGTCTTAAGCCTATGTCTCTGTGTTTCTCATGTGGCTTTTGCTCAACAGATCGCCCTCAGTTTCGATGATGGACTAGACCCAGCCAATAACCCAGATGCTTGTCATATCAATAATGACATTCTAAATACCCTAAAACAAAAGCGAATTTTGGCTATTGTCTATCCAAGCGTCAGTAAAATTAGCACAGAAAAAGGGTTGCAGATGATTTCAGAGTGGGGGAAACAGGGGCATCGAATAGGCAATCATGGAAATTTACATCTTAACCTAAATAAAGATGAGATTAGCTTGAAAAATTATTTAAAAGACATAGAGCAAGGACATCAAATATTTTCTACATTACCCGGATTTGTACCACGTTACCGATTTCCATTTCTTAAAGAGGGAAATACGCTAGAAAAAAGGGAAGGAGTACGACAATGGCTGATAACCCATCATTATCAATCGGGAACTGTTAGCATCGATGCGAGTGATTGGTATTACAATCAACTGTTTTTGCAGTATCAGCAAGCACAAGATCAAGAAAACCTGAATAAATTAAAACAAGCCTATCTGTTTCATTTGCTTGATCGAGCACAGTATTACGATAATTTAGCACAACAAACATTAGGACGTTCCCCCAAGCATGTGCTTTTACTTCATGTAAGAGCCATTAATGCGGCTTGGCTAGAAGACATTATTGACTCGTTTAAGCAACAGGGCTGGAAATTTGTTGATAGTGATAGCGCTTATCAGGATTCAATTTATAAAATTCAGCCACAAACTCTACCTGCGGGTGAAAGTATTTTATGGAATATTGCACAAATTTATGGGCTCGAGTCATTACGTTATCCAGCTGAAGATGCCCCATATGAATATCCAAATTTGAAGAAATTTGGTTTAAGTGTGGCGCCTTAGATACGGTTATTTCACTTTAGAAAATCACGAGGTGTATGCTATAGACAGTAAGAGTTAGATGTATTTAGGCTGTAACCAATATGATTAAGTGTCGCTACGTTTTCTAAATACCTGAATAATCATCATTGAACATGACACAGCATATGTCTTGTGATGAAATTATTTTTCTAGGAGCTGGATCAACTGTTGCATACCGTGAGTGGCCGTTTGGGTGATCTTGTGAAATTGTACCGGCAATTGTTGTTGGTCTGCTTTGGGGTCAATATAATAGGCCTGGCAAGATGCCGGAATGTCATGAATCAATCCCGCCACTGGATAAACTTGCAGACTGGTGCCAATCACCACAAAAATATCGGCATCTTGTACACAACTTTGGGCTTCTGCATAGGCAGGAACGGCTTCGCCAAACCAGACCACGTGTGGACGCAGTGGATAACCTGCTGTGCAAAAGTGCTTGTTTAAATCTAATTCAGTTTCTTCAACCGGATAGAATTGGGTCGTACTTTGTGCATCTGGACCTGAGGTTTTAGCCAGTCGGATATTGCCATGAAGATGAATCACTTTGCTGCTGCCGGCACGTTCATGCAGATCATCGATATTCTGGGTAATGACATGCACATCATAATCTTGTTGCAGTTGCGCAATCTGGAGATGTGCAGTATTTGGCTCTGCCTCCAGAATATTTTTTCGGCGTGCATTGTAAAAGCACTGCACCAGTTGCGGATCTCTGGCCCAGGCCTGCGGAGTGGCGACATCTTCAATCCGATACTGTTCCCAAAGACCATCGCTGTCACGGAAGGTATTGATGCCACTTTCTGCGCTCATACCCGCACCTGAAAAGACCACCAGTTTTTTCATTATTTTTCTCCTGAATATTTAAACTGCTGAAGTACTCGATTGTGAATTCTCTTTCAAGAAGACACCGAGTTCTCTGGAAAATTTTAGCGGTTCAGTCAGCAAGGGCGTATGACCGGATTTTTTAAAAATCACCTGTTTGGCTTGAGGCAGGCTTTCTGCAATCAGACGCTGTCCTTCAAAAGGATAGAGCCGGGATTGCGCGCCGCTAAAGAAAGTCACCGGACATTGAAGTTTGGTTAATGCTTCACGGTAATCTTCTCGATGATACAGATAATTGTTGATATACCAGGCCATGTAGTCCACACGGCTGGATGGCAGTAATAAACTTTGAAAGCGAGGTTGATGCAGTAAAAACTCAAATGCTTTAAGACTATAGGGATGACTGTTTTGCAGCTGGATAAAGCGCAGCCACAATGCGCCAATCTGTTGGCGTACCGTTTGATCTAGATCGCGAATAAATTGAATTTGCGGATGTGCAGCGAGGAGAACAGACAGTTGCTGCAAAATCTCCCTAAATTCGTCATGTTTTGGTCCAAACAGACCAAAAGCCCAAGTATCATCTACCGGTATTTTGGGTGTCTGATCAATATGCAAATAAGCCGTGATCCGTTTAGCGAAATGATCAGAGTGCAGACCATGCATAAGTGTGGTTGCCCCCATAGAGTAGGCAATGACTATGACTCGATCGAACTTGAGCTGATCTACCACTGAGCGCACATCCTGCCAATGACAGTTAATTGCATCCAGATTTGCTGGAATTTTACAGTCTTTGGATGCACCGAAACCACGCCATTCTGGAATAATAAAACGAAACCTGTTTTTATGCGGATATAAAAAGGCCGCCCATTGCCAGCTCAACATGCCCAGACCAGACAACACTAAAACCGGTTGACCCTGACCGTATTCACGTACAAACAGCTGTTCGCCGTCTGGCATGCGATAAAAGGGCATGAATATTCTCCTTATTTTTATCCCGATCGTTTATTTAAACTGTTTGAGTCGCGGAATAACGGTTTCCAGCCAGTGAATCCAGCCAAGTTCTTGATCAATGCCGAGTTGTAAAATCATTTTATGAATATACAGGGTGCGATCATTTTCATCAGCTTGGGCAAAGTCTTTGGCAAAAATTTGCTGATAGGTGTTGAGTTTTTCTTTGTGCAGGACTAAATGCCGTTCCAGTTCCGCTAATGTGTTGTTGCCACCAAGCTGCGCTTCGGCACGTAAGCGTACCATCAATTCTTCGCGCAACTGTGCCGGTGGACTTTGCTGTATCATCCAGTGAGCCAATTCTTCACGACCGGGCAGTTCAACCTGATAGGTTTTTTTACGTGAATGTGCATCTTCTTCTTCGAGTGTTGAAATCCAACCCTGTTTTGACATGGCGTTCAGCTCTCGATAGATTTGCTGGTGGGTCGCATTCCAGAAGAATCCCATTGAGCGGTCAAAGCGCCGCGCCAGTTCTATTCCGGTACTGGGTTTTTCAATCAGGCTGGTCAGTAGCACATGCGATAAAGACATAAACGTCTCAAAAAAATGACTCGGGATTATTATGCAACATGTTGCATAAAAATCAATTCTGATTTATATATTAGTGCAACAAGTTGCATAATTCTGATCGATAAATGCAATATCTGATCAGCTGAATAAAAATAGCCAGCACATCAGCACGCTAAGGAGTTGAAATGTCTAAATATCCGAATTTACTTGCCCCGCTTGATTTAGGGTTTACCACACTCAAAAACCGGGTGCTGATGGGGTCAATGCACGTGGGGCTTGAAGAAGCACCCGGCGGATATGAGCGGATGGCAGCTTTTTATGCAGAGCGTGCCAAAGGTGGCGTGGCCTTAATCGTGACGGGTGGTATTTCACCCAATGATCATGGGGTGACGTTTCAGGGCGGCTCCAAGCTTGACAGTGTCGAAGAAGCTGAAAAGCATAAAGTGATTACCCAAGCGGTGCATGATGCAGGCGGGAAAATTGCCCTGCAAATTTTGCACACGGGCCGTTATTCCTATCAGGCAGAAAATGTTGCACCCTCTCCGATTCAGGCACCCATTAACCCGGTCAAGCCGCATGCCTTGAGTTCAGCTGAGGTTCAGCAAACTATTGATGACTTCGCCAATTGTGCCAAGCTGGCGCAGTATGCCGGTTATGATGGCGTAGAAATTATGGGCTCAGAGGGTTATTTGATTAACGAGTTTATTGCAGCGCGAACCAATCATCGTGATGATGAATGGGGCGGCAGCTATGAAAACCGCATTCGTTTCCCGATCGAGATCGTGCGCCGTACCCGTGAAATGGTCGGTGAAAACTTTATTATTATTTATCGTCTGTCTATGCTGGATCTGGTGGAAGGTGGCTCAACTTTAGATGAAGTAGTACAACTGGCTAAAGCCATTGAAAAAGCCGGTGCCACGATTATCAATACCGGCATCGGCTGGCATGAAGCACGTATTCCGACCATTGCCACCAAGGTTCCTCGTGCAGCCTTTACCTGGGTTACCCGTAAGCTCAAAGGTCTGGTAAAAGTTCCTCTCATTACTTCTAACCGCATCAATACACCTGAGATGGCTGAGTATGTACTGGCTTCTGGTGATGCCGATATGATTTCCATGGCACGTCCAATGCTGGCTGACTCTGAGTTTGTGCTTAAAGCGGAACAGGGTCGCAGCGATGAGATCAATACGTGTATCGGTTGTAATCAGGCCTGTCTGGATCATATCTTCTCGATGAAAATTGCCACCTGTCTGGTCAATCCACGGGCCTGTTATGAAACCGAACTCATCTTCAAAGACGTTGGCGAAGCGAAAAATATTGCCGTGATTGGGGCAGGTCCTGCCGGTTTAAGTTTTGCAGTCTATGCAGCGAATCGTGGTCATCAGGTCACGGTATTTGATGCGGCTGCACAGATTGGGGGACAATTTAATATTGCCAAAACCATTCCGGGCAAGGAAGAATTTTATGAAACCTTGCGCTACTTTAAACGTCAAATCGAGTTGCAGCCACGCATCAAGTTAAAGTTAAATCATACTGCCAGTTTTGCAGAACTTGAAGCGTCAGCATTTGATGAGATTGTCGTGGCAACAGGGGTAACCCCGCGTCAACTGGATATTCCGGGGATTGATCATCCAAAAGTCTTATCTTATCTCGAGGTGTTAAAAGAGCGTAAAGCTGTGGGACAGCGTGTGGCGATTATTGGTGCGGGGGGTATTGGTTTTGATACCGCGGAACTTCTGAGCCATGAAGGGGAAAGTGGCAGTATCAATCCAGAAAAATTCTATGATGAATGGGGCATCGATACCAAATATGATCAGGTCGGTGGTTTAAAAACTCCAGTTCTGGAAAAATCATCCCGTGAAATTTACTTATTGCAACGAAAAGCTGCTTCTGTGGGTTCTAGTCTGGGTAAAACCACGGGCTGGATTCACCGCACAGGGCTTAAACATCGTGACGTGAAAATGATTGCAGGTGCCAGCTATGACAGGATTGATGATCAGGGCTTGCATATCACCGTCAATGATAAGCAAATGGTGTTGGAAGTGGATAATGTCATTATTTGTGCTGGTCAGGAATCTTATACCGCCATGTTTGATGAGTTAAAATCTGCTGGTAAAAGTGTACACCTGATTGGTGGCGCCAAAGAAGCGGGTGAGTTAGATGCTAAACGTGCCATTCGTCAGGGGGCTGAATTGGCAGCGGTGATCTAAAAATATTAAAACCTGCTTTTTTTCCTCTCCTTTATTAAAGGAGAGGATTTATAAGAAAGAATCTCCCTTGTGAAGCAGTACTTCTCACCTTTAATAAAGGGGGAGCGCTCTGTATTTAAAATATCAAAACAAAAAAGGAACCTCAAATGAGCATCGAAACTACAAAAAAATCCATTGATCGTTGGCACGAGATGTTAGCAACCCGCGATATGTCGATCTTGAATGAGTTACTTGCTGAGGATGTTGTATTTCGCTCACCTGTGGCTTTTCATCCTTATCCTGGCAAACAGGTGGTCTTTTTTATTCTGAGCAATGTGATCCAAGTCTTTGAAAACTTCACTTATCACCGTGAATTTATAAGTGAAGATGGTAACAATGTCGTACTTGAGTTTTCTGCTCAGGTAAGCGATAAAAAACTCAAGGGAGTTGACATGATTCAGTTTAATGAAGAAGGTCAGATCATTGATTTTGAAGTGATGATCCGGCCTAAGTCTGGACTTGAAGCCTTAGCGGTACAAATGGGCCAACGGATGCAGTCATTCCAAGTTAAAACTTAATTCGAATTATTGATTCAAGTCGGCATGAAGTTTGTAAATCACAGCTAGTCGAACTAGAGAGGATGACAGATGAAAATGTTGCTTAAAAAATTGGGTCAGCTGTCCAGTGAATATCTGGATCGCTTCAGTGGCGCAGATGAACCGACCCTGTATTACCATCCAAATGGTGTTTTTTCAGGACTCATTGAACGCTTACCGCAGCTGCAACAAAAATATCGTCCTACGCCGTGGTTAGCCAATGCACACGCACATATTCTATATTTGGATCTTATTAAAAAACATACGATTAAACTTAAATATGATGTACTTGAACAGCTAAAAATGTCGGATGGCGGGATTACCGGTATTGCCTGGTATGGGCTGGATTTGCCAGCAAATACACCGACCATTGTCTTATTACATACCATCACCGGCTCTCCAGAGTCGATGCGTGAACTGGTACAGGATCTGCATAAACATACCGGTTGGCGAGTGGCCTTGTGTTTGCGCCGTGGGCATGCAGACCTGCCCATGCCTGTAGCTAAAATGAACCTGTTCGGCTCGACCCAAGATCTACGTGAACAACTGCTGTATATACAGGATAGATTTCCTCAGTCTGAGCTGTATGGGGTCGGATCTTCTGCGGGTACAGGCTTGCTGGTGCGTTATCTCGGAGAAGAGGGATCACAAACACCGTTAAAAGCGGCTTTTGCCTTATGTCCAGGCTATAACACCGAAACCGGATTTGCCCATGTACATCCGTTTTATAGCAAAGTCATGGCCAAAAAACTAATCAAACGCTTTATTCATCCTTATCAGGAAACCTGGCAAATTTATCCTTCCTGGAAGCAATTGCTGGAGGTAAAAGACTTATCGGAGTTTGAACAGCGTTATTATCAACTGGCCGGTTTTTCAGACTATGAGAGTTATAGTAAGGCCACGAATCCAATTTATGTATTTGAAAACATTAAAGTTCCATTAATGATTTTAAATGCGGAAGATGATCCGGTGTGTCATATCCAGAATCTGGAACCTTATAAAGAAAAAATTCGGGCAATGTCGAATATCATGGTGATTACCACCAAAAAAGGCAGTCATTGCGGATTTTATCAAGGTCTGATGCAAACAGAATCGTGGGCTACGCGATTAATGGCAGACTATTTGATGCACTTGTCTCGTAATTCTGCACCGACATCTGCTTAAAAAAGAGTAATAAAAAAACCCAGCAAAAGCTGGGTTTTTTTGATGAATTCTCTTGATTAATCAAGCGCTGGCATCGCTGCTGCAATGGCATCAGCCACAGCGTCTTCTTCAGATTTGTTTGAATCAGAGTTTGATTTAGGCGTTGCTGCAGGTTTTGAAGGCTCTGGAGCTGGATTGTTTTCTGACGGCGTTCTTGTTGGAGCTGGTGTAGCTTCAACAGGTTCAGGCTTCTTCACTTCACGACGAATTTCAGTCGTCGTGTTAGCTGTCTGTTCACGTTGAATTTCCACAGTTGTCTCTGGAACTTCTTCAATTACCGCTTCTTCTACCGGCTCAAGCGGTTCAAATTGTGCTGGTTCAGGCGTTACAACTTCAGGTGCTGGATTAACCTCAACTTGTTCTTCTTCTTTAGGTGCTTCTTTTTTTACACACGCAGTCAAGCTCAGGCCAGTCAGGATTACGGTACAGAGTAAAAATTTCTTCATCATCATTGCATCAAACAGAAAAGTGTGGAGGGGATTACACTATTATAGCAGCAAATTACAAGATAGAAATCATATGAACTTACAGTAATTTTTTATTGGAATTGCTGTTAGAATAGTCAATTGTTTATTGTTCTTTGAATTGATGCGGATTGACTTTGCTTTCTAGGTACAAGGTAAAGTAAAATTGCGCAACATTGCAGGCCGATTTAGGCTCGATTGTACGAGAAACCCAATGACCCATTTTATTTTCGTTACTGGTGGTGTAGTTTCATCACTAGGTAAAGGTATTTCAGCTGCTTCTGTTGCTGCACTTTTAGAAGCTCGTGGTTTAAAAGTGACCATGGTAAAAATGGATCCATACATTAATGTCGATCCAGGGACGATGAGCCCATTCCAACATGGTGAAGTTTTTGTTACAGAAGACGGTGCTGAAACAGACTTAGATTTGGGTTACTACGAACGTTTCTTGCGTCGTGCGAAAATGACCAAACTGAATAACTTCACATCAGGTCGTGTTTACCAAGATGTTCTGAACAAAGAACGCCGTGGTGACTATCTGGGTGGTACTGTGCAAGTTATTCCACACATTACTGACAATATCAAAGAGCGTGTCCTGCGTGCAGGCGAAGGCTATGATGTTGCGATTGTAGAGATCGGCGGTACAGTAGGTGACATTGAATCTCTCCCATTCATGGAATCTGTACGTCAGCTAATGGTTGAACTTGGTCATAAACGTACCATGTTAATGCACTTAACGTTACTCCCATACATTAAGTCTGCAGCAGAATTAAAAACCAAACCAACACAGCACTCTGTTAAAGAACTTCTGTCAATTGGTATTCAGCCAGACATTCTCATCTGCCGTACCGAGTACGATGTAGATGCAGATACTATCCGTAAAATTGCATTATTTACCAACGTTGAAGCACGTGCCGTTGTGGTATGTAAAGATGCACGTTCGATCTATCAGATTCCACGTACTTTCTACGAACAGAATGTTGATGATTTAATCTGCGAACGTTTTGGTTATAACGACCTTCCTGAAGCGGATTTAACCGATTGGGATAACGTGGTAGAAGCATTATTGAACCCAGAATACACCGTTCGTGTAGCGATGGTCGGTAAATATGTAGAACTTCCAGATGCGTATAAATCTGTGAACGAAGCACTTTTACATGCCGGGGTGAAAAACCGCGTTAAAGTCCAAATTGACTATGTCAATGCAGAAGAACTTGAAAGCCAGGACGTGAACGAAGTATTGAAAGATGCCGATGCGATTCTGGTTCCAGGTGGTTTTGGTGAACGTGGTACTGAAGGCAAAATGCAGGCGATTCAATTCGCACGTGAAAACGGTGTACCTTTCCTTGGTATTTGCTTAGGTATGCAGTTGGCTGTAATCGAATATGCACGTAATGTTGTGGGCATTAGCGATGCAACGTCGACTGAATTTAACCGTTCGACCAAATCTCCATTGATTGGCTTGATCACTGAATGGTTAGATGAGCGCGGTGAAGTTCAGCAACGTTCTGCTGACTCTGATTTGGGTGGCACCATGCGTCTAGGGGCTCAAAAATCTGAACTGGTTGCAGGCACAAAAACAGCTGAAATCTATGGTTCTGAAGAAATCATTGAGCGTCACCGTCACCGTTACGAAATGAACAACCGTTATATCCCATTGCTTGAAGAAAAAGGCATGAAGATTTCTGGTTATTCACCGGTACAGCATCTGGTGGAAACAGTTGAAATTCCTCAACATCCTTGGTTTATTGCGGTACAATTCCACCCGGAATTTACCAGCTCACCACGTGAAGGTCATCCATTATTTGCCGGTTTCATTGATGCTGCGAAAAAGCAGTACCAAAAAACTCAATAATCGGTGTGTAGGACACAACTAGGAAGTTTAAATGTCGCAATTAAAACCACAAGAAATTGTACGTTTGGGCGATATACAAATGGCAAATCATTTGCCATTTGTATTATTCGGCGGAATGAATGTACTTGAATCTAAAGACTTGGCTTTTGAGATCGCTGAGACTTATGTCGATATTTGTACACGTTTGGGTATTCCCTATGTGTTCAAGGCCAGCTTTGATAAAGCCAACCGTTCAAGCTTGAACTCGTTCCGTGGCCCAGGCCTCGACAAAGGTCTCGAGTGGTTAGCTGACATTAAAAAACACTTTAATGTGCCAATCATCACTGATGTACACGAGCCGTACCAGGCGGCGCCTGTTGCAGAAGTGGCGGACATTATCCAGCTGCCGGCTTTCTTGAGTCGTCAGACGGATCTGGTGGAAGCCATGGCAAAAACCGATGCCATCATCAACATCAAAAAAGCACAATTCCTTGCACCACACGAAATGCGTCATATTTTGCATAAGTGTCTGGAAGCAGGAAATGACAAACTGATCATTTGTGAGCGTGGTTCAGCATTTGGCTATAACAATCTGGTTGTAGACATGCTGGGCTTCGATATCATGAAAGAAATGAATGTGCCTGTGTTCTTTGATGTGACGCATGCCTTGCAAACTCCAGGTGGCCGTGCCGATTCTGCTGGCGGACGCCGCGCCCAGATTACCACATTGGCGCGTGCAGGTATGGCAACCGGTCTTGCAGGTTTGTTCCTGGAAGCACATCCTGATCCAGAGAAAGCCAAGTGTGATGGCCCATGTGCATTGCGCATGTCTCAACTTGAGCCTTTCTTGGCACAGCTAAAAGAATTGGATACCTTGGTCAAAGGTTTCGAAAAGTTAGATACACACTGAGTTTATCACTCTTGCGCTGCCCTAAAGGCAGCTCATATTAATCAACTGAGGAATAGTTCATGAGCCAAATCGTTGACATTCGTGCACGTGAAATTTTGGACTCTCGTGGTAACCCTACCATCGAAGCAGACGTAATCTTAGCATCTGGCGTAGTTGGCCGTGCATGTGCACCATCTGGTGCTTCAACTGGTTCTCGTGAAGCTTTAGAACTTCGTGATGGCGATAAAGCACGTTACTTAGGTAAAGGTGTTAAAACTGCGGTAAATAATGTAAACACCTTAATCCGTGATGCTTTGCTTGGTAAATCTGTATTCGAACAAAAAGACATCGATAACACGATGATTGCTTTAGACGGTACTGAAAACAAAGAAAAACTGGGTGCAAACGCAACTTTAGCTGTATCTTTGGCTGCTGCACGTGCTGCTGCTGATGAAAAGAAAATTCCTCTTTTTCAATATATTGCAGACCTTCGCAACAACTCGATTTTGACCATGCCTGTACCAATGATGAACATCATCAATGGTGGTTCACATGCAGACAATAACGTTGATATTCAAGAATTCATGATTGAGCCAGTGGGCTTCACTTCATTCTCTGAAGCTTTACGCGCTGGCGCTGAAATCTTCCATTCTTTAAAATCAGTTTTAAACAAAAAAGGTTTAAACACTGCTGTGGGTGATGAAGGTGGTTTCGCACCAAACCTTCGTTCTAACGAAGAAGCAATCACGGTTATTCTTGAAGCAATTGGTCAAACTGGCTACAAAGCAGGTTCTGACATTATGCTGGCGCTGGATTGTGCATCTTCAGAATTCTACAAAAATGGTCAGTACATTCTTGCGGGCGAAGGCAACAAAGCGTTCACCAGCAACCAGTTCTCTGACTATTTGGCTGGCCTTGTAAACCAATACCCAATTATTTCAATTGAAGATGGTTTGGATGAGTCGGATTGGGAAGGCTGGTCTTACCTGACTTCGATTCTTGGCGACAAGATCCAGTTGGTAGGTGATGACCTGTTCGTAACGAATCCTAAAATCCTGCAACGTGGTATCAACGAAAAAGTAGGTAACTCGATCCTGATCAAATATAACCAGATCGGTACCTTGACTGAAACTTTAGATGCGATCTATCTTGCCAAAGAAAATGGTTACTCTACTGTGATTTCACACCGTTCAGGTGAAACTGAAGATTCAACCATTGCGGATCTTGCAGTAGGTACAGCAGCAGGTCAAATCAAAACCGGTTCACTTTGCCGTTCTGACCGTGTAGCGAAATATAATCAGTTACTTCGTATTGAAGAATTGACTAATGCTGCATATCGCGGTAAAGCTGAGTTTAAAGGTTTGAACTAAGCGACTTATGTCAATGTTAAATGTATTCGACTCGACTGCGAGTAAAGTACTGTTGGGCCTTGCGATCATTTTGATCGCAGGGTTTCAATATTTATACTGGTTTGGTGAAGGTGGTTATCATGATCATCAGCAGCTGACCCAGAAAATCCAGCAGCAAATGGAATTGAATGATGAGCTGAAAGAACGTAATCGCGTTCTGGCGGCAGAAGTCTACGATTTAAAGAATGGTATTGAAGCCATCGAAGAACATGCGCGTTTAGATCTTGGCTTGATTAAGCCACGTGAAACTTTTATTCAAATGAGCACGATCAGTACTCAATATAAACCCATCTATCTTAATCCAAATTCTAAAGTAGATCTGCGAACCAATGAGTCACCTGAGCCAACAAATACCCCGTAAATTATGGGTCATTCTTCCTGCTGCAGGTTCAGGTAGCCGTTTTTCTAAAACAGAACTCAAGCAATATCAGATGCTTCAACAACGAACTGTTCTTGAACATACCGTTGCACGTCTGAATCAATTGCCTTTGACTGGTTATGTATTGGCGATTGGTACACAGGACAATGTCGCAAAAACGCTGCCATTTTCCGATCTGGAAAAAGCACATTTTTGTTTGGGCGGCGCAGAGCGAGTGAATTCGGTGCTGAATGCATTAAATTATTTATCTGCAATGGCCTCTGAAGATGACTGGGTCATGGTGCATGATGCGGCACGCCCTTGTGTCAGTCTGGATTGTCTTCAACAGTTGGTCAATACGGCAATTGCACAGGATCGGGCTGCGATTCTGGCGATTCCGGTACGAGATACACTTAAGCGTGTAGTCACCGGTTCTGATATTGAGGAAACGGTGGATCGCTCCATGCTCTGGCAGGCACAAACGCCGCAAATGGCCAAGCTGGGCACATTAAAACGGGCGATTGAACAGGCTTTGCAGGATGGTGCTAACATTACCGATGAAGCCAGCGCACTGGAACATATCGGTGAGCAGGTGAGTGTGGTGCAAGGGCGCTCCGATAATATTAAAATTACCTATCCGGATGATCTGGAACTGGCCAAGCTGATTTTACAAGCTCAGGCTTAAAAATATATTCGATAAAATTTGAATAAAAGCAGAATAAATCTGGCTATAGCGATCTATTCCCTATAGCTTTCACTTATAATTTTGCCATCATTCTTTTTCACCTTTTGGCCAATGATACCTTCACAGCAGTATCGGTTTTTACGTCATTCTTTGCGTGATGGACGTAGTATTAACCCGCAAGATTCCTCCCGGTGGACCAAGTTGCACCTTGATCCCTGGTTGTTGTGCTTTCTGGTTCTCAATGCAATCCTGGGTTTGATGGTGGTGTATAGCGCGACCTCTGAAGATTCCGGGATGGTTGTTCGTCAGGCGATTAGTTTCGGGATTGGTTTTGTGCTGCTGTTTATCTGTGCGCAGATTCCACCGAAAGTCTATCAGGCGATCAGTCCCTACCTGTATGCCTTTGGCATATTCATGCTGCTTTTGGTGTTTGTGATTGGTGAAAAACGCCTGGGTGCAACGCGTTGGATTACTTTGCCTGGTATTGGGAGTATGCAACCGAGTGAGGTAATGAAATTTGCCATGCCTTTGATGATGGCCTGGTATTTTGCACGTAAGCCATTTCCTCCCAAATTTGTACATATTGTCGGTGCATTAATTTTACTGGCTATACCATTTGTTTTGGTTGCACTCCAACCTGACTTGAATATTGGTTTGGTGGTTCCGGGTGTTTTTGTCTTGTTTTTAAGTGGGATGTCGTGGCGTCTGATTGTTGGTGCGGCAGCAGCACTGGCTGTAGCAGCACCGGTTTTATGGATGTTTGTACTACAAGAGTATCAAAAGAAACGTATCACCACGATGTTTGATCCGGAGTCGGATGCATTGGGTGCAGGCTGGAATATCATTCAGTCCAAAATCGCCATTGGTTCAGGTGGTTCCACAGGCAAAGGTTATACTGAAGGGACACAATCGCATTTGGGTTATCTGCCCGAGCATCATACCGACTTTATTATGTCGACCTATGCCGAAGAATTCGGTTTTATTGGTGTGTTTCTGCTATTTAGTTTATTTACTGCGATTATTATTCGTTGTTTGATGATTGGCTTAAACAGTTTTCATAATTTTGGACGTTTATATGCCGGAGCTATTGGACTGACCTTTTTCTTCTTTGTATTTTTAAACTCGGGCATGGTGAGTGGTATCTTACCGGTGACTGGAGACCCATTGCCGCTCATGAGTTATGGCGGAACGGCGGTGATCTCAATGCTCGCAGGTATGGGAATTGTGATGTCGATTCATACCCATCGATAAATTATTCTAAAAGTCGGATGTGTTCCGGTTTTACAAATATTGTTAAGACATGCGGGTAAAGAAAAGTATCTTCATTATATTCATGCTCAATGTGGAAATTGCTTCCAAATGCAGAGTGATATAACCATACAACAAAAAGCAGAAATGGATAAACGATATAAAGAAGCCCTCAATCGAGGGCCTCTTTAGTCTTAAAACTTAACTGAAAAACCAGGTGTAATAGCCCCAGATCATCAAAGGCCAAGCCAAAAATGGACTAAATAGCCATTTCCAGAACCAGTGGCGAGGTACGAAACCGACACCATGTACAAAGCCTCCAGAAATACCAATCATGATATACATCATGGCACTATGGCTATATTCACCGTTGGCATCCAGCATTGCAGAGGGATGAACCAATAACACTGCGGCGAGAGGAAAAGCCAGCAGGCAGGAAATCATCATCGCAAATTTGTTTGGTTTCTTGTCTACAACGGTTTTCTCAAGCGCAGCTTCGGTCATATTTTATTCCTCATCCAGGTCTTGGTGTTGTTCCATATAAATTGCAGCAATCACACTGGCAAAACACGCCATCAGTACACCCAGAATCCAGGCAAAATACCACATAATTTTGTCTCCTTAGTGCACAGCCTTAATACAGGCTGTGTGAATTGTCTTCAATATGTTTGTTGGTAATCACGCCCCACATCTTGTAATAACACCAAGTGGTATAGATCAGGATCAATGGAACAAAAATACAAGCTGCAACTGTCATGACAGTTAAGGTGTTTTTACTGGATACCGCATCCCACATCGTCAGACTGACAGTCGGATTTAAGCTGGATGGCATCAGGAACGGGAACAGGGCAAAACCGGCAGTCAAGATTGCACCGACGACTGCCAGAGAAGAACCCAGGAAGCTCAAGCCAGCCTTGTTTTTACCTGCAGCCAGTACAATGATTAATCCCCCTAGAATGCCGGCAATTGGAGCTGCCATTGTAATTGGATAAGTTGAATAGTTGTTCATCCAGCCCGGATTGGCATTGGTCAGTACTTCTTTTGCTAATGGGTTGGCAACACCATTGGTGTCAAAAGGCATCACCAGGCTATAACCCTGGATGTTTCCAAAATACAACCATGCACCCGCAGCAAGGAAAGTCGCCAAGTAGACCAGACCCATGATTTGTGTCGCTTTGGCAGAACGTTGACGCAGGTCGCCATCAGTACGCAGCATCAGCCATGCACCACCATGTGCGCATAACATCGATAAACTGACCAGACCACACACAATCGCAAATGGATTCAGCAGGGCAAAGAAACTTCCTGTGTAGGTAGAACGTACGGTTTCATCCAGGGTAAAAGGCACACCGAGGAACATATTACCAAACGCTACACCAAAGACTAATGCCGGAACTGCACCACCAATCGCCAAGCCCCAGTCCCAGGAAGTACGCCATTTGGTATTTTCCAGTTTAGAGCGGTAATCGAAGCCGACCGGACGTAAGAATAAGGCAAACAGTACCAGTAATAATGCCCAGTACATGCCAGAGAAGGCTGTTGCATAAACCATTGGCCAGGCAGCAAATAAAGCTCCCCCGGCAGTAATGAACCAGACCTGGTTACCATCCCAATGCGGGGCAATGGTATTGATTGCAGCACGGCGCTCGTTATCATTTTTGCCCACAAATGGCATGATCGCCATAGAGCCCATATCGAAGCCATCGGTGAGGGCGAAGCCAATCAGCAATACGCCGACCAGCACCCACCAAATTATTTTGAGTAATTCATATTCGATCATGCTTGAGTCTCCCCATTTGCCTTTTCTGCTGCAAGCTTTTCAAAGTGGTATTTACCGGTATGCAGGGAACTTGGACCAAGGCGTGAGAATTTGATCATCAGATACATCTCGATAATCAATAACACCGTGTAGAAGGCTGCCAATGCCAGGATTGAACCCCATACATCGCCAGTACTTAAGCTGGAGGCTGAAAGATGAGTTGGTAAGACTTCACCAATCGTCCAAGGCTGACGACCGACTTCTGCTACATACCAGCCAGTTTGTGCAGCCACCCAAGGTAAAGGCAGTGCAAATAAGGCAAATTTTAATAACCAAGGTTTGTTTTCAGCATTGCGTTTCGCAACCGCAAAGGTAGCCAGAACAAAGAGAAGCAGCATCAAGAAGCCAGAACCGACCATGGCACGGAAGGCCCAGAACAGACTTGGTACGTGTGGAATAGTGTCTTTAGCCGCTGCTTTGATTTGCTCATCAGAGGCATCAACAACATTTGGTGTGTATTTTTTCAGCAGCAAGCCATAACCGAGGTCTTTTTGTGATTCATCAAAAGCCGCTTTAAGCTCAGGTGATTTATCTCCTGCACGGAGCAGCTCTAACTGTTCATACGCCACCATACCGTTACGGATCCGCTGTTCGTGCTGAGCAATCAGATCTTTAATTCCAGTCACTTGTTCAGTGGTGGAGCGGGTTGCAATCAGACCCATCACATAAGGAATCTTGATCGCATAGTCAGTGGTTTGGGTTTCTGCATTTGGAATCCCAAATAAGGTGAATGCTGCTGGTGCAGGATGCGTATCCCATTCTGCTTCAATCGCCGCAAGTTTGGTTTTTTGGACATCGCCCAGCTCATAACCTGATTCATCACCCAGTAAAATCACTGAAAGTGTAGACGCAAGCCCGAAGATGGCTGCAATGGCAAAAGAACGGCGTGCAAACGGCAAGTCACGTTTTTTCAGCATGTAATAACTTGAAATGGCCAGTACAAAAATAGCACCTGTGACATAACCTGCAGACACTGTATGTACGAATTTTACCTGAGCAACCGGGTTAAAGATCAGTGCGGCAAAGTCCACCATTTCCATACGCATGGTTTCGTAGTTGAATACAGAACCAACCGGGTTTTGCATCCAGCCATTGGCGATCAGAATCCACAGCGCAGACATGTTCGAACCTAAAGCTACCAGCCAGGTAACTGCCAGATGTTGCACTTTGGACAGGCGATCCCAGCCAAAGAAGAACAAGCCAATAAAGGTCGATTCAAGGAAAAAGGCCATTAAACCTTCAATTGCCAGTGGTGCACCAAAAATATCACCGACATAATGCGAGTAATAAGCCCAGTTGGTTCCGAACTGGAACTCCATGGTCAGGCCTGTGGTTACCCCTAAGGCAAAGTTAATACCAAACAGTTTTCCCCAGAACTTGGTCATGTCTTTATAGATTTCTTTGCCGGAAATCACATAGGTGGTTTCCATAATGGCAAGCAGAAAAGCCAGGCCTAAAGTCAGTGGAACAAAAATAAAGTGATACATCGCGGTCATGGCGAACTGGAACCGCGAGAGATCGACCACGCTTTCAGAAATCATCAACGTGTCTCCTGGATTTGGGAAGGATTGCCGGCGATACGCTCGGCGACTTGGTTATCAAAATTTTTAGGAATCGTAGGCGCATCAAACCAGATATTTTTAATGATCATCAGTAAAATAACCTTGATAATTAAAATAGCGGTTATTTCTCTAACCACTCTCTGGTTTAGATTGTTGGGAACTAAGCTCATTCGACTAAGCCTGTCTGTGACTTGTTGTATATTATTAATCTATTGTAACTAAAAAATAAATAGAAGATACAATTTAAATAAATATATATTTATAAATATTTGAAAATAATAAATATATATTTATATGAGTTAAAATTTATTCTAAATATTTTTTATTATTTTATGTAATTTTATTGTTTTTTTAAATCCGACTAAAATGCTTATATTTATATATTTGAATGTAGATTGTTTTAGTTGGATTAATGCTTTTTAATCTGATTGAAATGCTTGGTTTTAAAATAAAGAATAAAATTAATCAAACTATTTTGGTTGGTTTTATAAGGGTTGAATATCAGTGTCACAATCTTTCTCATCATTTTATATTGATAAAAAACACGCCAAAAAAAGAACATGCTGGAAACATGTTCTTTTTAAGCTTGGTGAGGGTGGCTAGACTTAGAAGTCGTAACGCATGCCGACTGACAGTCCAAGTGCAGTTTCACCAGCTGCATTGACACCTTGAGATGAACCTGCCTTGTTACTACGCGCCTGTGACCATGGCGTTAAGGTGGCACTGTCATCATTTAACATGGCAGCAATATTGCCATATACACGGAACTGTTTATCAAGTCGGTGTTCTAGACCCAGCGCGAGCAAGGTGGAACTGGCTTCACTGGCATCGACATCGCGGTGGAATACATGGCCTTTAAGGGTATTTTTGTCTGTAAGTTTATAGTCCGCACCGATTCCGTAAACATTTGCATCTGCATTGGTGCCGCTGCCATCATCAAGAGAAGTGAACTGATAAAGCGCGCCCACATTTAATTCTGGGGTCAGTTTATATGCAGCTGCTAAACGGATACCATCACGTTCTCCTCGGCTAACATCTTCAGCATAATGCTCGTAAGCGGCTGCTATATCCCAGTTGCCTGCCTTGTAGTTTAGGCCTAGGTCATAGGCTTGAGACTTTTCATTGGTCTCTTCAGTCGTATCATTGCTGATCATGGTGCCATCATGTAAAGACAAGGCTGCTGTTGCAGTGAAACCGCCACCAAATTTAGGCGTTTTATATTCAATGGTATTCGGGTTGCGCTCATCAAAACGATGGTTGTAGGCACGCGTGACGTTACGTAAGTCGCCAACTTGGTCACCAAAGAAGTTAGCAGGGCCGCGGGCTGCTTTAAATGGACTGTCAAAACGACCGACTTTTACCTGACCGAAGTCACCTTTAACCCCGACAAAAGTATCACGGGTTGAGAAGTTAACAGAATCTTCTTCATCGTCAGAGCCGCTTGAAAAGTTAATTTGTTGTTCGATTTGAGCAAAAGCCGTCATGCCATTTTCTAATTGTTGTTCAGCTTTAAAGCCAAGGCGTGACGAGTTTGATGATAAAGCAACTTCATTATAGTCTTTACCATCATCCAGATAATCTAAAGAAACGTGTGCACGACCATAAATTTTAACGTCAGCAGCAGCTGCCATGACTGGTGTTAAAATTGTTGCCCCAATTGCTAATGCAGATAACGTTTTTTTCATGTGTTGCTCCAATAAAGACTTTTTATTCATCGTCTTAAAACAAGTTTCAGTCATGTGTTGAAACATGTACCGCTCTATTGGTGCCAAGTATCGATTACAAATAAGACAGTAAGATTAAGGAAATATTTCAAATCTGTTAAATGTTGTATTTTGTAAGTTTTGTAATATTACACATTCAATTTTTTGTATTTAAAGATAATTTGGTTGCTATTATCTTAATGATTCGCATTTATTTCTAAAGTTTTATGCTTTAAGTAGAATAAAAAAATGGAGCCGAAGCTCCATTTTTTTATTCAGTTAAACTTAAAGTGCAGCTTTGATTTTTTCAGCCAGCGCTTTAATTTTTTCCTGATCACCCATCTGGGCAGCATGTTTACCCAAGTTGTGCAGAGAAGTCGGCACTAGATGAAAATGAATATGCGGTACAGTCTGACCAGCAGCAGCACCTGATAATTGCATCAGGACAATGCCATCAACGCCCAAACCTTTTTCAATTGCTTTCGCAACCTTCTGTACAATTTGAATCGTATAGGCCGCAGCTTCAGGATCTAGATCTAGTAAAGTGATGGCTGGTGCTTTCGGAACGACCAGAGTATGACCATCTGCTTGCGGCATGATGTCCATAAATGCAAGAACCTGGTCATCTTCATACACTTTAATCGCAGGAAGTTCACCGCGTAGAATTCGTGCAAAAATATTCTGATCATCATAAGTCATAAGTACATTCCTTGAGCGTTATTGAATTGAATTATTTACAGTTCAATTCTTTCTGACGATCTTTGATCACGTCAAGACGCTGTTGCTCTTTTTCCGAGAATTTTGGCTTGGTTGTATAGCAATTGTCATTGCCGAACTTCGCTTTTGCTTCTGGATCTTTAAAACAGAATCCTTTAGACGCATAAATCACGTCATGATCATTTTTCAATTTTTTGCATTCCTGTTCAGATGCAAGAACCGATGTTGAAGCCCCGAACAAAGTTGCAAAGCCAACTAATGCTGCAACAGAAAATTTCTTCATGCGAGTTTCCTCTGGGTTATCCACTATATGTGCCTGCCTACTAGTCACAATATGAGGTTTTGTTATCATTATTCAATGGCGAGATATTACTCGATGGTAATATTACTCCATGATTCATACATTTTCACGGCACTGGAAAAATCACTGTTTTTATCCGATAGATCACTGGCCGCCTGAATTAGATTCTGGGTTAATGATAGCACAGGCGCAGACAGTTTAGCCTCACGCGCCAGGTCGATTGCGATGCCGGTATCTTTGGCCAAGAGTGGCAGGGCAAAGGTTACAGGAAAACTGCGATTTAAAATACGCTGTGGTAATACGGTTTCGGTCACCATGCTTTTACCACTTGAAGCATTAATACAATCCAGTGCTTCATTCAGGTTGACTCCATGTGCTTTCAGCGTAGTAAAGCCTTCTGCGACCGCACACAGGTTTACAGCCATTAACATATTATTCACGGCTTTCACTGCAAAACCTGCGCCAGATTCACCGACATGCTTAATCAGTGTGCCAAAAGCCTGCATCGCAGGAAGGGCTTTTTCAAAACCTTGGACATCGCCGCCTACCATCACTGTCAAGGTGCCATTTTCAGCACCAATGGTTTGACCGCTGACCGGTGCATCCAGAAAGATAGCACCACGTTCAGCCAGTTGTGCTGCCAGTGTTTGCGCGGAATCCGGTACACCACTGGTACAGTCGACCCAGACTGAGCCGGATTTAAGCGACAAATTTTCCAGAAGTTGTGCTACATCGGCACTGGTCGGCAAACATGAAAAGATAATATCTGCCTGAACGGCCTGTTCTAGCGTAACGGCTTGAGTGCCATATTCAGCAGCATGTTGCTCTGCTTTGTCAAAATTGCGGTTCCAGACATAGACGGTATCAAACTGCTTGGGTAAATGTGCCGCCATACGATAACCCATGGCACCTAAACCGATAAATGCTACTGACTGAATCATGCTGTATCCTCTGAATATGTAAATAAATTTTAATGTTTTTTGGCGATGCTGACGCAGATGCGCTAAGCATCAAGACGTGTAGAGCGCTGTGCCAGCCAGGTCGTCATTTTGGGCCAGAACGTATTGGCTGTTTTCTGGTTGGACATCAGGCCCAGATGACCACCCGGAATCAGAGTAAACGTCTTATCCTGGCTACTTGTCAATTCTATCAAAGGCTTAGCTGACTGTTCTGTGACAATCTGATCGGTTTGGCCGGCACCGACCAACAGCGAGCAGCTGATATTCTTAAGGTCAACAGTACGACCATTTAAGGTGATTGAACCTTGTTTTAAAGGATTTTGCAGCCACAGATGTAAGACCATGTCCTGATTAATCCCGCCCGGATAATCAATCATCTTATTCAGAAAATTTCCCATGGTGGCATGTTCATAGACATTTTCGACATGATCCAGATTCAGCAAAAACTGCTTCTGGCTTTTCAGCCAGCCGATCGGATCCAGTAACTTAAAGCCCAAGGCATTTACAATGCCGGGCGTATGAATATATTGCTTTGGAATATGACCCTGATGAATGGCCTGTTGCAGATTTTTATTTTTAGAAATCAGTTTATTGGTGGTCGAAAACAGTTTGCCGACCCGTCCTGATGCATAACTGTCGATGGGGCTGCCAACGACCATCAAATTTTTGACATGTTCAGGCGAATGCAAGGCGGTATAAAGCGTGACAAATACCCCAGCCATACTCCAGCCGTGTAGGGAAATGAACTGACTGTCCGAATGCTTGCAGATGGTTTCAATAGATTGAGGAATGGCTGCATCAATAAAAGACAAAAAGTTTAAATGACGATGTCTAAAGTTAAAACGTTTCCATTCCACCAGATAGACATCAAAACCGCTATGCTGAAAATGCTTGACCAGCGAACGATAGGGATACAGATCATAGATATCCATATTGATGGCGAGAGGGGCGACAAATACCAATGGCTCCTTGTATTTCTTCTCGGGTGAGGCGTAATAGCGAATCTTGCAAAACTCGGTGCTGGCAATATATTCAAAAGGCGTTTTTTGCGACAGAATCAGAGAGGAGGCATTAAACATCCGGGCACTGAAATGTTTCAATTTTTTTTGCTGGCGCTGAAAGTTTTGTTTTAACTGAATCATGTAAATAAAATATCCGTATCCGGGGAAGGATTGATCGAAGTCTAAGCAATAATTGCTTATTATGCCTTGACCTGAAATAGCATAGGCGCTCAAAATGTTGGCAATTTTTTACAAAAGGCAGCCTTAGGGCTGAGGTAGAGCGATGAGCCAGCAAGACGATATTTCATATCAATTAGAAACTTTAGCCATCCGTACAGGTCATACCCGTAGCTTTGAGGGTGAGCATGCTGAACCCATTTTTCTAACATCGTCATTTGTTTATGAAAATGCCGCCGAAGCTGCTGCGAAATTTTCAGGTCAGGAACCGGGCAATATCTATTCTCGCTTTACCAACCCAACCGTTGCCATGTTTGAAAAACGTCTGGCGGCACTCGAAGGTGCAGAGCGCGCCGTTGCTACCAGTTCAGGTATGGCTGCCATTATGGCAGTGACCATGGCTTTTTTGAAAGCAGGTGATCACGTCATCTGCTCACGTGCAGTCTTTGGTTCGACTGTTTCGCTATTTGAAAAATATGTCGCAAAATTTGGGGTTAGTGTCGATTTTGTAGATTTGACCGATCTTGATGCATGGAAAAATGCCATCCAGCCTGAAACCAAATTACTGTTTGTTGAATCTCCATCAAACCCGCTTGCAGAAGTGGCTGACATTCAGGCATTGGCTGATATTGCCCATGCCAATGATGCTTTACTGGCAATCGACAATAGCTTCTGTACACCAGTGTTACAACAACCCCTCAAATTTGGTGCAGACCTGGTGGTGTATTCTGCGACTAAATATCTGGATGGTCAGGGCCGTGCCTTAGGTGGAGCTGTGGTTGGAAACCATAAACTGCTGGAAGAAATCTTTGGTTATGTGCGTACCACAGGTCCTTCAATGAGTCCGTTTAATGCATGGGTATTCCTGAAAGGCTTGGAAACGTTACGTTTACGTATGCGTGAGCATTCAGCAAGTGCGCAGCAACTGGCTGAATTTCTGGATCAGCATCCAAAGGTAGAGAAGGTTTATTATGCCGGTCTGCCTGCGCATATCGGTCATGCGCTGGCAGTGAAACAGCAGACGGGTTTTGGTGGCATTGTGTCTTTTGAGGTGAAAGGCGGTCGTGAAGCCGCTTGGACAGTCATTGACAATACCCGGTTTATCTCGATCACCGGTAACCTGGGGGATGCGAAATCAACCATTACCCATCCGGCAACCACTACACACGGTAAATTATCGCCTGAAGCCAAAGAAGCAGCAGGTATTCGCGAAGGTTTAATTCGTGTTTCTGTTGGTTTAGAAGAGATTGGTGATATTATTCGTGATATTACTCGTGGTTTAGATCTTATCTAATTTTATAAATTTATGTTCGGAGATATTTATGAACATTAATATGTTGATGCAGCAAGCTCAGCGCATGCAAAAAGAAGTTGAAAACAATGTAAAAAAAGCCAAAGAAGAGCTGGCACAAACTGAAGTGCATGCCGAAGCGGGCGGTGGTTTGGTCAAAGTCACCATGACTTGCCGCAATGTGGTGAAGCGTATCGAAATCAACCCTGAATTACTTCAGGATGATCCAGACATGATCGAAGATCTGATTGCTGCTGCAATGAATGATGCTGCGCGTCAGGCAGAATTGGTCTCTGATGAAAGAATGAAAGCAGCAAACTCGGGTATGGGTTTACCACCGGGTCTGGCAGGTATGTTCTAAGGAAGAATGCGCAATGTTTAGTGATCGTTTTGATCAACTGGTTCAAGCATTACGCATTTTGCCAAGCGTTGGGCCGAAATCGGCTCAACGTATGGCATTGCATATGATCATGAAAAATCGTGAAGGTGCAATTGGTCTGGCGCATGCGTTGACTGAGGCGACCAACTACATTCATGAGTGTTCGGTTTGTCATTCATTGACTGAAGATGAAGTGTGCAATATCTGTACGTCGCTAGATCGTGATGATGAATTGCTCTGTGTGGTGGAATCACCTGCAGATGTTATGGCGATTGAGCAAAGTGGCAGCTTTAGAGGGAAATACCATGTACTGGGCGGGCATTTGTCACCGCTCGATGGGATTGGTCCTGAAGAAATTGGCATTCCGTATTTGTTGCACCGTTTGGCCAATGGTCAGGTGAAGGAAGTCATTCTCGCTACTAATGCGACGGTAGAAGGTCAGGCCACGGCACATTATCTGGTGGAAGCCAGCAAGCATCTGCCGATCCAGATGACTCGAATTGCCCAAGGTGTACCACAGGGCGGTGAACTGGAATATGTCGATAGTCATACCTTGAGTCAGGCCGTACATAACCGGATGCGCATGAAGTAAGATAGACTTAAAAATCTTGTTAGTTTTAATATAAAAAAGATATTATTTAAAATCTAGAGCCTAATAAATAAGGGGTATTTTTGCTAGATAGAGCAGAATCAACGTTATTTTTTATACAAAAATTCTATAGATCAGTTAATATGGATCTATCGAGAATCTAATTTTAGACTCAGTCTTTATGTTTCAATTTATTCAACATCAAAACGATTTATACCCTGTGCTGAACCTGATGGATCAGAGTTCTGTTTACGGGCTGGATACCGAATTTATCAAGGTCGATACTTTGTGGCCGAAACTGGGTGTGTTTCAGATCAATGTAGACAACAAGGTCTATTTGCTGGATGGAACCACCCTGGATCTGACTGAGTTCTTCAATAAAGTTTTTAACGCCCAGCAGAATATTTTTCATGCTTGTAGCGAAGATATTGATCTGCTTTATCACTATACCCAAAAGAAATCACTGACCAATGTGTTTGATACCCAGGTCGGCATGTCTTTTCTGGGGCATGGTCTGCAAGTCAGCTATCAGAATGCGCTCAAACAGATGCTGGAAGTCGATATCGAAAAAGACCAGACCCGTTCTAACTGGCTGGCACGTCCTTTAAGTTCAGAACAATTACTTTATGCGGCCAATGATGTGCATTATCTGGTCAAGCTGTCTGACAAAATCAAACAAGAGCTAGATACGAAATACCTACTGGATTTTGCCTTGCAAGACTGTCGTTTCTTGACTCAGGAAATTGGTGAAGATACACCAACGGCCTTGTTATATCAGGATGTGGGGAATTATCGCCATTCACGCCGTCAGCTGATGCAATTACAGCAATTGATGGTCTGGCGCGATCAGATTGCCAAAGCACTGAATCAGCCACGTAGTTTTATCTTAAAGAATGTCAGTATGATTGATCTGGTCGAGAAGTTCCCGCGCAATAACTTCCAGCTGAGTCAAGTCAAAGATATCCGTTCAAATGTGGTTCGTGAACATGGTAAAACCATTCTGGATCTGCTGAAATTCTTGCCGGAACCGGAAAGCTGGCCGTTACGTCTGGCGCGTCCAATCCGTCATTCCTCCAAAGATATCGGCGAAAAGATCGATAACATCATTCAAAATGTAGTCGATGAAACCTCAATTCCAAAAGAAGTGCTGATGCGTAAAAAATGGCTGAATGCCTTGTATCAGCATGTGGTCTTTCATAAGGATGAGCAGGATCTGCCGGATTATCTGCTGGGCTGGCGCTATGAACTGTTAACCCAGCCACTGATTCAGGTGCTGCATCAGGATGAATCTTATTTATCGACCCAGATGAAAGTCAGCGAGTGATCGCTTGCAGGATTGGTTAAAGATAGAGCAATTATACAAAATCACGACTGATGCATGAGACGTGGCTAATGTTTCTGTCTTTTTTTTGATGTATCCTTGCGGATGTTTTTCCAGAAAAGTCGTTTGAAACATGCAAGTGTCTATCTACAAATCCAGCAAAAAAAGTGAAATGTATCTGTATGTGGCGCGTCCTGCGGATGAAAGCGAAGCTGAAACATTCGAGCCACTCAGCGTATTGTCTGAGCCCGTACAAGCCGCATTTGGACGTGCGACTTTTGTCATGCATCTTGAACTGAGCGAATCGCGTAAACTGGCACGTGCCAATGTATTGCATGTGATGGATTCTATTGCTACACGTGGTTTCTTTTTGCAAATGCCGCCAGAAGGCTTGATTGATCCGAATGCAGTCGCTCCAGAAGGATTGCGTGGCGCTTAATGTTAATTCAGGAGTTGTGAAATGAATGGTTATGTTGCTGTCTTAGACTCAATTCCTGAACAGAGCATTGCTGTTGCGGTTTATCTGCTGGGCAGCCTGATTGCTTTATGGTGCTGGTATGGCGTAACCAAGCGACTGCCTAAGCCGCTAGGTGGTTTTTTGTGGATTTTAGGCTTTGCCATTCTATTGACACCGACGGTATCCGAGGGGCCGAATGCCTCTATCGCACCTGCAATCTTTGGCTTGCTGTTTGGTGTGTTGACCAAAGAGCAAGCTCTGATTTGGATTAATGCGTCACTTATTTTATTTGTCATTGGGATTGGATCTGTGATTGGCTATTGCTGGTCGACCTATGTGTTGAACAAGGGCAATCTTCGTGTTCACAAGAAAAGTTCACCGTTGTAAGTAAAAAAATAAGGTTAAATCATGTCTGCTGATCATCAACAATTTTCAGGTACAGCTCAGTACATTGCGACTGACAGTTTAAAGTTGGCGGTTAAAGCTGCCCGTAGTTTACAAAAGCCGTTATTGGTCAAAGGTGAGCCTGGTACAGGGAAAACTTTATTGGCTGAGCAGGTAGCAGAAAGTCTGGGTCTAAGACTGATCACCTGGCATATCAAGTCCACCACCAAGGCACAGCAAGGCCTGTATGAATACGATGCGGTGTCGCGCCTGCGTGATAGTCAGCTTGGTGATGACCGTGTCTATGACATCAAGAACTACATCAAGCCGGGTAAACTGTGGGAAGCATTTACCAGCGAAGAACGTTGTGTCTTGCTGATTGATGAAATTGATAAGGCAGACATCGAGTTTCCGAATGACTTGCTACATGAACTCGATAAAATGTCGTTCTATGTATACGAGACCGGGGAAACCATTACCGCAACCCAGCGTCCAATCGTCATCATTACCTCAAATAATGAAAAAGAATTGCCCGATGCATTCCTGCGCCGTTGTTTCTTCCACTATATCGAATTTCCGGATGAAGCGACCATGCGCGAAATCATCGATGTACATTTCGAGAATATCTCTGCCACATTGGTCAATGAAGCCTTGCAGGTTTTCTTTAAATTGCGCCAGATTCCGGGTTTGAAAAAACCACCATCAACATCTGAGCTGATTGACTGGCTCAGCCTGCTCATGGCTGACGACATGCCGGAAGATATTTTGCGCAATACTGATAAATCCAAAGCGATTCCACCCTTGTACGGCGCCTTGATCAAAAATGAGCAAGATGTACAGTTGCTTGAACGTCTAGCCTTTATGTCACGTCGTTAAGGGAGAAACACGCATGTTTGTGCGACTGTTTTATACCTTACGCAAATACGGCGTACCGGTCTCAACCCGTGAGCTGATCGATTTGAATCAGGCGGTTGCGGCTGGACTGGTCTTTGCCGATCAGGATGAGTTCTATCAGCTGGCCAAAACTGTAATGGTTAAGGATGAGCGCTATTTCGACAAATTCGATCGTGCCATGAAGGACTATTTTGATGGTATTCAGAGCTTTGATCTGGATGAACTGCTGAATCAGGTGCATAAGCTGCCCAAAGACTGGTTCGATCTTGAACTGCTTGAAAAGCATTTGACTCCTGAACAGCGCGAAGAGCTGAAAAAAGCCGGATCATTAGAAGAACTGATGAAAATGCTGGAAGAGCGCTTGCGCGAACAGCATAAAAAACATCAGGGTGGCAACAAGATGATTGGTACCGGCGGCACTTCGCCTTTCGGTGCCTATGGCGATCATCCGGAAGGGGTGCGTATTGGTGGGCCGGGACGGAAACGCTCTGCGGTGAAAGTCTGGGAGCAGCGTCAATATCGCAACCTCGATGATGAGCAGATTCTGGGAAGTCGTCAGATGCAAATGGCACTGCGCCGTTTGCGTAAATTCGCGCGTCAGGGTGCAGCCGAAGAGCTGGATATCGATGGCACGATTCGTGAAACCGCCAAGCAGGGTATTTTAGACGTACAGCTGGTGCCTGAGCGCCGTAACCGCATTAAGGTGCTGATGCTGTTTGATGTCGGCGGTTCCATGGACTCACATATTGCCCAGTGTGAAAAACTGTTTAGCGCAGCCAAAACCGAATTTAAAACCCTGGATTATTTTTATTTCCATAACTGCCTGTATGACTATGTCTGGAAAGACAATATCCGTCGTTCCAGTTCACGCATGAATACCTGGGATTTACTCAATACCTATGGTCGCGATTATCGGGTAATTGTGGTCGGTGATGCCAGTATGGCGCCTTATGAAATCACCTCGGTCGGCGGCTCGGTTGAATATATGAATGATGAAGCAGGACAGGTCTGGCTACAGCGTCTGCGACAGCATTTTGATAAAACCGCATGGCTCAATCCCGAAGAAGAAAATTATTGGCATTACACGCATAGCATTGGTTTGATTAAGCAAATCTTTGAGAACCATATGTTTCCAATGACCTTAAAAGGCATAGAGGATATGACCAAATATTTGGCACGTTAATTCCATTTTTCTATCAGTGACTTTATCTATTGTTATTAGTGCTTTAATGAAAATCGCTTTAAGATGAAGTCACAATTTCTATTTTAAATCCAGTTTTCAGGGATCGCTATGGATCATCAAATTAATGGTATTGCATTACCGAATGAAGCAGGTTTCTTTGGTAATTATGGCGGTCAGTTCATTCCGCCTGATCTTAAACAGGCGATGGATGATATTAATGTTGCATATCAGGAAATTCGCCATACTCCGGAATTTCAAAACGAGCTGAAAGACTTGTTTGCCCACTATGTCGGTCGCCCGAGTCCACTATTTCATGCCAAACGTCTGTCTGAAAAATTGGGCGGCGCACAGATTTACTTAAAACGTGAAGATCTGAACCATACCGGTGCACACAAGATCAATCACTGTCTCGGTGAAGCTTTGCTGGCCAAATACATGGGCAAAACCAAAGTCATTGCAGAAACGGGTGCGGGGCAGCATGGAGTAGCATTGGCAACTGCCTGTGCCTTGGTTGGGATTCCATGTGAAATTCACATGGGTCAGGTGGATATTGAAAAAGAGCATCCAAACGTCGTAAAAATGAAGATTCTGGGTGCGCGCCTGATCTCTGTGACGCGTGGTACAGCAACCCTGAAAGATGCAGTTGATAGTGCATTTGAAGAATACTTGAAAGACCCGAAAAATTATATCTATGCCATTGGTTCGGTGGTGGGGCCGCATCCATTTCCAATGATGGTACGTGATTTCCAGTCCATTATCGGTGATGAAATCAAAGTGCAAAGTAATGACCGTTTTGGTGCAAACCCGGACTATGTGGTGGCCTGTGTTGGCGGTGGTTCCAATGCAGTGGGTGCATTTACCGCGTTTTTAAATGAACCGGAAGTAAAGCTGGTGGGCGTAGAGCCGGCAGGTCATGGCCTGGACACCGATATGCATTCGGCGACTTTAACTTTGGGTAAACCAAGTCAATTACATGGTATGGCCTGCTATGTGCTGGAAGATGAGCAGGGTGAACCTTTACCGGTACATTCGATTGCTTCTGGCCTGGATTATCCTGGTGTGGGGCCGCAACATAGTCTGCTTAAGGATTTGGGCCGGGTCGAGTACACCACCGCCACCGATCAGGAATGTCTGGATGCTTTCATGACCTTGTCGCGTGTAGAAGGTATTGTGCCGGCTTTAGAAAGTTCACATGCAGTGGCCTGGGCAATTCGTGAAGCAGGCAAATTGCCAAAAGAAGTCAAGATCGTGGTCAATCTTTCTGGTCGTGGTGATAAAGACTCGGATTATGTGGCAGAAAAATTAGGTCTAAACTGATTTTATCCAAAACACGAGTATAAAAAATCCCGGTTATATACCGGGATTTTTTATACATTCAACCGAAGCTTGATCTTCAGTTATTTAAATGCGCTTCAAATATTGGAGAGAAAGCCAGAGATGCTTTTAACCTGAAATATATTGCTGTAATTGATCAATCAGTTTGCGTTGGTCATCCATTGCTGCTTTGACCAAATCTCCGATTGAAATCAGACCAAGCAGTTTTTCATCTTCTACCACTGGCAGATGCCGTAGATGGCGCTCAGTCATTAAGGCTAAACAGTCTTCTACAGTCGTCGAGGTATTTACGGTAATCACTTTAGAGGTCATGATTTCATTGACTGTGGTATCGAAAGAGGTTCTTTGCATCAGGGCGATTTTACGGGTGTAATCCCGCTCCGACAAAATCCCTACCACGTTATCTTCATGCGTTACCACAAGTGCCCCGATTCCTTTATCAGCCATCAAGGTGATGGCCTCTAAAACAGTAGAATCTGGACGGATGGTATAAATAGCTTGATGCATTTTTTCATTCAGCACCTGTGCCACATTGGTCATGCTTCATCATCCTTACTGGTCAATTTATTATTAATCCTAGAGTATGCCTTCAACCTGAACATCTCTAAGTGTTTAGGTTTTAGTCTTTATAAATAGCATGTTATTTACGCAATGTGCAGTCTTTGTTGTGAAAAAAATAGATGACGCATCTGTGCAGTGCTCAGTTTAAGTCTGGTGCCATTGGTATTGCACAGGGCTGGGGTGACATTCAGGCGCGACAAGGTCGGCAATAATGCATTTTCAAAATCTTCAGAATTGATTTTACGCGGAGCATAATCAGGCCAATGTTGCTGGGCATAATTTTTGGCATCGAGAGGATTTAGCCAAAACGGGAAAATACAGTCTTCCTGATCACGCATCATTGCCCAGCCTTTATGATATGCGCCCCATAGCTCGCCACAATTCCTTAAAGATTTCAGCATGGTGATCTTGAAAAGGGATTCTTTACAGATCGGATCAATTTGAATAATTTTTCGTGGTTTCATTAGAATAAAGTGCTATTGGATGTCAGACCCTATTCTAGGAACTTTATAAGTAATTACTGTTTCAGCTTTGCAAGGATTGGTAAGAAAATATGTATTTATTGCTATTTATCGAAAAAAAGGGCTGAAAAAAACGCCACCTAGGTGACGTTTCATTATGCTTGCAGGGTGGCCATGTTCTGCCAGTACTGCGCTTTGAGTGAATCCCGTTCTACACGGAAACCTTGATAATAAAGTTCTGCTAAAAAAAGCGCTGCTTTACCATGACCTGCACGAGCTGCATCTTCAAGCTGTTTTACCGCATCCACAAAGTTCATTTGGGATTGGATGGTATTCACGGCATCTGCATACAGATGTTCCAGATCGTGTTGAGAGAGTTGTTGTATCATATAAAAACTCCTTAATTTTAATTATGATTACAGGACAGACTAATAAGTCTAAATACAAATATAACTTAGCATTGTTAAACTAATATTACAAAATAATGGAAAAGTCAACCATTCGATTTTATTCGTTTACTTTAGTTATAGTTTACATGACTAAACTATACACACTTATAAATATTATTAAGATAAATTGTAAATAGAGATCAAACAATAAGGAGAAAGCCATGATGACAAGAACTTTAGATGGTGTAAATTTTGATATGCCACCAACTGCTGGGCAAATCTTGGAACTTGCACATTTGCATCGCAAAAAACTGGATGACGCTATATTTAGTAAATATACGCATCTAGGTAATTATGGACTGGCACAACGTAAAGAGGTGTATGACTTTACCCGTGCTCTGGATGTCAATCAGCGTGAGCAGTTCTATAAACTCTATAATGGCGAGTTGGTTCGAATTGCAGATGAAGATCGCCTGCATCCACCTGAAGCAGAAGCGGGGTTAAGTAAATTTGCTGTTGCACTGGTATTGGTGATTGTAGCATTGGTGCTCTATTCAACTATTCTGAGCAGAATGATGAGCTAATCCGCAGAGTCGTGGATTTTAGCCCTGCTAAATATGGCGCTACTGACTTGAACTTATATAAGCCTAACCATACACTACCTTTAACTTGAGGTAGTGTATGTCTATAGATACAGAAAAGTTAATTCAATGGTTCAGCAGAATCAAGCTGGAACAGATTTATAATATTGTTGTCATTTTTATGGTTGTGGTAATTTTATTTTTAGCCGCATTGGCTCTCTATCGTCCGCTTAGCATCTCTCAAATCACCCAGATTCGGCAACTTTCTGAACAGCAAAATTTGCCCCAAACTCAGGATCTGGCACTGGCTCTGTTAGAGCAGCAGCACATCCGTCGTGGGCAGTATCTTAAATTGATGCAGGCTTATCAGCAGGAGTCTCTGCGGGCGCGTCAGCTGCCACCGCTCTCGGTGGAGATGCCTTAGGCACAGGGTTTGCTGGCAAATTGAAATTGGCATCCATTAAATTCTGCTCCAAGCGCATTTTCAAGGCATCTTTATCCAGTTCTTTATTGACCACGACCAGCGTTAGGCGGTCTGGATGTAAATGTTTGCGTATTGCATTTTGCACATCCTTTGCGCTAATTCTGGCCAGACGTTCCGGATAACTAGATAAATAATCATTTTGCTCACTATAAAAGCCCATATTGCCTAACTGGGCATTAATGGTGGCATTGCTGCTGTAATTGTTAGGGAAGGCGCGCAGCATGCCTGCTTTGGTTTCTTCCAGACGTTGAGTGTCAATCGGTTGGCTGACAAAATTGATAAATGCCTGATGTGCAACCTGAATACTCTCTAGTAGCTGATCCTGCCGTGTAGAATATTTAAAGCTGAATACTCCGGGTGCCTGACTAAAGCTGAATGAGCTATAAGCGCCGTAGCTAAAACCACGTTTGACCCGCAGTTCCTGCATCAGTACCGCATTAAATCCACTCCCGCCAAACATGCGGTTGGCGACTTCTAGGGCCAGTCGATCTTCAGTAAAGCGTGATGGCCCTATATGTCCAAAAGTGATATGCGCCTGAGACGAGTTATAGGGTAAATGCACCACTTCAAAACCAGATTTAATTTCAGGCTGTGGTAATGCAGCTGCTTTTTGACCTTGAGTTAAATTGCCGGCAATCCGTTCTGACAGTTCCAGCGCCTGTTTGGGGCTGAGTTTACCGGTAATAGCAATATTCATATTTTGCGCCACCAGAAACTGATCACGGAATTGTTTTAATAATTCGGCATTAATTTTCTTGGTACTGCCTTGGGTGCCACTGATTGGTTCTGCATAAGGATGCTGACCATATAGAGTGCGATAAAAACGAATATCCATCAGCCGGCTTGGATTTTCCTGTAATTGCTTTTGTCCCACTTGGGTATTGCTTAAAGCCAGATTAATACTGGAGGGTTTAAATGACGCATTCTTTAGAACTTCCATCATCATTCCGAGTGCCGGTTCCAATTTATTTGGATCTGAAAGCGTACGCAGCCGAACCACAAACATGTCCCGATAGGCCTGTACGCTAAATTGTGCTCCAGTCTGGTCAAAAATTGCCGCGACCTGATTCGCACTATATCTGTCTGTGCCTTCACGCATCAGCCTGGCTGCCATGCTGGACAGGCCATAGAGTCCTTTAGTAATTTCCTGATCACGCGCCGAGCCGGCATTAAAGGTCAGCTGGATATCCACCATTGGAAGATCTTGGGTTTCAACAAATAGCGTACGTACCTGATAGCGATTGTTCAGGTCGTGAATATACGGTGCCTGAAATTCACGCTGCGGATTGAGATTTTTCAGGCTTTGCAACAGAGGGATAGACTGTAACTGACTCGGATTATCGTTTTGATCGGGTTGAGGGTCCAGATAATTTTCTGCATGAACAGCAGAAGTAAAACTTAAAATAAAAATAAGTAAAAAAGGGCGAAGATGATGACGCATTGCAATCCCCATTATTGGGCTTTTTGTTCAGGTGAGAGATAAAGTGTGCTGAGATTGTCTCGGACGAAATAGGCATTGGCGACACGCTGGATATCCTGAACGCTGACACTTTCAAAATGCTTGGGTAGTTGATCCATCAGCCGATAACTCAGTCCATTGACTTCCAGATTGCCAATCATTTTGGCCTGGCCGGCAATATCATCCTGACTATAAATCAAACTGGAGATAAAGCGGGTACTGATACGATCTACTTCCTGTTGGGTCATGGCGGTGGTTTTGAGTACATCCACTTCATCCTGAATCGCTTGTTGTGCCTCTTGCAAAGATACGCCTGGCGCAGGTAAGGCAGAAATGCCAAACAGGCTGTCACCACGATTATAAGGATCATAAGAAACGCTGACAGAGGTCAGAATTTTACGATCACGCACCAGACGGTCTTGCAGGCGTGAAGAAATGCCGCTGTCCAAAAGACTACGAATAATGGTCAAGGCATACGCATCTTGTGGGTTTTTGGCAGTGCCGAGGGATTTCACATTCCAGGTCATGTACAGATTGGGCACCTGAACATTACTGTTAATTTCCATATGCCGATAGCCTAAGCGCTCAAACTCCAGCACATCATTACGTGGCGGTGTTGGACGCGCAGGGATATCTCCAAAATATTTTTGCACTTGCGCTAAAGCCGCTTCCGATTCCACATTTCCAATAATTACCAGAATGGCATTATTGGGGCTATACCAGTCCCGATACCATTTTTTGATATCATTTAACTGAATATTATTTAGAGTTTTCATATGTCCAATCACCGGTTGGCGATAATGGCTGGTCGGATAACTGATCCATTTAAAGCGTTCAAAGGCCTGAGCGCGCGGGTTGTCATCGGTACGCTGGCGCCGTTCTTCCATCACCACTTTAATTTCTGGCGCAAAGTCCTGCTGCCGCAGTAATAAATTGCTCATGCGGTCAGATTCAAGTTCCAGTGCCATGGGGAAATAGGCTTTAGGATAGAGCTGATAATAATTGGTGTAATTGGTAAAGGTGGCGGCGTTGATGCTGCCGCCATAAATCCGGCTCAGACGGGTAAATTCGTCATTTGGAACTTTATGCGTACCTTTGAACATCATATGTTCAAGTGCATGCGATACCCCCAGAATATTGCCAGATTCATCACTGCTGCCGACTTTATACCAGATCTGGGTCATCACCATGGGCGCACGATGGTCTTCCCGAATAATGACTTTTAATCCATTGCTTAAAGTCGTTTCAAAAGTGGTGCGTGATAATTCACTGCGAGTCTGGGCTTGGGCCTGATTAATACTTAATCCCAGCAATAGGACACCAAGTGGATAAAGTGTTTGTTTAATCATTCTGGAAAAAGAGGAGACAGTCAAAAAGGTAGCGGACACTAGATCTCCCAAAAAATAGGCATTTGTATTTAGGGTTATTTTTAATAAATGCGGAGATGAAAGCAACCAAGAGCTGTAGCTTTTTGGTATGTTTGTCCAGCATTTGCATTGCTAGCTGCAAAGCAGGCAAGTTATGGTAGAATCTGGGTTTTTAACGCAATGCTTTTCAAGGATTCGGCATGCAACAGCAATCTAATGGGCAAAACAAATTTTTGATTGATGCTGATATCGGAGATGATGATGTCACATTACCGAGCTTACCTGCGGTCAATGTGCCTATCGTAGAAACGCCAAGCGAAACAGCTGTAGTTTCTGCACCTGTCGAAACAGAAACTGAAAATGAAGATTCTGCGGCGAAAGGTGGCTTCTTTAGCCGTATGAAAGTGGGTTTAACCAAAACCCGTAAAAACCTTGCCGATGGGATGGTAAATATCCTGATCGGTGGTAAAGAAATTGATGATGAATTATTAGAAGAAGTCGAAGAGCAGCTTCTGGTGGCCGATATCGGTGTGGAAGCCACCAAGACCATTATCGCTAACCTGACTGAACGTACGGCACGTGGTGATTTGATCTATTCGCATTCACTCTATAAAGCGCTTCAGGAAGAACTGGTGGCTTTATTGGCACCACGGGTAAAACCGCTGCATATTGATCCGAATAAATCGCCTTATGTGATTTTAGTGGTCGGTGTAAATGGTGTAGGTAAAACCACCACGATTGGTAAACTGGCCAAACGTCTGCAAGGTGAAGGCAAGACTGTCATGCTGGCGGCAGGTGATACTTTCCGTGCAGCTGCAACGGAGCAGCTGCAAATCTGGGGTGAGCGTAATAATATTGCGGTCGTGGCTCAAGGCAATGGTGCAGACTCGGCTTCAGTCATTTTCGATGCTTTTGAAAGTGCGCGTGCCAAAGGCGTAGATGTATTAATTGCTGATACAGCTGGTCGTTTGCATAACAAAGGTCATTTGATGCAAGAGTTGACCAAAGTAAAACGTGTCATGCAGAAAATTGATGCGACTGCACCACATGAAGTGATGTTGGTTGTCGATGCCGGAACAGGTCAGAATGCCATTAACCAGGTCGAAATGTTTGATGAGGCGGTAGGCCTAACCGGTTTGACCATTACCAAGCTCGATGGGACTGCTAAAGGTGGCGTACTGTTTAATATTGCCAGTCGTACTCATGTGCCGATTCGCTTTATTGGTGTGGGTGAGAAAATTGATGACTTGCGTCCTTTCTCTGCCAAATCTTTTGTTGCTGCATTGTTTGAAACTGAAAATAAATAATGCGTGATAATTCACACAAACTCCGCTAAGTGCGGAGTTTGTTGTTTTTGAGGGGTTTGAATGCTTTAAAAATCAGCTAGAAAATATGAACCAGATCTATCTACCGTAATAAAGCCATTATACTTGTATGGGATTATTCGAGCTGTTTTAGCTGGGTTTTGTGGGGGGAAGAAATGGCATTGCTAAATAAAATTGGTCAGGTATTAACAAGTGATATAACCAAGGACTTTAAATTTTCGAAAAAAAACAAACCTGATGATGATTTGAAACTGACTTTTGTTGATCAGTTGAAAAAGCGCCGTAGTATTTATGAACTTGGCAAGCGGGTACATTATAGTCAGGCGTATCTGAGTGAAATGCTTCAGGCAGCAGTTCGCAGTTGTCCTTCAGCCTATAATTCCCAAAGTACGCGGATTGTAGTGTTATTTGCGGATTCTCATTATAAGTTTTGGGAACTTGTCAAACAGGTTCAGCGCCAGCATGTGCCCACACATATTTACGAAGGTGCAGAGATCAAGTTAAATCAGTGTGCCGCGGCATATGGCACGATTTTATTTTACGAAGATCAAGCCGTGATTCAGCAACTACAAAAGAAAATGCCGCTCAATGCAGAAGATTTCCCGATCTGGTCTGAACAGACATCAGGAATGGCGCAATTTGCCGTATGGACTGCACTGGCAGATTCGGGTTTAGGTGCATCTTTACAGCATTATAATCCGCAGATCGACACTTTAGTCGCCGAGCATTTTGACATTGAAAAGAGCTGGTTGTTACGTGCCCAACTTTGCTTTGGCTCGATTGAGCAGGCAGCAAAAGAAAAATTAGAACAGCAAGATCAGCACTTTTTTAAAGTATTGAGTTAAAACCCGATGAAGGACGGTATAGCAGCATGGATGCTGCGAATGAAATCTAATACAAATATTCTATTCAGATCTAAGTCTGATTGTTCTATAAATAAAACACATTGTTATGGGAATGCACCTGTTTTAAGTGCTCAAAACACGTAGTATGACTTTATTAGTTTTTAATAATCAAAATACATAGAGGTGAATTTATGGCATTTTTAGATCAAATCAAACAGCGCCGAAGCATTTATACCATTGGGAAAAATGTGAGCCTGGAGCAGGCTGAAATTGAAAATCTCATTAAAGATGCAGTTAAACACAGCCCATCATCTTTTAACTCGCAAACTTCTCGTGTGGTAATTTTATTTGGTCAATCACATGATACTTTCTGGCATATTGTGCGTGAAACCTTGCGTGATCTTGTTTCGACAGATGCATTTGAAGCAACCAATAATAAAATTAATGGTTTTGCAGCAGGTTATGGCACCGCATTGTTTTATGAAGACCAGAATGTGGTGAAATCGATGCAAGAACAGTTTGCACTCTATGCCGATAACTTCCCGGTCTGGTCAGAGCATTCTTCAGCCATTGCGCAGTTTGCAACCTGGACAGCTTTGGCAGAGAAGAATATCGGTGCCTCGTTGCAGCATTACAATCCAATTATTGATGAAGAAGTTGCACAAACTTTTGAAGTCCCATCGCACTGGAAGCTTCGCGCACAATTAGTTTTTGGTTCTATTGAAGCACCTGCGGGCGAAAAAACCTTTATGGATGATGCGGAGCGTTTTAAAACCTTTGCATAAATCGGGTTTCAGCTAAAAAGAAGTGCTTTTGTGCTTCTTTTTTTATTTGTACTGGCTAAATAGCAGATAATTTAAAATTGCTAGTCAAATAAATGCTAAAAGTTCAGGTGAAATAAGAGAAGTTTTTGTCATAAAATTGTCATTTCGACGCGGCATAGTGCAGCTCAACTTTAATAATTAACTTGAAATGAGTAGATGATATGGATTTTCGTATTGCGGCAACTGTAGCGGCACTGTTGTTTAGTACCTCGGTTTTTTCAGCGGTGACTATTACAGTACCTGAAGAAATTAAGATCGTTGCGGTAAATAATCAGGAAATAAAATCAAGTCTATTACGTTCTAATTCAACTTATAAACTGGATGCTGGAATGAATAATATCAGCGTCCGCTATAATGAGTTTTTTCAGCACTCTGATAATTCACATGACATTTTAAAGTCGGGAGTGCTTACTGTAAAAACTCCAGAGCTTAAAGATGGTGAAACCTATCGTTTAGCGTTAATTAATGCACCTCAGAATTTTGACGAAGCTAAAAAGTACCAGGATCAGCCCATCATTGGCTTATATGATGCAAAAAATCAGCTGCTTGTTCAGCAAGCGGGCGCTAAAGATGCAGCGAGAACATGGTTTGCAAATAATGTATTGACCAAAACAGTCGAGATGAGTAGCAAGTCAGCAACATCACTTAATCAACCAGCACCTGTATATGCTCAGGCAGCTAGTGTGGCTACGGTCGCCACTCCTCAAACTCAATTCGTCGGGCAGAATGATCAACAACTCATTCAATTATGGCAAAAGGCCTCCAAAGCTGAACGTCAAAAATTTATGACTTGGTTGGCTGAACAGACGAATTAAAAGATAAAGTATGAAGGATCAAATGGTATTGATGCTTTTTTAATAGGTAGAGTGCAGAGATTTATATTTGGTTATACTTTTAATGCAAAAAAATCTGGAAAATCTCTCAGAAAAGGCTAAAAATAACATTTTAGATTAAAAAATAAACGTACAAGTCACTTTTTTGAATCTTTTTGAGAAAAGCCCTTGCGCTTGTTTTTAAAGTGTATAGAATACGCTGCATCAAGGCGATACAGCAAAACGAACTTAGCTGATTTAAGTTAGGTTGTTGTGTGAGTTGCCTAGTAGCTTGCTACTGACGAAGTAGTGAGAAAATCATTAAGAGATTATGAAGAACAACTTGTGTGGATTTTTACTGGTTGATTGATCGAAATTATTTTCATTGATTGAATGGTAGAAATTACTCGAAGTTTATTTGAGAAATATTTGTCAGAAAATTGATGAGCCAAGTTTAAGAACTTTACTTATAAAGTTCGAAATGATTTTAACTGAAGAGTTTGATCATGGCTCAGATTGAACGCTGGCGGCAGGCTTAACACATGCAAGTCGAGCGGGGAAGGGTAGCTTGCTACTTTACCTAGCGGCGGACGGGTGAGTAATGCTTAGGAATCTGCCTATTAGTGGGGGACAACATCTCGAAAGGGATGCTAATACCGCATACGTCCTACGGGAGAAAGCAGGGGATCTTCGGACCTTGCGCTA
>NZ_VPEB01000031.1:0-8525 GCF_013417415.1 Acinetobacter sp. YH12254 | reverse complement strand
AGGGTGGATGCGGTAAAGGTCGCCTTGCGAAGCAGAAAGCAAGTGAAATCCGTGAGGAAGTCACCTAAGAGCTTTTGCTTTTAGAATCCCCCACTTGAACATCGTGAAAGTGGTGGGAGTATGTCAACAGACTTAAACAAATCGGATAAGCTAATAAAAAATATTGGATATCTGGTAGATGTACGTCTTGTATGACCATCCAAAGCTGTGTGATTTTTATTCTAAATTGTTTAGAAAGAATTAGCTAATCATTCTTATTTTTAACTTAAGCTACGAAATACTGTCCGCTAAAAAATCATTGCACCGACAATAAAACACAACACCCCAAAAGCGATCCAAAGCCAGACAGTTGATCTGGATGTCTCCATACTTAGGCGATGCAATCGTGGTGGTTGCTGAGATGTATTCTGTGGGGTATTCGGGCTATTTGTATAGGGGTGATGTTTGGAATAAGAGAGTCCTGTTCCTGGAATGCCCACGCTGGTTCGAGTGCCTTTTTTACCAATATTTAGAGAAGCACCGGGTTTGCCAATGCTCGCACTGCTGATGCCCTTATGCGTCAGATTAATTTTTAATCCGGGTAGCAGTTTAATACTCTTGTGAAATCTAAAGCCCATATTCCCCCCATTTGCAAAACCAGTTCGCTGTGTATTTTAGTTGATATAGCTAAATACTAAATAAATCACCACAGTGATCTTTAAATAATTTATCACTATCTGCAACTCTAAATTTATTTCGAACAGATTTCACTCTAGACCACATTTTTTCGATTGGATTTAAATCAGGACTATATTGGGGTAACCAAACTAAATAATGACCTACTTTTTTCAGGAGTTCTTGTAATTTTTGACCTTTATGAAAAGAAGCATTATCCATAATTAAAACACTTTTTTTCTTTAATTTTGGTAATAAATCGTGTTCAATCCACCCTTCAAACACTTAGGTCGTAATCGTGCATTCAAAAGGACAAAGATGGCGTACAGATCATGAAAGACTACATGGCCTCAGGATCTTTTGCCCGTAGCCGGGAACAGATGGAAGCCTCAGCTTCGATGGTTTTTGTGGGGAATATCAACCAAAGCGTTGAATCTCTGGGCAAAACCAGCCATCTGTTGGCACCTTTCCCTGAAGCCATGATCGATTCAGCATTCTTCGATCGTTTTCATGCTTATATCCCCGGCTGGGAAATTCCGAAGATGCGCCCGGAGTTTTTCACCAACCGTTATGGATTGATCGTTGATTATCTGGCTGAATTCTTCCGGGAAATGCGCAAGCGTAGCTTTGCAGATTCCATTGAGAAGTACTTCAAACTCGGTAACAACCTGAATCAGCGTGATGTGATCGCCGTTCGCAAGACGGTTTCCGGATTGATGAAGCTACTCTACCCACACGGTCAGTTTAATAAAGAAGATGTACGCCAGTGTCTGGAATATGCGTTGCAGGTGCGCCGTCGTATCAAAGAGCCGCTGAAGAAAATTGGTGGCATGGAATTCTATGATGTTCATTTCAGCTATATCGATAATGATACCTTAGAAGAACATTTTGTATCGGTAAAAGAGCAGGGTGGTGGTGGACTGATTCCCGAAGGTCCAGCCAAGCCAGGTTTCTTATATACCATCGGGCTCAGTAATAAAGGCATGCCGAGGTTATACCGCTTAGAACTTCAAGTCACCAAAGGTTCAGGAAAGCTGGCGACATCAGGCTTATGGAATTCAAGTAGTGCCAAGGAGCAGGACAAAATTGCATTTGACTACTTCAAGGCCAATGCATCCCGGATCTCGGGTGGCAGTAAGGTGCTGGAACATGACTTCCACTTACATGTGGTGGAATTACAGAATACCGGCCCGCTCAGCCATCTTGCTCTGCCAAGTTTAGTGGCTTTTGCTTCTGGCCTGTTAGGACGATCGGTACAAAGTCAGATGGTGGTACTGGGTGATATGAGCTTGGGTGGTTCTGTGACACCGGTGGAAAGTATTGCTGAGTGTCTTCAGGTGGCTTTTGATGCGGGTGCCAAGAAGGTTGCTTTGCCAATGAGTAGTGCGGCAGATATCCCAATGATTCCTGTGGAACTGTTTATCAACTTCCAGACCAACTTCTATGCGGATCCTGTGGATGCGGTATTTAAAGCTTTGGGTGTGGATTGAAGGTAGTCGTATTTTAAGATGATGAAATGGCTCTTTATAAATATTTAACAATATCAATAGATTGATGAATAAAATAACTGAGCCATTTTTTTAAATAGGGTGAAATTTTGCTGCCTGGAAAAGCGATGGTATTTGATAGAGATGAGAGCAAGTGAATAAAGTTGTTAAAAAACAAATCGCTTTTTTGATTGTCCTGGTTTGTGGTGTCGGCTTCTATAATTATAAGACGACACAACCACGGCAACAGCCTGATGAATCAATACAGCGAGCTCAACAAAGAGAAGCGGAGTTTATGCAAAGAAGGGCTGAATATATTGCGAAACATGGTGAACCCAGTGCTGTTGCGCAGAAAATGGATGAGGCATTTGCTCACAAGAATGGTACCCAGCTCATTGAACCACCCTCTACAATCCTTAAGGACTGAATAAATTGACGATTCAATTGCTCGATCAAGCAGGGCAGCCAGACATTGGCTCATTTTAGGCGCTTGGAGCGAGGAATCCATCAATCTGCTGTAATTCAAACCGTCCGCTTCGACACTCACAAAAGTGCGTATTCTAAAAGCGGAAATTTTTACTTTGGAGCAACCGGACATTTCTATTTGGGGCTGACACCCGAATTTTGTATATGAGGGTTTATGTTAAATAAACGATATTTATTATTTCTTCAAAAGTAAAAAACTACCTAACAGGCTAATGCTGATCAGTTAAGAATTTCAGAACTAAAATTATGTTCAATAACACATAAAATTAGATCAATTAAAATTCAAAAATAAGGAAATTTAGATTTATTTTTAATCTAAATTTCCTTAACTGACTGGCATTAACCTAACAGGCGGTTTTTTATCACATACTGCTAATTATCAGTATTTAAAGCTATAAAATTTGGCGGTTTATCTATGACTTGCATATGGGAAAAAATCATCATTCCCGAAATTAAAAACATCAATATTGTTATTACAGAACTATATAATCGCATTCATTATTTATCAATCTAACTCAACTCTACATATTACCTTATATTGTTACATTTACAATAAAAATATGATTTTACTGAATTTTTTAATTAATTTAATCTTATTTTATTAGTTTAATAAATATATATATAAGAAAACTTGATTTTTACTATTTTTAGTGTATAGTTAAGTTAACTAGAAAAAAGTCTTGTTCCGGTAAATCTTCTTTAAGTATCGCAGTTTTAGTCATAATCCTTCGTTTTTTCAGATTTTAAGTCGCTTCTTTATTATTTCAAAGTTATTAATCAGTCAATAAAATGACTAAAAAATTATTAAAAATTAGTAGGATATATTATGTCAAACTCAAATGTTGTTAAAGGTACTGTTAAGTGGTTTAACGAAACTAAAGGTTTTGGTTTCATTCAACAAGAATCAGGTCCAGACGTTTTTGCTCATTTCAGCGAAATCGCGAATTCAGGTTTCAAGACCTTATTTGAAGGCCAGCAAGTTGAATTCAGTGTAGCTCAAGGTCAAAAAGGACCGAATGCTGTAAATATTGTTGCTATCTAAGTAATAATAAGCAGTAATAAAAAGCACTCATTAGTGCTTTTTTTATACTTTAAAATGTTTTCAAAATTGAAAAAATTTCTAAAAAATAGGATATAAGTTGTTAAAAATAAATGATTTAATTGCAAAATCTAAAAATGGTACTGAAATTATTGTTTCATTAATTCCTCTACATAAAATGCAAAATACACGTCAAGGTTTAAAACAAATTGAAGTCGGTAAAAGAGTTCTACTGGAATCTGGAATCGAGGTTGATTTAAATTTGGATGGTCGTACATTTTACACTTCTCTAAATCAGCTATTTAAATTAAATGATAAAGCTGTGTATCAATAAAAATAATAAACATCAATGGTTTATGTGGACTTTCCACTGCAATTTTTTTTAAGGGGATATATATGTTTAAACAGACTCTCAGCATCAAAGACCAGTTTGGCGTTAAATACGCTATTCAAGCTACTGTGGATCATGATTTTGCCACCACCCAATCTCATTCGAATATAAAACATATCACCGTCGATGGTGAAGATATTCGACCTAGTTTTGAAATGCTTTTTCAAAGTACTTTAAGTGGAAAAATATTCAAAATCATCTAGAAATATAATTTCTATAAAATCCATAGTCTGGATCAAATATCAGAACCTGCTCGCTATTATGCGGGTTTTTTTATAGCTCATATTTATATTTGTAAGCCTCTGCTTATGCGAAACGAGAGTTCACAGCTCTCGTTTTTTTTGTTCTAAAACTGCTAAAATTCTTATACGCCATTGACGTACTTAAACCTATTTTATTTATTGAAAACAGTATTTTTACCAAGCAAATCAAAGAGCTTGTGAGTGATGAAAGGTATCGTCAGCTCCAGCAAGATCTCTTGGTATAGCCTGATCAGGGCGATTGAATCAAAAAATGGTGGTGGAATTCGTAAAGCACCTTGTGCTCAAGGCAATAATGGTAAAAGTGGCGGTATCCGGGTGATCTATAAAGCGTACAAAATAGCCTAAATTTTATCCACAGCAATTGGGGATAGTTTTCGCCCTGGAAGAGCTGATAACTTTGGGGAAATTCCAAAATTGAGCATTTTTTAATCTATTGGGACTTGCGCACTATTATTTATAGATTCTCTGTGGCAGCAGATGATTTTTATCGACGCAGATTCAAATCCCAAGTGCGACACATTTGTAGTTAGTTGAAAAAGTTAGGTGAACCGTACCGGGTTTGTCGGAGGCGAATTTCGAGTAATTTATGGGACAGTTTTGTCACTGCTTTTAAAATTATAAGCAATCGATTGGTAAGTTCTTTACTGTAGGTATTGAAGGTAATAATTGCAGAATCAGGCATCGGCTCAGGCGTGGATTTAGGAGAAGCTGTAATTTTTCGAAAAAGTTAGAAAACCACTTTAAGGCTTTCGATTTAACCTTCTTCCACATCAATAATGGCTGCATTTAATCCCAGCATACTTTTTGAAACACCACCACTTCAATTCAAACAAATTTTAAGAAAAAATCTAAAAAAATTCTCTTTAGAATCTATAGGAAAAACCTAATAAGAATCAAGAACATATACCAAATGATAAAATTTTAAATATTAATGGAATGACTTTAAATTCACTTTTATAACTAAGCAAAGCCACAATTAATCAGAAATTATGATAAGATCAGCTTTCTTAAAAAATGTATTTTTTATAAAGATGAATTGCTTAGGTAATTTTTACTGTCTTTAGCACATTTTATTATTTTTTCTTTTTTTTAATTCACATCCTATTTTGAACAGATTTTTAATCGCTCAATTTAGGATTGTATTTGCTTATCTTTATAATGCTTATATTTCAAATCCTAAATTGTGACACTCAAAATTGGAGAGGTAATTAAGAACTCAAAACTAATGGAGATAGCAATGGATCGAATTGCAATTATTGGTGCTGGCCCAAGTGGCATGGCCCAATTAAGAGCGTTTCAGTCAGCAAAGGCCAAAGGTCTACAAGTTCCTGAAATTGTATGTTTCGAAAAACAAAATGATTGGGGCGGGCTATGGAACTATACTTGGCGCACTGGTATAGATGAACATGGGGAACCTGTCCACGGCAGTATGTACCGCTATTTATGGTCAAATGGCCCCAAAGAAGCGCTAGAATTTGCCGATTATACTTTTGATGAACATTTCAAAAAACCAATCGCTTCATATCCACCACGTGCAGTACTGTGGGATTACATCAAAGGCCGTGCAGAAAAAGCACAGGTCAAAGATTTAGTTCGTTTCAATAGTGCCGTTCAGCATATTGCCTATGATGAAACAACGCAAAAATTCACGGTAGATGTCGAAGATTATGCACAACAACAGCATTATTCAGAACAATTTGATTATGTTGTCGTTGCATCTGGACACTTCTCTACCCCACGCGTTCCTGTTTATGAAGGCTTTGATCAATTCCATGGTCGCATTTTACACGCACACGACTTCCGTGATGCGCTGGAATTTAAAGGCAAGTCTGTGTTATTGGTTGGCAGCAGCTACTCTGCCGAAGACATTGGTTCGCAATGTTATAAATACGGTGCTAAGCAAATTTACAGTTGCTATCGTAGTAAAGCCATGGGCTTTAAATGGCCTAAAAACTGGTCTGAAAAGCCACAATTACTGCGTGTAGATGAAAATACTGCTTATTTTAGTGATGGAACATCTGCCAAAATTGATGCCATTATTTTATGCACAGGCTATTTGCACCACTTCCCATTTATTGAAGATAACCTACGCCTCAGAACACATAACTGCCTTTATCCGCAGGGTTTATATCAGGGTGTGGTGTGGGAAAAGAATCCTCGCTTGTTCTACTTGGGCATGCAAGATCAATGGTACACCTTCAATATGTTCGATGCGCAAGCATGGTTTGTCCGTGATGTGATTTTGGGCAAAATTGCTTTACCAAGCACGGCAGAAATGCAGAGCCATACGCAGACCTTACATCAAAAAGAGCAGCGCCTATTGAACGATGAACAATCTGCCCGCTTCCAAGGTGACTACATCAAACGCCTGATTGCGCAGACGGACTATCCATCATTCAATATTGATGCAGTGCATGATATTTTCATGCAATGGAAAAAGCATAAAAAAGAAAACATTATGGGCTTTAGAGATAAAGTCTATCGCTCAGTAATGACTGGAAAAATGGCTAAGCCACATCACACGCCATGGTTATATGCGCTAGATGATTCTTTAGAAAACTATTTGGAAGATGAAGCACAACGTGAAGCGATGTAAGGCTTAATCACAAAAAGCCACACAATACGCAGCAAAATAGCCAACAAGCCCCATAAGTTATGGTCATGGGGTTTGTTGTTTGGACTGCCACCACTCTCCGAGACAAATAAGGCCGTACAGCCTTTACGACGTAACAACCCTGATGAACATGAACCTCTCGAAGCAAAGAAAGAAATCCTTTGCCTTAAAGCACCGAACGTTTCAATTGCTTCGGTCGCTTTGCAACATGGATTGAATACAAATCTTGTATCCAAATGGATTCGCTTAATTGATGGTAAGCCAGGGAATGATCGCTCACCACTACCGAATAAACCTGCATTTATTGCCTTATCTTGCTCTGCACCATTAGATCCTACTCCTACTGACATGTTAACGGTTCAAATTACTTTACCCCACTCAAAAGCAGAAATTGGCTTGAAATGGCAAGTATCAGAAATATCTGCTTTAGCAGAATTACTCAAGGCACTTGCAACATGATCCATATCGATGAAATCTGGCTCTCTACCCAGCCGATGGACATGCGTGCGGGTATGGATACTGCCATGGCTCAGGTGCTGAGAGCCTTTGGCTCGATCAAACTGCATTGCGCCTACCTGTTCTGTAATAAGCGTGGCCATCGCATGAAAGTGCTGGTGCATGATGGATTGGGCATCTGGCTGTGTGCCCGGCGGCTGGAACAGGGTAAATTTCACTGGGCTCAGATTCACCAGGGTGAAACCGTAGCCCTCAGCCCAGAGCAGTTGCAGGCACTGATCCAGGGTTTACCCTGGCAGAGAATTGGACGACAGCAGGTGGTGACGATGCTCTAAACCAGGCTCGTACATTCTGCTATTCTCCAAACGTTCTATTTCATTCTCTTCATGACCTCAGGCATACTGCGGTCATGAAAACGCTGCCTGATTTAAACCAACTGACCCATGAGCAACTGCTGGAATTTACCCGGCAATTGGCGATGCAGCATCAGTCTTTGGCACAATCAAATCAGCAATTAGATGCCAAAGTTCAACATCTGGAAGTCACCAATCAACAATTAGATGGCAAAGTTCAACATCTGGAAGCATGCAACCAACATCTCTCTATTCTCACTCAAAAATACGAGCATGAACTGGCTCTGTTTAAAAAGCATAAATTCGGCAGGGCTTTGTTGCACAAAGATTTGAAATGCAAAGCGCCCCTAATTGAGCCAAATTTAAGGCGTAACTTGGGTAAGTGGTCGACCTAATTCCGTAAATCTGTTGAGGACTGCTACACGTGCATGAATTTCATTCACCTGACTAGGAAAGCTTCTTGCCATTAATTTATCGCCTAATAATTTGATGCAATGCATCTTGGTTTCCACCAAACTGCGGCGATGATAGCCTGACCATTTTTTCCATAATGTCCTGCCTAAACGTTTAACTGTTCGAAGTAATTCATTTCGCTCTAGCGAGCTACTCTTTGTATCTTTCCATGGTTTCGCATTTTTTCTAGGTGGAATCACCGCATGTGCTTGCCGATCTGCAATGACCTGACGGCATTGCTTGGTGTCATAAGCTCCATCGGTATAAACAGAGTCAATCTGCTCATCTTGTGGAATCTGATTAAGTAAATCACCAAGCACCTGTGAATC
>NZ_VPEB01000030.1:0-8973 GCF_013417415.1 Acinetobacter sp. YH12254 | reverse complement strand
GGTCGTTTGCGGGAGGGGGCGGAATCCTACGCTAAGGCTTTGGCCAGCGATATTCTCCGGTGAGATTGATGTGTTCCCATCCGAGCGGCGAAACATGGGCCAAGAGATCGGGCGATAGCAGCTTTCCATCGCGTTTCTGGTTTGCAACGACCTCGCCGAGCTTCATGGTGTTCCAGAAGATGATGATGGCGGCGAGCAGATTCATGCCGGCGATGCGGTAATGCTGGCCTTCGGCGGAACGGTCGCGGATTTCACCGCGGCGGTGGAAGCTGATTGCCCGCTTCAGCGCATGATGAGCTTCGCCTTTGTTGAGCCCGATCTGGGCACGCCGTTGGAGTTCGGCATCCAGAATCCAGTCGATCATGAACAGGGTGCGCTCGACGCGACCGACTTCCCGCAGGGCTGTCGCGAGCTCGTTCTGCCGCGGATAGGAGGCGAGTTTCCGCAGAATCTGGCTTGGCGCGACGGTCCCGGCAGCAATGGTGGCGGCGATGCGCAGGATGTCGGGCCAATTGCGCTCGATCATGGCTTGGTTGACCTTTCCGCCGATCAACGCTCGCAGGTGCGCCGGGGCGGCCGACGGATTGAACGCGTAGAGCCGTTTGGATGGCAGGTCGCGGATGCGCGGAGCGAACCGGTAGCCGAGAATGGCACATGCGGCAAAGACGTGATCGGTGAAGCCGCCCGTGTCGGTGAACTGCTCGCGGATATGGCGTCCAGCATCGTTCATCAGCAGGCCATCGAGGATGTAAGGCGCTTCGCTTGCCGTTGCAGGAATCACCTGGGTTGCGAACGGCGCATATTGGTCGGAGACGTGGCTATAGGCTTTCAGGCCCGGGGTATTGCCATATTTCGCGTTGACCAGGTTCATGGCCTCACCTTGCTCTGTAGCGACGAAGAACTGTCCGTCGCTCGAAGCCGACGTGCCCATGCCCCAGAACCGGGCCATGGGTAACGCTGCCTGTGCCTCGACCACCATGGCCAGCGCCCGGTCATAGGCTTCGCCCTCGACATGCCACCGTCCAATGCGGATCAATTCCCAGAAGGTGTGGGTGTTTGTCGCATCCGCCATTTTGCGCAAGCCGAGGTTGATCCCTTCCGCCAAGATAACGTTCATTAGCCCGATCCGGTCAGCGCAGGGTGCTCCTGTGCGCAGATGGGTGAACGCTTCGGTGAAGCCGGTCGCCGCATCCACCTCCAGCAGGAGATCGGTGATGCGCGTGGGCGGGATCTGCTTGTAGAGATCGAGCACCAGATCTTCGGCGCCTGTCGGCGCGGCGGCTTCGAGTTTCTCGATATGCAGAACGCCGTTTTCAATCGACCCGCCCGGGATCGTGCCTGCGCGAGCGGCACGGCCAAGCTCGCGCAACCGCATGTCGAGGCGAGCTTGCCGGTCTGCCAGCCATTCCTCCGGCCGCAATGGCACAGCGAGACGACCGCCTTCCGCGATGGATTGTGCCGGAACGAGTGCGTGTTTCAGATCGCCATAGCGCCGGGACCTAGTAAGCCAGACATCTCCGGAGCGGAACGCATCGCGCAGATGGAACAGCACCGCGATCTCCCATAGGCGAGCGTCGCCAGCCCTCTGGGCCCGAAGGTGGCGATGCCATTTCGAGCTGGGCCGCAAGAAGCTGGTCATCGCGGCATCGTTCAAACCGGTACGAAGGGCCGTCACCGCTTCCAGAAGCGGCAGTGCAACGGGCGCAGCTCGCAGATCGAGCAGGCGCAACATGCGTGGAGCGTATCGGCGGAAGCGGTGATAACCGTCGAGCACATGATTGAGCGGATCGTCGGCCATGGTGGCGGTCAGCCTGGTTGCCATTGCAACAAGGGTTTTTAAGCCGTCCCACCCTGACCCACTCGCGATGACATCGCCCAGCGGCTGGCCATCATCCTGTGCATCGACCAGGGCGCCCCCGATCTCGGCGAAGGATTTCAGGGTGTCACGCACCACCCCCGCTTCGTCTGCGACCTTTGCATGGCAAATACGCTCCGAAGCACGGTAGAGACGGCCGACGATCCGGTCGTGGGTTTCGACCACTGCGTCGGCCAACATCGCCTGCCATTCCGAGACGCAAACAGCCAAGATCGCAAGCCGCCTGTCCTCCGGGAGATCGCGCATGCCGTCGGCATAATACCGTTCACCCTGCCTGCGCAGACGAGTCACCCGATGGGCAGGAACGCCGGCAAGCAGATCCTCGGGGAGATCGATGCGTTGCAGATATTCGAGCCGGTCGAGCAGCCGGTTGGCCGACGAAGAGTTCGAGCCAGGCTCGAACTGGCGCAGCCACACAAAACGGGTCACCCGATCATCAGCCGTCTCCTCGAGCAATGCCAGCAACTGTTCTCGGATCGACATAGGCAGCCGACTGGCGATCCTCGTCTCGATGCGTCGCTCGGCATCGACGAGAGCCGCGGCACAAAGCCGCTCGATCGTGGATGTCGCGGGAAGGACAGTGCGGGTGCGTCGGCACTCGGCTACGAAGCGACGGGCGATATCCTCGTTCGACACCGCCATCTCGGCTTCTCGGAACAACCATTCCTTCAGCTCGCTCGCACCACGTCCGGAGAAGGTGCGGAAGCCGTAGAGCCCCCGTAACTCGGCAAGATGCTCGTGCCGTGTTTCCTCGCGGGCAGCATAGTCTACGAGATCGTCGGCACCCAGGCCAAGCTGCGCTCCGATAAATTCGATGACCTCTGCAGGGATCAGTTCGCCTGGAGCCAGCACCCGGCCGGGATAGCGCAGGACACACAATTGCAGGGCGAAGCCGAACCTGTTGTGAGCGCGCCGACGCAGCCTGATATGCCCAAGGTCTTCATCACTCAGCGTATAGTGCTTGAGCAAATCCGTCTGTGAAGTCGGCAAGCGCAACAGCGCGTCTTTCTGCCGATCGGTTAGAGTGACGCGACGCGGCATACATGTTCCTTTTTCAAAATCTGATAGCGTTCAAGACGCTTTGTTTATGAAGCTGGTTGAGATACATTTCCAGAGGTCAATGCAATCGTGGCCGAAGCGCCGCCTCAAACCAACGTTTGTGATACATGCTGATCGGATATGCCCGCGTCTCCAAAGCCGATGGCTCGCAGTCTCTCGACCTGCAGCACGACGCCTTGCGCGCCGCAGGTGTCGAACGGTGTCAGCAGCGGTTGTAAACTGATACAGGCAGCGATTGAAAACTGATACACCATTTTGAGAAGATGGCCGCTTTGCGGAGCGGCCTTGAAACCCAAAGAGGTGTACGTGGAAATTCAACTCCTGAAGAGGCATGGGTTAAGCCTTCGGCAGATCGCCGCCGAGGTAGGCTGCGCAGTGAACACGGTGCGCCGGCACCTGGCCCTGGAGTCCGTGCCGAAGTACGAACGCAAAGTCAAACGCCAGACGAAGCTGGCGCAATTCGAGCAGTACCTGAGGGATCGGCAGCAAGCCGCTCAGCCTGACGTGATTCCGGCCACCGTGCTGTACCGCGAGATCGCCGCGCGCGGCTACGAGGGCGGGATGAGCCAGTTGAGGGCCTTCGTGCGCACCTTGCGCCCGGCGCCTCCCGCCGACCCGGTGGTGCGTTTCGAGACGGCGATGGGCGAGCAGCTGCAGGTGGACTGGGTCGAATTCCGTAAAGGCAGCGCGCCATTGCACGCGTTCTGCGCGACGCTCGGCTTTAGCCGGGCCAGCTACGTGGAGTTCGTCAGCAACATGAAGGTGGAAACCCTGATCGCCTGCCACGAGCGCGCCTTTGCGGCGTTTGGCGGCGTGACGCGGCGGGTCCTGTACGACAACATGAAGACGGTGGTGCTGGAGCGCGATGCGTACGGTGAGGGCGAGCACCGCTTCCACGCCGGCTTCCTGGACTATGCCAGGCATAGCGGTTTCGTGATCAAGCTGTGCCAGCCGTACCGGGCCAAGACCAAGGGTAAGGTCGAGCGGTTCAACGGCTACCTGCGGCGCTCGTTCTATGTGCCGCTGGCGAGCCGGCTGGCACAAAGCGGCCAGAAGCTCGACGTCGTGACGGCCAACGTGGAAGTAGCCCACTGGCTGCGCGAGGTGGCCAATGCGCGCATCCACGGCACCACCGGCGAGCCGCCAGCCGAAGCATTGAAGCGGGAAGTGGAGCACCTGCAAGCGCTGCCGGCACCGTGGCGGGCGGATATCGCGGCAGCCAGGCCGCAACCGACTACCGCAGCACCTGCGGTGCCGCGGCCGGCGGCAGTGGTGGAGCGGATCGCGCAACCTTCTCCAGTGCAGCATCCGTTGCAGGTGTATGACGCGCTGCTGGTGCGGGTATCGGAAGGAGTGGCGGCATGAACCTGCAGCATGAGCGTATCGCGACGTTGTGCGAGAGCCTGAACCTGCCGTTTATAGCCCAGGGCTACGGCGCCGCAACCCAGAAGGCAGCGAAGCAGGAAATGGCCTACAGCGACTTCCTGGAGGGGCTGCTGAGGGAAGAAGTCGCTGGGCGCAACGTGCGCAAACAAAGCACGATGACCCGGTTGGCAGGATTCCCGGCGGTGAAGACGCTGGATGAGTTTAACTACGACTTCGCCAAAGGCGTCAAACGCAGCCAGATCGAGGAACTGGCCGGCCTGGGATTCGTCGAGCGGCATGAGAACGTGGTGCTGGTCGGCCCCAGCGGCGTGGGCAAGACGCACCTGGCGATGGCACTGGGTTACAAGGCGACGCAAGCCGGCATCAAGACGCGCTTCACGACTGCGGCCGACCTGATGCTGGCGTTGACGACGGCGCATACCCAGAACAATCTGAAGGCGGTGATGCACCGCGCGATCAAGGCATATCGGCTCTTGATCATCGACGAGATAGGTTACTTGCCGATGAACCGGGAACAGGCAAACCTGTTCTTCCAGGTGATCGCAGCCTTGTATGAACGCAGCAGCCTGATCGTGACCAGCAACCTGCCGTTCGGGCAATGGGACACGACCTTCGCGCAGGATACGACGCTGACCGCGGCCCTGCTCGACCGGCTGCTGCACCATGCGCACATCGTGCCGATTGCCGGGGAAAGCTATCGGCTGAAGCACCAGCGACAGGCCGGGATGATGAGGGGGAGCGATGTTGCAGAAATTGGCTGAACACGGACGGTGTTCAGCGACGGCGGTGTATCAGTTTTAAATCGCTGGCACGAAAAAATCTGTATCAGTTTTCAATCGCCGTTGACAAACGGGACAATATCTATGATGATCTTGCTTCCGGCGGTCGTGATGATCGCCCTGGCTTGACTGCCTGCCTCAAGTCATTGCGTGACGGCGATGTGCTGGTGGTCTGGAAGCTCGATCGCCTCGGACGATCGCTTGCCCATCTGGTCAACACGGTGAAGGAGCTGTCAGACCGCAAGATCGGCCTGCGGGTTCTGACTGGAAAGGGCGCTCAGATCGACACCACGACTGCGTCCGGTCGCATGGTGTTCGGAATCTTCGCCACCTTGGCCGAGTTCGAGCGGGATCTGATCCGAGAGCGCACCATGGCGGGTCTCGCCTCCGCGAGAGCGCGCGGTCGCAAGGGCGGACGAAAATTCGCGCTCACCAAAGCTCAGGTGCGTCTCGCGCAAGCCGCCATGGCCCAGCGCGATACTTCAGTTTCCGATCTCTGCAAGGAACTCGGCATCGAGCGCGTCACTCTCTACCGATATGTCGGTCCCAAAGGCGAGCTCAGAGACCATGGAAAGCATGTTCTCGGACTTACGTAGCAACTCGTTTCTTTTCGCAGGTTGAGCCACCTCCGCGCTTCATCAGAAAACTGAAGGAACCTCCATTGAATCGAACTAATATTTTTTTTGGTGAATCGCATTCTGACTGGTTGCCTGTCAGAGGCGGAGAATCTGGTGATTTTGTTTTTCGACGTGGTGACGGGCATGCCTTCGCGAAAATCGCACCTGCTTCCCGCCACGGTGAGCTCGCTGGAGAGCGTGACCGCCTCATTTGGCTCAAAGGTCGAGGTGTGGCTTGCCCCGAGGTGATCAACTGGCAGGAGGAACAGGAGGGTGCATGCTTGGTGATAACGGCAATTCCGGGAGTACCGGCGGCTGATCTGTCTGGAGCGGATTTGCTCAAAGCGTGGCCGTCAATGGGGCAGCAACTTGGCGCTGTTCACAGCCTATCGGTTGATCAATGTCCGTTTGAGCGCAGGCTGTCGCGAATGTTCGGACGCGCCGTTGATGTGGTGTCCCGCAATGCCGTCAATCCCGACTTCTTACCGGACGAGGACAAGAGTACGCCGCAGCTCGATCTTTTGGCTCGTGTCGAACGAGAGCTACCGGTGCGGCTCGACCAAGAGCGCACCGATATGGTTGTTTGCCATGGTGATCCCTGCATGCCGAACTTCATGGTGGACCCTAAAACTCTTCAATGCACGGGTCTGATCGACCTTGGGCGGCTCGGAACAGCAGATCGCTATGCCGATTTGGCACTCATGATTGCTAACGCCGAAGAGAACTGGGCAGCGCCAGATGAAGCAGAGCGCGCCTTCGCTGTCCTATTCAATGTATTGGGGATCGAAGCCCCCGACCGCGAACGCCTTGCCTTCTATCTGCGATTGGACCCTCTGACTTGGGGTTGATGTTCATGCCGCCTGTTTTTCCTGCTCATTGGCACGTTTCGCAACCTGTTCTCATTGCGGACACCTTTTCCAGCCTCGTTTGGAAAGTTTCATTGCCAGACGGGACTCCTGCAATCGTCAAGGGATTGAAACCTATAGAAGACATTGCTGATGAACTGCGCGGGGCCGACTATCTGGTATGGCGCAATGGGAGGGGAGCAGTCCGGTTGCTCGGTCGTGAGAACAATCTGATGTTGCTCGAATATGCCGGGGAGCGAATGCTCTCTCACATCGTTGCCGAGCACGGCGACTACCAGGCGACCGAAATTGCAGCGGAACTAATGGCGAAGCTGTATGCCGCATCTGAGGAACCCCTGCCTTCTGCCCTTCTCCCGATCCGGGATCGCTTTGCAGCTTTGTTTCAGCGGGCGCGCGATGATCAAAACGCAGGTTGTCAAACTGACTACGTCCACGCGGCGATTATAGCCGATCAAATGATGAGCAATGCCTCGGAACTGCGTGGGCTACATGGCGATCTGCATCATGAAAACATCATGTTCTCCAGTCGCGGCTGGCTGGTGATAGATCCCGTCGGTCTGGTCGGTGAAGTGGGCTTTGGCGCCGCCAATATGTTCTACGATCCGGCTGACAGAGACGACCTTTGTCTCGATCCTAGACGCATTGCACAGATGGCGGACGCATTCTCTCGTGCGCTGGACGTCGATCCGCGTCGCCTGCTCGACCAGGCGTACGCTTATGGGTGCCTTTCCGCAGCTTGGAACGCGGATGGAGAAGAGGAGCAACGCGATCTAGCTATCGCGGCCGCGATCAAGCAGGTGCGACAGACGTCATACTAGATATCAAGCGACTTCTCCTATCCCCTGGGAACACATCAATCTTACCGGAGAATATCGTTGGCCAAAGCCTTAGCGTAGGATTTCGCCCTCTCCCGCAAACGACCCCTAAATGGACATAACATGAGGTAGTTTTTTTAGTCGAAATCTAAATTGTGTTATGTCCTTTTTATTTCAAGAGTTTAGAAAGTTGAGATTCGCGTAGTATTCATAAATTAATAAGGACTAAAGACAATGAGTGACAATTTAATTCGTGCTTTTGCGGCAATGAATGCCGGTGAAGCATTGGTTCCCTATCAATTTGATGCAGGCGAACTACAAGCCCATCAAGTTGAAGTCAAAGTTGAGTACTGTGGTTTATGTCATTCAGATGTTTCAATTATCCAAAATGACTGGAAATCCTCAGTCTATCCTGCAATCCCAGGCCACGAAATTATCGGAACGATTACACAACTTGGGAGCGAAGCCAAAGGCCTAAAACTGGGTCAACGTGTTGGCATTGGCTGGACAGCTGAAAGCTGTCAACACTGTGAATCATGTATATCAGGGCAGCAAGTACAATGTACGGGTGGGAAAACGGCGACCATCGTGGGACACGCAGGCGGTTTTGCAGATAAAGTCCGTGCAGGTTGGCAATGGGTTATTCCCCTCCCTGATGATTTAGATGCTGTGAGTGCAGGCCCGCTCCTATGCGGTGGCATTACCGTATTTGATCCAATTTTACAGCACCAAATTCAAGCCATTCATCACGTTGCAGTAATTGGTATTGGCGGCTTAGGTCATATGGCAATTAAGTTATTGAAAGCATGGGGCTGTGAAATTACCGCATTTACCTCAAGTCTTGATAAAACTGACGAACTCAAAGCCATGGGTGCAGACCATGTGCTCAGTAGTCGTGACACGGCTGCACTTAAGGCACATCGTGGCACGTTTGATTTAATTTTAAGTACAGTAAATGTCACTTTAGACTGGCAAGCCTATCTATCTACACTCGCACCAAATGGCAGTGTGCATATGCTCGGACTTGCACTAGAGCCAATGCAGATTCCTGCGGGCATGTTAATTAGCGGTGCTAAATCAGTCACCGGTTCTTCAACTGGATCGCCTGCCGCACTGCGTCAACTTCTGAAATTTGCCGCACGTCAAAATATTGCGCCACAGATTGAACTGTTCCCAATGTCACAAGTGAATGAAGCCATTGAACGTTTACATTCAGGTCAAGTGCGTTATCGCGTTGTGCTTAAAGCTGATTTTGATTAACGCTATTCAAATCAACTTTTTAAAGCCTTTTTAACCCAATTGGCCAATAACTGGATCGCCTGTTGTATCTGTTCAGACAGTTCATGTCCTGCATTCAGGCGAATACAGTTACGGTAACGATCTGCACCACCAAACAACAGTCCCGGCACAATGTTAATACCGTGCTGCTGGGCAAAACAATACAGATCCCAACTGTCAATCTGCGCAGCTTTATAAAGATATATTAATACGCGAATCTCAACTTTCTAAACTCTTGAAATAAAAAGGACATAACACAATTTAGATTTCGACTAAAAAAACTACCTCATGTTATGT
>NZ_VPEB01000029.1:0-10880 GCF_013417415.1 Acinetobacter sp. YH12254 | reverse complement strand
AAATGTTAGGTTTTTGACTTTAAGTGGGGGCGAAATGTTAGGTTTTTGACTTTAAGTGGGGGCGAAATGTTAGGTTAGTGGGGGCGAAATGTTAGGTTAGTGGGGGCGAAATGTTAGGTTAGTGGGGGCGAAATGTTAGGTTAGTGGGGGCGAAATGTTAGGTGGTAATCAAGATATGCTTGACTTAATAAGTGGGGGTAAGTAGCATTGAAAATACCACCACATAATAGAAGAATAGTGATTTTAGATGGCTGTATCATTAAAGAAAATTAAAAATTTTGAGGAACATGACAAATCTCTTTTTCCTCTTTCAGCACCTGCCAAACGTTATCCAAAAGACTATGCTGTCTTTCAAAATATTTTCTGGCAATTGAAGCATGAGAAATCACCAAAAGACGATATTCTAAAATTGCTATTCTTTTTTAGCCCTAAAGTTCGGCTAGCATCAGATCCCAATGAAACAACAGAATTCACTGTAACAGCTAAAGAATATGCTGAATTGACGGGCTTAAAGCCAAGCAGTGCTTATGTAGCCTTAAACCGAGTAGTAGATGCTCTCTACGACCACAGTGTAGTTTTTTATCATCCTGGAAAAGATCGAGATATTCGAACAAGACTCATTAGTACATGCTCATACAAGGATGGATGTTTTTATATTTCTTTCACGCATTTTGCCCTATACATTATGTATGTTTTTAATAAACAAAATTCGTATACAAAATTTAAAGTTAAATCGGCTGTTGCCTTACATGGTCACGGTTTAAAACTTTACCCATTCTTGGTACAAAATGAATTTCGGTCTAATTTCGATGTATCCATCAAAGAATTAAAAAGTGCTTTAGGTCTGGCAGAAAATTCATACCCAGAATATAGAGATTTCAAAAGTACTATTCTTAAACCCCACATTGATGACATTAACTCTAAAACAGAACTTACTATTGAGTTTAAAGCAGTCAAGAAAGAAGGACGCAAAGCTAGTCATGTTAATTTTATAGTTAGAAAAAAGAAAACTATTGGAGCTAATCAACAAAGTGAAACTGGTAGTAACCAAGAGCAAAATAAAATAACTGCAAAAATGGTTTATTTAACGATAATTCAAAGTGAAGAATTGAGCTTGAGATTCAAAGAATCTGGTGAGACTACAGACGAATTAGTAGAAAGAATAAAAATTGATTTTAAAAATAACGAAGGTAATAGATGGATTGAAAAACTAGCAGAATTCAATATCGACTTTACTATTGAACAAAAAGTTTGAAAAATTGCTGCTATACCTAGAAAAGTACGATTTAATTCAAAATAAGATATATGTTCAGCTAAGATGTTCAGATGAACATGCTTAAACACGCGCTGAGGGATTACATTGAACAAAACAAAATTTAGCATAATGGACGCAAGTAAAGCTTTTAAAAAATCAAGAACAACAATCTATGAATCTATAAAAAGTGGTGAATTATCAAGAGATCATGATGGACTTATAGACTTATCGGAACTTATCAGAGTTTATGGCAATCCAGTCAGTGTTCAGTCCAGTACACGTACTGAACAAGTCCAGAAGGATGTACAGGTACACGTTCAGTCTGAAATTGAAAATGTATTAAAAGATCAAATTTCTTTACTCAAAAATCAGTTAGATTTAGCAAATCAAAGAGAAAAGTCTTTGATGCAACATATTGAAGATCTCACTCATAGAATTGAGTTTAAAGGCACGTTAGAACAGCCAAAACAAGAAAATACTAGTAAGCTAAATGAATCTACTAATCTAAATATAGCAACAGATCCTCGGCCAGAGATTGAGTCGAACTATGACGCATTGACTACTTTTGGGGAAGACAACAAGCGTATACCTATTCCTGAACACGTTGAACCGGAACCTAAAAAAAGGGGATTATTGGGCCGTTTAGCTCGGGCAGTTTTTACAGATGAGTAAGGTTTTATTGTTATTTTTAGCTAAACAAAAGTGTGGAACATTGCTTACTTATTAAGCGTGGAACGTGAAAAGTCATAAAAAAAGCCCAATCGGGTGTGATTGGGCTTTTCAATACGAAATAAACTATTGAATTAAAACAAATAATTTAGAGCATTTCGTATAACGTGTATTATGTTAATTTTAGTAGAACTAATAAATCTATATATTTGAAAATGTCATTTTACTCAATTAAATACTCTTCAGATATTTCACACTGTTCAACAAAAAAATGATCATGTGAAACTAAAATTACAGCGCCCTGATATTGGCTAATAGCCTGCGATAGAAGCTCTCTAGACTCAATATCTAAATGATTTTCTGGTTCATCAAGCAATAATAAATCAATACCATCAGGATAGTGACTCATTGCTAATAATGCGACTTTCAATTTTTCACCACCACTCAGTTCTGATAGTTTTAATAAAGCTTTTTCACGACGAATACGTAACTGACCTAACAAATTTCTCCACTCAACTTCAGTAAGATTGGAGTTATAAAGTGCAAGGTTTTCGATTACGGATAAATCATTATTTAATAAACTAAAGTTTTGATCTAAATACAAACATGTTCCACTAAAGAAAATATCATCACGTTGATGGGTAGAAATCAATTTCAATAAGGTTGATTTACCAATTCCATTAGCACCTTTAAGATGGATTTTTTCGCCAGCTTTCAATGCAAAATTAATTTTATTTGTTGCTGTATGGGGTAGCTTTAAATCATGAATTCTTAAAATCTCTCCTTGCTTCGTACTCTGTAAGTGGAATTCAAACTTCTGAGCTTTGATTTTTTCTACAATGGTCTGCCTATTAATCAGACTATTTTTCAAATCATCAGTTTGTCGAGTTTGTTGGGCACGTAGCTTACCTAAGCTTTGTCCAGCATTTTCCTTTTTGAAATCTAGAAAAATCTTTGCTTGAGAATTAGAATCACGAAGTTCATTGCCTTTAGATTGACGTTTATTCGCTTTCATTAAGCTATCATGTTGCCGTTGTTTTAACTGCTTTAATTCTTTTTTCTCATTATTAATAGACTGAGTTAATGCATCCATGTGTAGCTGATGCTGTTGAATGTAATGCTCATAATTACCTTTGTAGTGTTGTAAGCCTAATTCAGTTAAAGCATAAATATGTTGGACTTGATTGAGTAATTGGCGATCATGACTAATCAGGCATACACCACTAGGGTGTGCCAAAATACTCTCAATTAACCATTGTCTAGATGTTGAGTCTAAATGGTTGCTTGGTTCATCTAAAAGTAGATAGTGATCCTTTTTTAAAAACAAACGACATAAAGCCAGCTTTGTTTTTTGTCCTTCACTCAGTTTTTCTGTTGGAAAGTTCAAATCCGTAGGTAAGTCAGCATTTTCAAGTATATTTTGCCATTTTTGTGGTAAATCCCAGGTATTTTCAACTAACTCATAATCATCAAAACTAGCTGTATTGTTCTCTATACGCCGAAAAGCATGATGTAAATGATCTACCTCTAATGCTTGTGCAATATTTTCAGCATTAAGGCGTTCTAATTGTGCCAAATAATCATGTTGGATATTCCATGAAACTTGACCACTATAATGAATATCTAAAGCTTGGCTTTGATCTAATATTCTGAACAATAGGGATTTACCTAAACCATTACGTCCAATTAATGCAGAAACCTGTCCTGATAAAAGCGTAATGTTTAGCTGATCAAACATTTTCTGTGTAGAAAATTCTAAATTTAAGTTTGAAGCAATACATGCATGTTGCATAAAAAATTCCTCATGTAGAGGATATGCAAAATAGTGAAGATTAACTTATAAAAAACAATATATTATTTAGGATATAAAGTAGAGACCAAGAATATATAGCCACAAGTAGAATCTATTTTGCACATCAAAAGTTTAAAAATAATGATGAGAAAATGACTTACTTCATTGGCGTTACTCTTGGGAGGATGATTTGAATAAGGTTATTTTATAATGATAAGACAATCTGTCAAGCTTGTACTAAAGCTTCTAAAAGTTATTTAACATAATGGCTGTTATACGAAACGAGAGTGTTAGAACCCATTTAAAGTGTCTATATTCTCACCAATAAAAATGTCCGGTTTCTCCGAGGTAAAATATGACTTTTGAACAAAAATAAGCCATTGTTTATTCTTTTTATTTCCAACAAAATTCCAGAACTCATCTACTTCGAGAGATTCATAATGACTTTGCTGAGGCTGAATTTCATAGGTTGATTCAGTTAAAGTACGTAAAACTTTACCGATACTGATGCGCTCAACTTCAGCAATATCTCGTATACCGCTGCCTCTGACCATCAACTGTAATATTTTACGAGTAATACCTGACTTACATCCTAGATAGCTCAGTGCATGATCACCAATAAACTGACGTTTACAGTCTTTGCACTGATAGTTTTGTTTCCCATCTACTTTGATACCATTTTTCTTTATACTATCACTGAGGCAGGTTGGACATTTGATTGCTAGAGTTATTTGCATTTCTCTATTTTATCAAAATCCAATCGGCTTTTTCTTCAGCATACTTTTTGAAACACTACCGAGGAGATTATTTATGACATTTAATAACAATGAAAATACACGTGTGTGGTTTATTACAGGTGCAAGCAGTGGACTAGGATACGAATTCACAAAAAAAGCATTGGAGTCAGGAGAGAAGGTTGTTGGTGTTGCTAGAAATATTGAAAAACTGAATGAGTTAAAATGCCAGTTTGAAGGAATGTTACTTCCTTTAAGTCTTGATGTTACTGATAGAAGTGCTGTTTCGACTACAGTGGAAACTGCCATTAAACATTTTGGAAGACTCGATATTGTCATTAACAATGCAGGGAATATGGTAATGGGAATGATTGAAGAATTTAGTGAAGATGAAGTTAGAAGCCAAATGGAAACTAATTTCTTCGGTACAGTATGGGTAAGTCAAGCTGTTATGCCGTACTTGCGGGCACAAGAATCAGGTCATATTATCCAGATATCTAGTATTGGTGGACTGATTAGTGGTCCAATGTCGGGAATCTATAGCGCTAGTAAATTTGCTTTAGAAGGATTTAGCGAGGCTTTAGCACAAGAAGCTGCACATTTTGGTATAAAAGTATCTATCGTAGAACCTGGAGGTTACTGGACGAATCTATACTTAAAAATGAGTTTTACTACACAGAAAAAAGAGTATGATTCATTACGTGAAAAGTTGGCCCAACAATATTCAAACGAATCGGTGGATAGTGATCCTAAGTTAGCCGCCGAAGCTATAATGAAACTGGTTAATAGTGAGAATCCGCCTCTCCGATTAGTTCTGGGAAGCCTTGTATATGATTTAGCTGTTGAAAATGCAGAAAAACGTATATTTACATGGAAAGAGTGGGAATCAGTCAGTCGTTCTTCGGAACATGGGATTCCTGCACCAGAAGGATACGGAATAATTGAGGAATAGAAACCCTAAGAAATAAACTCTCTAAACTACAAAAACTAATTAATGATTTAATATGTTTATTAACTTAATCGCTAGAAAGGGAGGCGATTGTATGGAATTGATAAAAATGAGAGGAATAGAAAAATATTTTGGAGGCAAGCTTCTTTTTACTTTTGATAAATTAACTGTTTTTAAGAACGATATTATTGGTGTAGTCGGGTTAAACGGAAGTGGAAAAACGACGTTGTTGGAGATCATTAACAATGATATAGCTCCTGACAAGGGAAATGTTGAGGTTAAGGGAGATATCTCTTATTATAAACAATTCGGTCAATACCACGAATCAGTAGATTCTTGGCAATTGAAAGAATTTCGCTCCAGCTCAACAAGGTGGTGTTTCAAAAAGTATGCTGACATTAAATGAAGCCATTATTGATGTAAAAAAAGGTTAAGTCGAAAGCTTTAAAATGGTTTTCAATCTTTTTTGAAAAATTGAGCCTGTAAATAATTTTGTGTAATTGCTTTTCATAAATTTAAAGGCGATTGCTTAAGCGGTCACCGAATTCAATAATAAAGCGGCTCATGGCTAAACGCCAGTCGCGAATAGGCATATTCCACTTTTTAGACGCTGCATCAATTGCCAGGTAAATCACTTTACGTACAGAATCATCCGTTGGAAAGACTTTACGCTTTTTGATCGCCTGACGTATTACGCTGTTTAATGATTCGATCGCATTGGTGGTATAGATGGCTTTGCGTATCTCGGCTGGATAAGCAAAGAAGGTATTTAGATTCTCCCAGTGTGTACGCCAGCTTTTGCTGATCTGTGGGTACTTGTCATCCCATGTTTGGGCGAATTGATCCAAGGCCATCAAGGCTGCCTCTTCAGTAGGTGACTGATAAACGGCTTTTAAATCCTGAGTGACCGCCTTGTAATCTTTCCATGATACGTATTTCAAGCTGTTACGCAGCATATGGATAATGCACAGCTGGATATGGGTTTGCGGGTATACGCTGTTAATGGCATCAGGAAAGCCTTTTAGTCCATCCACACAGGCGATCAGAATATCCTGCAACCCTCGGTTTTTAAGCTCAGTCAGGACATTCAGCCAGAACTTTGCACCTTCATTCTCAGCCATCCACATGCCGAGCAGTTCTTTCTGTCCATCAAGATTAATGCCTAAGGCAAGGAATACAGCCTTGTTGATAACACTGCCATTATGACGGACTTTAACTACAATACAGTCCATATAGACGATGGGATAGAGTGCATCCAGCGGACGGTTTTGCCATTCAGCGACTTGCTCCTTAACAGCATCAGTCACCTTGGAAATAAGCGTTGGCGATACATCAGCATCGTACATTTCTTTGAAAGTAGCCACGATTTCACGGGTAGTCATGCCTTTGGCATAAAGGGATAGAATTTGGCTATCCATTTGCGTGATACGAGTCTGATTCTTTTTAATTAGCTGTGGCTCAAATGTGCCATCACGATCTCGTGGTGTGGTGATCTCAATCTCACCATCATCGCTCAGCACGGTCTTACTGGAATAACCGTTACGAGCATTTGAACCGTTCTTACGAGCATTCTTTTCATGTCCGAGATGTTCGGTAAGTTCGGCATTGAGAGCCGTTTCAACAGTGAGTTTAGTCAACAATCGGGTGAATTGATTGAGATCGTCTTCTGTTTTGATTCCTTTAGCAAATTCTGCTGCAAGGTCTTTTAGTTTTTGTTCGTTCATCATGTTGCCTGACTCCGTTGTGAATATGAACATAGCAAATTCAGGCAATTACACAATTTAATTTACAGTCTCAATTTGCATGTTAGAACCTATTCAAAGTCCGTATTTAATAGCTTCTCTTAGCGGATTTACTCATTTTCAAGCACTTGTAAGTAAAGCTCATCCGCTTTTTGAGCAATGGCTTTGCCATTCTCACGCATTTCTAATTCTTTAGCTACATAGGCTTGAATCGGTATGTTGTAATAGCCACCACCATAGTAGTCTTTAATGAGTTTCAAAGGCACTTCCACACCATATTCATCAAAAAGATTACGTCTGTAATTATATTCATGGATCGTATCCGCATAGGTCGGCAATCGGGGTAGATAGGTCAAGTGTGGTGTAGCAATTTCCATCTGCATCCATGTTTTCTGCTTCTTAGACCTGTACTTTAAAAAACGCTGTGCAAAATGGATAATCTGCCCTGCTTGGGAACGGCTTGCTTTGAAAACAGACCATGTTTCAACCATCAGGAATAGATTTTTAATGTCGGCTCGGTTCTTCTCTGCTAGAGAACTATTTTTTTGACTAGCCAATTTATTAATAGAATCAGTAAATTTAGTTTTAATTTTTTCAATACTTTGCTTTGTATATCGCCAAGTCCACGTATAAGCCCTTACTCTGTCTTTGTAGTCTTTTTCATCACCCAAGATGAGCTGTTTATAAGTCTTATGCGTATCTCTAAAAAGCTCCATAGTCACCAGGGCAGTAGGTTTGACAGCAATTGGATTTTTTAAGACAAATTGTTTTGGCTCATTATCTTTGAAGTAGTCTGCAATCAAGGTCTTTTCTGCTGAGATCGAATCAAGATCCCACTTAAAGCCTTTGTACTTCTCTTTAAGAGTCTGAATCTTCAAACGCTCCGACTCTTTGGCAAGTTTATTAATCTCAATACCGTTGAAAGTATTGAAATCTCTACTTGTAGGCGTAGTGAATAAGCAATACAGAAACCATTTATTTTCATTAAAGACATCTCTTTGCACGATCATCGTGCAAATAGGATGACCCTTTTCTAGGCGGTAAGAACGCTGTCTTGGTGAAATACCCAACTCATAACGCTCTGTCATCTTATCCAAAACGGATTCAATGGATTTCTTAGAACTGTCGTACTCAAAGCTGAAATAAAAATATGCGCCATTGGCAACATGGTCAGCGAGCCGTTGCATTGTAAATTTTGTGTGTGGACTAAAAATTATCATCCAAAATATTTCCAATCATTGTTATCAAGGGTTAATTCACAAAATACGCTGTTTTTTGATCAAAAACTAGCATTGTAATCGAGTAAAAGGATTTTTGGTTTTTAGCTGTTTTTTGCTTTTTCCATAGCGAAGCTATGGTGAACTTGCGAAGCAAGTTTTAAGGACTTCTAGACGGTGTTTGTAAGAGGGTAATAAGTAGTTCCATGCGAACGCACCTAGACAGCATATTTTTTGTGCATTATGATTTTCTCATCAGTTGTGAAGTGTGTCTGACCAACGCACCTAAAAGACCTAACCGTTTTTTAGTGTGCCGTTAGGCACACTAAAAATTTTGATTTTCAACAGCTCACAGTGGAAAGGTTGACAGCCTGAAAACTGCTTGACGAAGCGGACTGCTGCGGAAACGTAGCTCGGTACGCTTTGATGAGGGCTGATGAGGGGTGGCTTTTGCCTACCCTCAAATTCTACTCAATCCACTTCATTGTTGGTTCTTGAAGTTGGGCGACAAGGAAACGGAATCACCGAAAGGTGGCGAATGGGTTAAACCCCATTCTAGGCTGAAAGGGCTGAAATCCTGCTTTTGAAGAAATAGTGAGTGAAATCCATAGATGGAGAGTAGCGTTAATAACTACCGTTCTTCGCTGAATCTTTATGGTTTGGCGAGGTGCGTGGCACACACGATGGCTTCTGCGGTATTCGAGAGGGTACAGGCGATCAAGGTGAAAGCTGGCGAGAGTGGCACTTTTGGGTCAGGTGGTGAATTTGTCGTGATGACATTCCATTTTGGCTCGAAAGGTCGATGTATAGCTTAAACGTGTTAAAGGTGGGGAGAGATCCTCATCGACTGTGCTAAGTAAGTGTTCTACCCATGATGATATTTTTTAAGCTGCGGAATCGGTATTTTGGAACTGCGTACCGAAAAGCAAGGAAAAAGCTTAGAAACTTAGTGGATGAACGTACTGCTTGTTAAGACTTCAATTGATAACTTGGGACGCACTTTTATGTCATTAGGTTTTGTCACCTAAGTTTTTGAATAACTAAATTTTTAGTTATCGACATAGATGTGTTGGAGCGATCTTTAGTAGCGCATATAAGGCAGATTTTTGCCGAAGTTGTACTGTAATAATTCTGAATAAGTTGTTGTTTTTATTTGTAAAATAGATAGTAATCTATAATTACAGGTAAAATTGATAATCAATAAGAATTTTCTTTTGAGTTGTTTTATCAAAAGTTGGTTAAAAAACCATAGCTACCGTTGTCAGAAATGACTTGTTAAGGGAATCGTGGTTTTGCGAAAGAGTGATGTTGAGGCTATAGGGGACTGTAGTTGAGTGTGTTACTTCCTGCATGGTCATAGTGCTTGAAGGCTGTGGATTTAAAGCCACAGGAGAGTCAAAAAGGTTAAATGGGGATTGGTCTCCCCTGCTGTTCGAGTTGGTCGCTCGAACTAAACTAAACTTCTGAAGACATAGTTTTTCGAGGTTGTTATCCACCATAGGATAAATATTTTCTGATTTTATGAATAAAATTAGCGTTTTAAAGTTTGGTGTTGGTTGGTTGGCAATCGGCACTTCGACAAAATTTTACGGTGCATACGTTATAAGCATTTTTTAGACCCCCTCGGATATTCTTGCCAACAGAATATCGAAACGAGGTGGGTTGTCTAAATGCTCACCATTTGCGTTTTAAGGCACTTTAAACTAAAACCTATAGGTAGAATAGGAATGACCAATAAAACGCCAAATACAGCAAACCATGCGCTATAAATCCACATCTCTTGGTGTATCTTGCTCTCGATCTGTCATAAAATCTTCTAACCCTGTTGGGTCATCATGGTTTTTAAAGAACTCCTCCCAAGTTACTTCACAAAAGACACCATCTTCATTGGCTCTAAACCATCGTGGTTTGTTGAAGTTCTTCATCGAGAGAGAAACCAAATCTTCATCTTTTTTATCTTTGCTCATCTCAGATCCTCTTTAGCGAGTGTCTACGAGCGACACAACGAAAATTTGCGCCTAGACTCCCTGAAAAACTGCTTTTTAAAATATTTGCTTCAACAAATTGAAAGTAGATCACATGCTGATCTTTGCACCTAGACCGAGCGAAGCGAGCATAAAAAACTTATGAGCGAAGCGAATTCCGAGTTGCTTTTGCCTTTTCTTAAAGTAACAAGAATATTAACTAAAAATTGCCCCACGAATCGAGCGAAAGCGAGATTCAATAGAGTTTGAGCGTAGCGAAAACCAAGGGCAATTTTTCATTTATTTTTTCATTTACTAATTTTAAAAGCTTTATTAAAAGCTTTTAATAGCTTTTAAAAAGCTTTTAAAAAGCTTTACGGCCAGTCTCAATGTATTGCTATATCAGTGTTTCAGACACTAAAGTGGGGGCGAAATGTTAGGTTTTTGACTTTAAGTGGGGGCGAAATGTTAGGTTTTTGACTTTAAGTGGGGGCGAAATGTTAGGTTAGTGGGGGCGAAATGTTAGGTTAGTGGGGGCGAAATGTTAGGTTAGTGGGG